>JAFXGV010000005.1 GCA_017536765.1 Bacteroidaceae bacterium
ACAGGCAAACGAAGGATGTCGCTTGCGACTCGTGAGCAGAAGGCTGTTGTGACTGATTTTTGCGCGTGCCGGGCGCTTTGGTTCTTTCACGCGATGAAAGAACGTATAAAAATAAGTTAGATACAAAGAAAGGTTCACGGGCTACCGAGGAGTTTAGAGCAATACAATATCATCCATAGAATACTACACCAGTATAACAGGCGCCACTCATTTATTAGGGCACACAAAACCTCCTCAGTCTTGCGACGAGCGCAAGCCGGCTCCTCCTAATGAGGAGCAGTAAAATACAAATAAACACCTCCTCTAACGTAGAGGAGGTGGCACGCAGTGCCGGAGGAGTTTGTAATAAATATATAACCTCCTCAGTCTTGCGAAGAGCGCAAGCCGGCTCCTCCTAATGAGGAGCAGTTTAATGCTCCTGCAACAGGCGGCCCGCGCGATGAAAGAACGTATAAAAATTAGATTAAACAAAGAAAGGCTCACGGGCCACCGAGAACTATATAGTAAATTAAATGCTTATTTCAGCCGCAGGCTTTCGAGCTGTTGGCGGCTGCCATTAAAGATATTTATATCCACATTCTCGGGGATACCTGGCACCTCGCCCATATCGGAACATTGCCATATGAGCCACTCCACATCGGCATCGAGCGAGTCTATGTAGTAGTGTGCCACCCAAGAGGGGTAACGGGCGAAAAAGGGATCGGTGAGGTAGCGCGATTTGTACTTGCGATAGGTGTAGAGCAGGGGTTTCACACCATAGTGCTCCTCTATGCATTTGATGAAAATTTTAAGTTCCTGTATGAACTTTGTCTTGTTTTTGGGCTTCTCCTCTATGTCTATCATAGGGGGTAGGTCGCCCTTTTGCAGGTTGGCTGTCTTTATGAACATACGTGCCTGCGCCGCTCCGGTGGAGTGGGGGCTGAAGTAGTGGTAGGCACCACGCAGGAAGCCGTGCTTGCGGGCGTTGTCAAAATTTTCCTTGAAACTTACGTCGGTGAAGTCGCTGCCCTCGGTTGCCTTCATGTATACAAAGGAGATGGGGGCGGTGGCGGGGTTCTCGTTGCGGAGTTTTTCCCAGTCGATGATGCCTTGGTGGCGCGATATGTCTATGCCATAGACCGAAAAGCCCGATGGGAGGCATATCTCGTATTGCTTGTGCCCGTAGCAGGGGCGGAAGCGGTAGAAGTAGGGCTTGAAGAAGAAGAGGTACGACAGGCATAGCGCTGCGGCTGACACAAGCACTATGGTTGTGACAAAGAGCCATTGCGGCATCTCCCTGCGCTTTACGGTGGGTGACGATGAACGGCGGGCGGAAGTTTTCTTCCGTCCGCCGGTTCTCTGTGGTATCCTTTTTTTCTCGGCCATTCAGGCTATTGAAAATAGATTATTTCTGCTGCTCGAGTGCGAGAGTCTTTGTTGTCTGGTCGCATACCTCTGTGGGGCCGAAGTACTGGATGGGGCCGGGGTATACGTAGCAAGTCTCTTTTGCCCAAGTGTCGCGGTTGGCTGCAAATGCCTTGAAGGGAGCGCCCTCGAGGTCAACCAATGCCTTCTGGATAACGGGCTTCATCTCGCCGTGGCGACGTTCCATATTCATCATCATAGTGATGGGGATACCGCCTGCAATCCACTCGGCTGCGGGAGCTGTGGTGTTGCGGATTGATGACATATAGCCTGTCTTGCCTGCTGCGATAAGCTGCGATGCGTTGTAACCAAGTGCATAGCAGTAGTCGGCATCGTAGTTAGAGGGAGCTGCGCAACGGCCCTCGTAGCCGAAGAAGTGGTGCTGGGGGTTGAAAGAGCCTGTGTACTTGCCCTCTTTCTTCCAAGCGGCCAACTTGTTGCCTACCATCTCCGATAGGAGTTTCTCGGTCTCGATGAGCGATACCTGTACGTTGCCGTGGGGATCGCGGTCCATTGTGAGCTGGCGTGCTACGCCTGCGGGGAGGCTTGCATATACCTCGCCGTTCTCTTTTGAGAGGTGGTCGATGATGTACCGGCGCTTGTCGGCTGCCTCAACATCGGCATACTCCTCGCCCTTAACTGCCAACAGGTCGTTGAGCTCGGCGATGAGCGACTTCATAGCGGGGATGAACTCAATGAGGCCCTCGGGGATGAGTACTGTACCAAAGTTGTTGCCTGCTGCTGCGCGCGATGCCACAGCCTCGGCAATAGAGGTAACGATGTTGTCGAGTGAAAGGGCTTTCTTCTCAACCTCCTCGGAGATGATACAGATGTTGGGCTGTGTCTGCAACGCGCACTCAAGAGCGATGTGAGAAGCCGAGCGGCCCATCAGCTTGATGAAGTGCCAGTATTTGCGTGCCGAGTTACAGTCGCGCTGTATGTTACCGATAACCTCTGAATATACTTTACAAGCGGTGTCGAAACCGAATGATGTCTCAATGTAGGCGTTCTTCAAGTCGCCGTCAATGGTCTTGGGACAACCGATTACCTGAACACCGGTGTTCTTTGCTGCGTAGTACTCTGCAAGCACGCAGGCGTTGGTGTTGGAGTCGTCGCCACCGATGATTACAAGTGCCTTGATGTCGAGTTCTTTGATAATCTCCAAGCCTTTGTCGAACTGCTCGGTCTTCTCGAGCTTTGTGCGGCCCGAACCGATGATGTCGAAACCACCTGTGTTGCGGTATGCATCCATAATCTCAGAGGTAATCTCCATATATTTGTGGTCAACTAAGCCGCCGGGGCCCATAAGGAAACCAAAGAGACGGCTGTTTGCGTTGAGTTTCTTAACGCCATCGAAAAGACCGGCAATTACGTTGTGTCCGCCGGGGGCCTGGCCACCCGAAAGGATAACACCAACATTGATTGCGGGGTATTCAACAGCCTCGCCACCCTTCTCGAATGTTACGATGGGCAGGCCGTAGGTGTTGGGGAACATCGATTTGATGGCCTCTTGGTCGGCTACCGACTGGGTAGCTGCACCTTCACTGATTTTAACAACCTCTTTCAATGCTTGAGGTAACTTGGGCTGATACTCAGCTCTTGCTTGTTGTAATGCGCTAATTTTCATACCTTAAATAAATAAGTTAGTGTTACTCTGAATTCAAACTATTCGCAAATTTCGCTTTTTTTTATGAGATGTAAAAGAGGTTTGCCGTTTTTTATCGCTTGCAGAGCAAATTATTTTGAAAAAAGATTCTATTTCTTGTAAATATTGTTTCTTTTCGCAGAAAAGTGTATCTTTGGCAACAGAGATTGCACAGGGCAGTCTTGTTGTTACAAACCCAAAAATATAGTATATTATGGCAAGCAGAAGAAATTTGAAGAAGGTTATCACTTTTGTTGTTGACGATTTGGCTACCGAGGCATTCTTGCTCTCGTATGATGCAAAGGGCAATGCCGAAGCGTGGGTTAATGTGTTTAATAAGATATTCAACCTCAACAACGAATATATAGCTCGCGTGAACCACGTGGAGCCGGGTATGCCCGCAAAAAAATATTTCAACGCGTTGTGCGACTCTTTCAACAAGGATGCAAGAGCTATTCTTGCTGAAATAGGCGAGCTTTCAAAATAATTTAAGGAGTTATGCTTAAAAGGGTGTCGGCCTTTGCGGCCTGCCTGTTTTGTGTAGCGGTTTTGTCGGCGCAGACGGTCGATAAAACCGTTACGCGTTCCGTAGAGAAATTCTTTGCCTTGTACACTCCCAAAACGGTGTATGTGAAGAATTGCGGGCTGGAGCGCAGGCGCAACAATGTAGTTGTGAACAAGAGGGCACGCAAGATTACAATATATGCCAACCAGAATTTTGCCGCGCAGGTGTTTACCCCGGCCGTGGTGCAGGAGATTTATGCGGGTATAAAGAAGGCGTTGCCGCCGGCCTATGCAAAGTACAAGGTTGAGGTGGTGGCGGCGCGCAAGCCCATAGAGGAGCTTGTGCCTAACAATCTGCGGGAAAAGACTCTCGACAAGAACCGCTTGTGGGGTGGGGTGGATTATGCGGGTGAGCCGTGGGTGAGGAACGTGTCGAAACCTTATGTGGCACGCCGCGGCCTCGATGGGCGGCACCTGGCGCTGTGGCAGAGCCACGGCCGCATATACAGGGCCGACAAGGGGCGCTGGCAATGGCAGCGCCCGTCGCTCTTCTGCACCGCCGAGGACCTCTTTACCCAGTCGATAGTGGTGCCCTTTCTTATGCCTATGCTGCAGAACGCGGGTGCGGTGGTATATACCCCGCGCGAGCGCGACACGCAAAGGTTGTGCGTGGTGGTGGATAACGACACACTGTGCGGTGCCTCGCGCTATGTGCAGGAGGCCGAAAAGCGACGCTCCTGGGATGTGGCGGGCACGGGCTTCAAGCCGCGTGCGGGCTTCTATGTGGATGGCGAGAACCCTTTTGCGCAGGGAACGGCCGCTTGTGTGGAGGCAGCCGATGGAGGTAACCGCACGGCTGCCGTGGCGCGCTGGGTGCCCGAGATTCCTGCCGATGGTGCCTATGCCGTTTATGTGTCGTACAAAACGCTGGAGAACTCCGTGCCCGATGCGCGTTACAGCGTGCTGCACAGCGGTGGTGTCACCGAGTTCAGGGTGAACCAGCGTATGGGTGGCGGCACTTGGGTATATCTTGGTACCTTCCGTTTCAAGGGTGGCGTGAACGAGAACCAGGGCGTGGTGCTCACAAACAACAGCGACCACAAGGGCGTGGTTACTGCTGATGCGGTGCGCTTTGGCGGCGGTATGGGGTTGGTGGCCCGTGGCGACAGCCTGCCGCAGACAAGCGGCTTGCCGCGATACCTCGAGGGTGCCCGATACTCCCTGCTCTACAGCGGTTTCCCCTACGAGGTATATACTCCCAGCGAGGGTGAGGCCGATTACAACGATGATATAAACTGCCGCTCGCACGCGGTGAACCATCTGGCGGGCGGCTCGGTATATAACCCCGATACCTTGGGGCTTAACGTGCCCATAGAACTGTCGTTCGGCTTTCACTCCGATGCGGGTATTTCGGCCGAGGACAATATAATTGGTTCGCTTGGCATTGTCACCACCGATTTTAATGGCGACACCATTGAGGCGGGCCCCTCGCGTTATATGTCGCGCGACGTGGTGAGCAATCTGCTCCTGGATGTGAAACGCGACCTTGAAGCACGTTATGGCAAGTGGCAGGTGCGCGGTATTCTCGACCGCAGTTACAGCGAGTCGCGCCTGCCTGTGGTGCCGGCGATGATATTCGAATCGCTTTCGCATCAGAATTTTATGGATATGGTCTATGGACATAACCCCGATTTCAAATTTACGCTTGCCCGTGCGGTGTATAAATCGTTGCTGAAGCAGGTGAACTACATACACGGCAACGGCAACTATGTGGTGCAACCTCTGCCGGTGAAGGATTTTTCGCTGTCGCTCGACGAGAAGCGCGAGAAGGTGCGCCTGCACTGGCAGCCGGTGGAAGATGTGCTTGAACCCACAGCCTCGCCCACATCATATATTGTATATACGAAGATTAACGATGGCGATTTCGACAATGGCCGTGTGGTAAGGGGAAACAGTTGCGAGGTGGCGTTGCTCAAGGAGGTGCAGTACTGTTTTAAGGTGGCGGCGCTGAACGAGGGTGGCGAGAGCTTCCCGTCGGAGGTGCTGTCGGCCTATGTGGCCGGCGAGGAGGGGCCCGTGGCGCTTATTGTGAACGGCTTCCACCGCCTGAGCGGCCCTGCCGAGATGCTCACTGCATCGAAGGCGGGCTTTGATATGGACAACGATGCGGGTGTGGCATATATGAACACTGCCGAGTATGGTGGCCGCCAGCTCGACTTCGAACGTGCTAATATTGGTTTTGAGGATGGCTTGGGGCTTAGCGGCAACGATTTCGAGGGGTTGCTCATTGCGGGTAACACCTTCGACTATCCCTGCCTGCACGGTGCTGCTATGGCTGCAAACGGCATTTCGTTTGTATCGTGCAGCAGCGAGGCGGTGATTGACGGCTATGTGTCGCTCGCGGGCTACGATGTGGTAGATTATATTGCGGGTGTGGAAAAGCAAGGTGAGCAGGGCTCTCTGCTTGGGTATAACCGCCCGTATAAGACCTTCCCCATTGAGATTCAGAACAAGTTAGCATCGTACCTTGCCGCGGGTGGCAGGTTGTTTGTGAGCGGTGCGCACATTGCAAGCGATATGAGCAAGAACGATGACGACCGCAGATTCATCAGCTCGCTGTTGAAATTTGAATATGGCGGCTCTGTTGCCGACGTGGCCGAGGATAGGATTTTTGGTTCCAACCTGTTGCTGCCTGTATATCGCACTGTGAACGAGGATAGCTATGCAGTGCAGCGCCCCGATGTGCTTGTGCCTGCGCCCGATGCTTTTGTGGCGTTTGTGTATGAAAAGAGCAAGAAGAGCGCCGGCGTGGCCTTTGCGGGTAGTTACCGCGTGCTTGCCACAGGCTTCCCGTTCGAGGCTGTTGCCGATGAGGCTATGCGCCGCAGCCTTATGGGCTCGGTTATGCGTTTCTTGCTTAAGTAAGCAGGGTTCACCTGCAAAAGTTGTGGGTTTGCTCTAAATTCTCGGTGCTGATTATCGGGCATTTTCTCATTAACCATAATTCTTTCTCTCCTTTTGTGCCGACAAAAGGAGCAAAATTCGTGCCAGCGAGTGGGAGCAAGCTTGCTTGCACACGCAACGAGCGGAAGCTCGGCTGCACTCGGCATAATGCACGTTTGCTTGCCGTGGGTAATATGTCTTGCCTTATGGTTTTAGATGACCTATGGGTTGTTTGTGGTTATTGTTGTGTGTGGAGTATTGGTTTTAATTTGCTCTAAACTACTCGGTGGCCCGTGAACCTTCCTTTGTTTAATCTAATTTTTATACGTTCTTTCATCGCGTGAAAGAACCAAAGCGCCCGGCACACGCAAAAATCAGTCACAACAGCCTTCTGCTCACGAGTCGCAAGCGACATCCTTCGTTCGCCTGTTGTTTGGCGCAAACAGCTTTTCGTTCAACCATCGGGGACAAAAGAACTCGCTTTTCACGCAATAACAGCAACAGGATGAACACCGCTCAAACAGCATTTGTCCTTTTCCGCTG
>JAFXGV010000013.1 GCA_017536765.1 Bacteroidaceae bacterium
AGTTACAGATTTCCCGATTCGTGACCATAAGGTTGTATTGAAGTTACGCCGCCGCAGATGGAAGAACAAGCAGACCGGCGAGAGTTTTGTAGAACAGATCAGTGTAACCGAAAAAGGCACCCGCTACTCAAAAGAGTTTGCGGCTTTTTTAAAAGAGACGTATGGAGACATCCCCGGTGACTTGCCGTACGCTTGAGGAATTCTATCATATAGACGGACATACATTTGAAAAGCAGTACAAAGAAGTCTTAAGTGGTTATCGTGAATGGAACCAGTTCTCCCACGCAGAAGAATGGCTGCTGTTCCCTGAAAATATGGGCGAACGCTTGGCTATAGACGAATCCTCACTCTCCAATGGGGAACTATACACGTTTGTGACAAATCGTGATGCCAGAACCCGCAAAGGCTCTTTGGTAGCTGTAGTTGCCGGCACAAAATCAGAAGATGTTATCGCCGTTCTGGAACGTATAGACGAAGATAAACTTAATCAAGTCAAGGAAGTTACACTCGACTTATCAGACTCTATGCGTAGGATTATAATAAATGTTTTTCCCCAGGCACAACGTGTCATAGACCGCTTTCATATACAGAAACTGGCTTGTAATGCCTTGCAGGATATGAGAATAGCGCACCGATGGGATGCCATACAGCAGGCTAACGACGAAATGGAAGAGGTAAAACTGAACGGTGACGAATATGAACCGTTTCGTTTTCCCAATGGCGACACACGCAAGGAACTTCTGATGCGTTCACGCTATCTGCTCTTCAAATCTGCCGACAAATGGACTAATAGACAGAAAGAACGGGCTGCAATATTGTTCGAAGAATATCCCGACTTGAAGAAAGCTTATGGATTGTGCCACTCATTAAGAATGATATTCTCCAAGAATCTCATAAAAGATGCTGCAAGGTTGTCTATGGCAAGGTGGTATAATCAAGTTGAGGAAGCAGGATTCAAGTCTTTCAATACAATTGCAGCAACATTTTACGAACACTATGATGAGATACTGAACTTCTACAACAACCGTTCCTCAAATGCGATGGCGGAGTGTTTTAATGCTAAAATCAAACTTTTCAGAGCGAACTTGAGAGGTGTGGTTGATAAGAAATTCTTCCTTTTCAGAATTTCAAATTTATATGCTTACCCACAGTAAATTTCTACTGAGCCGTTTTATTGTTTGCACCGGCTGCGCCGACAGCAAACACGAGGTCGATGGGTCCCATATGGACGAATCTATGAAGGTGACCGATATTTATATTGAACGCGACTTTGCAATAGAGAACAATGCCAACGCTAAGGTTATTGATTATGTCTTTAATCGCTAAAAAGTTTGTCTATGGACAGACTTTTCTCGTATATTTGTACAGAGTTAAAATTCATCTACTTATGTATATTAAAAATGTTTTAATGTTATCTTTGGTTATTTGCTCTTGCATATTCTGTGCTTGTAGCGATGAAATCCCCGAGCAGATTCAGCTTCCGGATTTGCCAACTCAACCAATTATTGTTTTGTATGATAACGATGTTCATTGCAGTATAGACGGCTATCCGATGCTTGTATCGTATCGCGACGAGTGTTTGTCTAACACTGATTATGTTTCGACTATATCTTGTGGCGATTTCGCAAGTGGAGGCCTTGCCGGTGCTATATCAAAAGGTGAACGGATTGTCGAGATTATGAATTATGTAGGCTATGATGTTGTAACTTTAGGTAATCACGAACTTGACTATGGAATGGAACAGATGTTCAACATTACCGAGGCCCTAGAGGCACCCGTTGTGTGTGCCAACTTTAAGAATGTACAAACCAACACTTATCCATACCTGGCCTATCATATTGTTCGTTATGGCGAAGTGGATGTGGCTTACATCGGGTTTACCACAACGACGAGCGGCACAGTAACAAGCCTGAGTGATGAGCAGGGCAATCCGCTTTATAGTTTCATGCGCGAGTGATTTTACGAGAATGCCCAATATTTTATAGACGAAGCCCGCCGGAACGGGGCCGATTATGTCATTGCGCTCTCTCATTTGGGCGATAGTGAGAAGACGGGAGGCCATCCCAATTCTACGAGTTGAATCGCCCACACTGCGGGTTTGGATGCAGTAATTGATGGTCACGACCATCACGTTATTGAAAAACAAATTGTGAACAACAAAGACGGCAAGCCTGTTTTGCTAACTTCTTCCGGCACAAACTTCCAATATATTGGCCAACTAACTATCAAAACCGACGGAACTATACATTCTTCGCTTACAGATATAGTTAATGGCAAAGTTTCAGCCGATAATAAGGCGCAAGATTTCATCAATTGCTTGAAAGAAGATATTGGGAGTCAGGGTAATTTTGTCATTGGAAATAGCGAAGTGGACCTTATGATTTATAATGCCGATGGAACACGTATCGTCCGCAAACAGGAATCCAACCTCGGTGATTTCTGTGCAGATGCCTTGCGCGTTTTCACTGATGCCGATATTGCTTTAATTAATGGTGGTGGTATTCGCACCAATATAAATAGTGGTAACATTCTGTTCAACGACCTTTATAATATAATGCCTTTTGGTGATATGATTACTACGGGAATCATTACCGGACAACAACTACTTGATGTATTGGAGTTTTCAGTTTATTCTCTACCTGCCGAATCGGGTTCTTTCATGCAAGTTAGCGGTTTGCGCTTTGATGTTAATCCCTCTATTCCATCTCCCGTAGTGAAAGATTCGGAAACTTCGTTATTCTCGTACGTGGGAGAGGGTAATCGCCGTGTCTCTAATGTAGAGGTTATGGATAAAGAAAGTGGAGAGTACAAAGAGATAGAATTATCACACCAATATATAATGGTGACATTGGATTACCTAATCCTCGAACAAGGCGCTTCGGGTATATTTAATCAGGTAAAACCAATTTCAACCTATTGGGGAGCGGATATAGAAATTCTACGTCATTACCTTGAAAATAGTCTTGGTGGTTACGTTGGCGTTGAGTATAGTGAACCTCAAGGACGTATTATATTCAAATAAATATTGTTCTATAGGGCAGAAAGTGAGATGATGCACGATTTGTGGTCAAAAACAAACAATAAAAAACCTCACTTACAGTTCTTTGCTGCAAGTGAGGTCCTAATGTAAAGTTATTTTTATCAGTCGAATAAAGAGTCTATTATTTTGCCACAAAGACATTAAAAACTTGTTTCGTGGCAAGTTTATATCGGTTTATTTTGCCGCAAAGGCATTAAAACTTGTTTCGTGGCAGGACAAAAAAGAACCACCTTACTCATAACTCTTCGCCTACATATTGCTGCGCTGCACAAACTCCTCGGCGGGTTTCAATGCGTCGAGTTTGCCCACGTCTATGAATTCAAGTTCCTTGGCCTCCACGCCATATATGGGGTAGCGTGCTGCAGCCCACATATAGAAACTCATTATGGGGAAGCGGGTGCCTCTCTGCTCGTCGGCCGGCAGTTCCTTCTCTTTAACGTACTCTTGCATAAGGTCGAGCACCTTGTCGCTGAGTATGTGTATGCCTGAGAAGGCGAGCGCGCGACACTCCTTGGGGTTTATGAGGGGCGATGTCACGTGGTAGTCGCCAGTGTCGGTGTTCATCCACCCCACAAGGCGCATATCCTGTGGGTTGAACAGTAAGAATCGGGTGGTGGGGCGGTTGCTCACAAGCAGGCTGGCAATGGCCTCGTCGCGCACTTGCGATGCAAACCACTCTATGTCGCAACTCGAAAGAATATCCACGTTGTGTATTAGGAATCTGCCGCACCCTTGCAGCTGTTTGCGGGCGTGCAACACGGCGCCGCCGGTTTCAAGCAGCAGCCCGCGTTCATCACTCAGTTCAAAAAGCATCTTACCGCGGGTAAGCTCCTCGCGGTTGCTCACAATCCAGGGTTGGTTGGCGGCCCACTCCTCGATTTTGTCGGCAAAATAGTGTATGTTCACCACGGCTTCGTTTATGCCGCTTGCAAGCAGTTTGCGTGCAACGTGCTCCAAAAGTGGTTTCCCGCACACGGGGACAAGTGCCTTTGGCAGGGTGTCGGTGATGGGTTTGAGCCTTGTGCCGAGCCCTGCCGCAAATATCATAGCTTTCATATTATATGTTCTTTTTAGCAAATGTAATGAGAATATTTGTAAAGTGCTTCCTGTGTAGTGTACAAAATTCCCCTTTTTGGCACTGATGTAATTATAAATGTACCAAAATAACCAAATTGTGTCGGCTTTTTTCAAAATCAAAGTTTTTTATATTACATTTGTGGCAAATACTAAAAACTGCGACTCGATGAATGCGAAACAGTATGATTATTTGATAGTTGGTTCGGGGCTTTTTGGCGCAGTATTTGCTTGCGAAGCAAAAAAGGCCGGCAAGCGTTGTCTTGTGATAGAACAGCGCTCCCACGCGGGTGGCAATATCTATTGCGACTTGGTTGAGGGTATCAATGTGCACAAGTATGGTGCGCATATTTTTCACACGTCGAATAAAGAGGTGTGGGATTATGTGAACAATCTCGTTCCTTTCAATCGATTTACCAACACTCCTATGGTCTGCTACAAGGACAAGCTCTATAACTTGCCTTTCAATATGAACACCTTTTACACGTTGTGGGGGGTAAAAACTCCGGCCGAGGCGCAAGCCAAAATTGCAGAGCAACGTGCCGAATATGCGGCCATTACCGAGCCTGCCAATCTGGAAGAGCAGGCGCTCACCCTCTGTGGCAAGGATATATATGAGCGTTTCATTAAGGGCTATACCGAAAAGCAGTGGGGTATGGCTGCCACTGAACTCCCGCCGTTTATCATTAAGCGCATTCCGTTCAGGTTCACATACGACAATAACTATTTCAATGACAGCTATCAGGGTGTGCCCATTGGCGGATACAACAAGTTGATAGATGCCCTGTTGTCGGGTGTTGAGGTGTTGCTCGACACCGACTATTTCGCCGCCCGCGAAAAGTGGGATGCTGTGGCCCATAAGGTGCTCTTCACAGGTTGCATAGACCAATATTTCGATTACCGATTCGGGCGTCTCGACTACCGCAGTCTGCGTTTCGACACCCGCCTGCTTGCCGAAGAGAATTTCCAGGGTTCGGCGGTGATAAACTACTCAGAGCGTGAGGTTCCGTACACCCGCGTGATAGAGCACAAGCATTTTGAAAGTGCTGTTTCGCCATATACGGTGGTTACATATGAATACCCCGATGATTATGAGGATGGCAAGGTTCCATATTATCCGGTGAACAACAGTCGCAATTCGGCAATGTATCTAAAGTATAAGGAACTTGCTGCCGCTTGCGACGGTGTGCTGTTTGGCGGCCGTTTAGCGCAATATACATATGCCGATATGGATGATACGGTGGAGGCCGCTCTTGCTTTATGGCGTAGTATGAATGAGTAAATATATGAACGACAAAGAGAGCGGCTGCAAAGCCGCTCTCTTTGTCGTTCATTGTATGCTGAAATATGCCTTTTGAGAGCTTTTTCGTGCTATTTATTGTGATTTTTATAAAGATTTAACACGAAATGCGATTTTATCAAAGCAAAATGGGCGAACAAACATTTTTTTAAGCTATATTCGCAATCTGAAATTTGTAAAAAATTAATATATTATTCACTAATCAAAATTATGTCTATGAGAAAATTTACTTTTCTATTCTTATCGATGTTCTTTATGCTTGGAACATCTGTGGCTGTTTCTCAGGAAATAGCAGATTTTAACTCTCCGACGGTTTATCCCAATGACGAAAAGCCCGAGACGATGGTGTATAATATCCGTATCTCTTTTTCCAAGGATATAACCGTAACACTTCCCGAGGATGGTATTGATGTTGTAAACACCACAACACAGGAGGTTGTAAAGATTGCAAACGCGCAAGTGTATGATTGGGAGACTAACGTGGCAGTGCTTGAATTCGAGCAAAAACTTGTCCCCGGCAAGGATGGCAAAGAGGAGTTGCAGCCTCAGTATATTGAAACTCCCGGTACATACACATATACTATTCCTGCCGGTTGCATAACAAGTGTTGATGGTGATGTGTTTGCCGAGCATACATATACATTCTCTATTACTTCTACATTCAATGTAGTTGGTTGTTCTCCTAAAACTACAGACAAACTCGAGAAGGTGGAACTTACTTTCGAGGAGGAGATTGTAGACGTGAATATGCCTCAGCAGGGTTTGACCATTTGGGATATGTACTATATGAATTCGTGGTTCACAAAGAGTGAATTTACTATAAGCGAGGACAAAAAGAGTGTTACATTGGAGTTGGCAGAGCCTATTACAGCTTCAGGTATGTATGATTTGTCTATACCCCAAGGAATTTTTGTAAGCGCCAATGGTATTAACAATTATAGTACACAAACAATTACCATTCAAGATTTGACTCCTTCGTTCTACACAAATTACGACGACGAAAACCGAGTTAAGGAGATTCCCGGCCTTGCTATCGGCTTTAAGAACGTAAGTAATGTGGAATTGGTTGAGGGTGCCGAGCCTGTTATGGTGTACCTGCCCGGTGGTAGCGATGCAGCAGGTACAGCCCAGATTATTGATGGCAGCATTATTGTTGCATTCGACATTGAGCTTAGCGAGGAGGGCCTTTACACATTTGTTATCCCTGCGGGTATGTTCAAAATGGACGGCGTGGAGAACGAGTCGCGCGAGGTTGGCGTAGAGCTTTACACATTCAATATTGTTCCTCTGGAGATTGTAGGCGTAACTCCCGTTGCAGGTACTGTAAGCCAGCTTGACAAGATTATCATTCAGTACAACCAGAATGTTACACTTGCTATGGATGAGAACTGGCAGCAGATTTCTCGTGAGATTAAGATGACCGATGGTGAGAATGAATATACTCTTACATACAACCCTATGTCTAATCTGGGTACCACTATCGAGTATCTTGTAAATGCCGAGTGGACCGGTTACGAGTACGCTTCTGCGCCCGTTACCGCCGAGGGCCGTTATGTTTTGGATCTTTCTGCCATTGTTGTTGACTATGCAGGTGAGAAATATATCGACGAGTGGGGTTGGGAAAATACTCGATGGAATGCACAAGGCAGCTGTGAGGGCACACTCGTGTGGACTATAAGTGCCTCCGATGAAACAGGTATCGACGGTGTCGAGGCCGAGGATGGCGAGCAGGTTATTTACGACCTTACAGGCCGTCGTGTTAAGAGCATTACAACTCCCGGTATTTACATCGTAAACGGTGTTAAGGTGGTTAAGTGATGAAATAACAAATTGATAAACATAATTAAGGCTGCAAACCGTGGTGTTTGCAGCCTTAATTGTTTTTGTGTTTATGTATTAGAGGAATTACTCTTGGTTGTCCAAGTAGTAGAGCTCGCCTGCAAGAATCTGCTCAACCCGCATAATAACCTCGTCTGTTTCCATATCTAATGAAACAGCGCGCCCCTCGGGTTCAATAAGAACTATTTTAGGAGCCTTTTCCACCTTGAACAGCTGTGCAGCTTGTGACACTGCACCTGCACCGTCACAAGCGTGCAACCAACCTTCACGGCTCATATTTTTGCTCTTTATAGCCTCTTTCCACGCGGCAATGTCGCTCTCCAATGCAAAGCTAATGATAACGAACTGCTCCTGCTTCTCCTTTATCACATCGTATAGCTCTTGCATCCGGGCAAGCATCTCGCCCGACTTCTCACAGCCTGTTGCCCAAAAATTAAGCAAGATGTACTTGCCACGGTAGTTGGCAAGGTGTGCTGTGGTGCCGTTCTCCAATGGGAGTGTTATGTCGGGCACTTCGTTACCCACTTTCAGATTACTCGAAAGTACTTTGTTGCGTAGCGACAGGTAATAGGGGTGCTTGTGCAGTTGCACCGACATAGCCTTCAGCATCTGGTCGGTGTACGATGCGCTGAACTTTGGCAATAGTACGCGCTCTACCATTAGCGGTGTCATTGGCGAGGCATTGTGGTCTATAAGGAACTTTATAGACATTGCTTCTTTTTTTATGGCCTCTTTTGCATCTGCCGGCTCTCTGTTTAAGATTGCTTTGTATTCGCTGTAAAGGTCGTTTGTGGGGGTGCCTGCAATGGTGCTGCTGCTTGCTTGTGCAGCCGATGCCGTTGTTACGGAAACTTCACCGGGCTCAACGAACAATTCAATTTCATTGCCTTCGCCAAAACCGGTTATTTCATACATTAAAACAGGCTCGTCGGCAGCAAGTTTATACTCTATTGTGTATTTGCCTTTTTTCACTTTGGCTGTGGCCACCTGTGTGTGTTGCCCAAGTTCGTTGGTGCGTGTAAGGTACACCTTCTTTATTTTTTTTCCTGTGCTTAACTTCTCGTCTATGATTGTGCCGTTTATTGTGCAGGTGCTTTGTGCGTACACTGCAATACAGGCAACAATAAGTGCTGCTGTTGATATTATTTTTCTAAGCATAGTTCTTTGTTATTTGATAGGTTCTTCTCCGTCTATAATAGCCTTCACTCTCTTTACCATCTCCTCGCCACGCAGATTAAAGCCTATTACCTTGCCTCCGGGGCCGATGAGCACGGTGTGTGGTACTCCTTGTACGTTAAATAGCTTTGCAGCCTCGCTGTTCCAGCCTTTCAGAGCCGATATATGTATCCAGTTCTTGTGCTTTAGGTCGTTCTTCTCTATGCAGTTTACCCAATCCTTCTCTTTACTGTCGATAGAGTAGCTGAGAACGGCAAAACGGTCGTTCTTTTCGGAATATGCAAGTGCCTCCTTGAGGAATGGGAATTCGCGGCGGCAGGGCGCACACCAGCTTGCCCAGAAGTCGAGCAGAATGTATTTATCACTAAAATCGGATAGTGCAAGTTCTTTGCCGTCGGTGGTGTGGCCGCTGATATCGGGTGCTATATTGCCCTCTTTAAGGTTGGCAGCACGTATGTCGTTCACAAGTTCCTTGTACATCTTGTGCTTGTGTAGTTTTGCCGGTATGGCTTTAAGGAACACCTCCTCAATTACCTCGGGGGTGAATGCGGGCATCATTGAGTATTTAATTATATATAGCGCTACCGGTGATTCTATGTTTTCGCATATGTAGTTCATAATCTCTAATTTGAAATAGAGATTGTTTACATAGAATGTTGGCGACACCCAGGCCATCTCGGCTGTTTGGTCGCCTTTTATCTCGGCAGGCACATTGGCCATAGCCTCCTTCATACGCACTCTGCTGGTTTCGGTGCAGGCGCTGTTTACATCGTAGTATCCTTGCATTACAGCGTTGCAGGGAGTACCACCGATTTTTGCTGCCACTGGGAATCTTGCGTCGAAAGGGCCCACGGTTATTTCTCCGGGCTCAACAAAAACCTGTATGCTGCCGTTGTCGAATCCGGTTATATGGTAAATCTCCATCTCGGCAGGAGCGACGCCGCTGAAGGTGAACACGCCGTTGGCAACGGTAGCAGTGTCAACCGTGGTTTCTACACCGTCTATTGTGCGTTTCAGATATAGTTGCTCCACTCTCTGTGCTGTGTAGCGCAGCGAGTCGTTTGTGAGCTCACCACGTATGGTGAACCTCTGCTCTTGTGCCTGCATCATTGTTGTGCATAGCAGCAATAGTGTGATTAAAAGATTTTTTCTCATTTCGTTTATGTAAAATTTGATTATTTACAAATATGTTTGTGCCTGTTATTTCAAACGTTCCTGAATGAAATTCTTTAGCTGCTCGCCGCGTAGGCCGGTGGCTATTATGTTGTTGTTCTCGTCGAGGACAAACAGGGCTGGGATGCTTGTTACGTTGTACTGCTTGGCCACATCGCATTTCCAGCCTTTGAGCGACGATACGTTTATCCACGTGAGTGCATCTTTCTCCACTGCCATCTGCCAGTTGGCCTTTTTGTTGTCGAGCGACACGCCTATAACCTCCAACCCTTTGCTGTGGTACTCTTCGTATAGCTTACGCAGGGCGGGGTTGTTCATACGGCAGGGCCCGCACCAGCTTGCCCAGAAGTCGATGATTTTTATTTTGCCTTTTACGGCACTCATTGTTACCTGGTTGCCATTTATATCCTCGAGGGTAAAATCCGGGGCTTTGGCTCCTCCCTCGGTCTTTTCCAGGCGGTCAATGCGCTCTTTTATCATACGGCCGTATTGGCTGGCTTTTGCCCCTTCGCCCAATGCGGCGTACATTCCTTTAGTCTCTTGCAACCCCGAACCGCGCATCTCGATGTTCGAGTATATCGTGTATGCCGATATTATGTTGTCGTTGCTGCCGAGGAAGGCTTGTGTAATCTGTCTTAGCTGCTCTTGATTGCGTCGCAATGAGTCGTTGACGAGGCTTGCACTGCGGAACTTTCTGCCTGCACGCAACGAGTCGTATCTCTGCTGCAGGGTGGTTATCACTGCACGTAGCGAGTCGGACACGGCAATGTGTGTGGTGTAGGCATCGTTCAGTTTGCCACCTTTGATGTAGTAGTCTTTGTCGTTGCTCAGGAGTGCGGTGTATGTTTCACCGGGCTCGGCAAACAGGGTGAAACCGCCCGAATAGCCTTCCAATACTATTTGTGTGAGCATCGGCTCTGCCATTGTTGTCTTTAGCACGAATTTACCCTTCTTTACCTCGCAACTGCCAATGGTGTCGGTTTTCTCCTCTCCAATGCGTGCAAGCATATGCAGGCGCCCTTTCTTTATATCCTTGACCTTTCCTTTTATTATAGTTTCTTCTGCTTGTATCTGCATTATTGTGCAACAGAGCATAAGCAGTGTGAAAAAAATACTCTTTTTCATATTGTCTGGTTTATGTTGTTAAATATCAGTAAAAGGTGGTTCTGCTTAATAGACCGCTTTGTACATATACTCATTCACAAACTGTATATCCTCTATTTCGCCCCACTTGTTGCCATTATCGTCTTTGTCATAGAAGAGTGGTGCATAATCGGTATCCACATCGGCCGCAGTATTGAACTTTATCTCTCCTATAGCGCCGTTCGCACCGTTAAACATTACGATGTTCAGGTATAGTCCAAGGTCGTCGGTGAATGCGGAGTTATCCTCTGTGCGGAACTTGATTTTTGTTATGTTATAGCCATTCGGTGCTTCATATACTGCAAACTTATCGCCGTTCTGCACGTTGTAGCGATATACGGTATTTCCCTCGACAAAGAAGAGGTTGCTAGTAGTGAAATGCGAGTTATATGTTATGGTTGATGCGTCGGTGGGGGTGAAGGCTGTGAGTCTCTTCTCGCTCACAATAGTATATGCCGATAGCTTTTCCTTTTCATCATCCTCGCCTATGCGTTTGGCCTTGCTGCCGTCGCCTATGTTCTGCATAAGCAGTTCGTATCGATAGTAGTCGCCCGTTGTTTCGTCTTTGAAGATGAAATAGGGGTTCTGCTGGTCGTAGCTGTCGCGATAGTTGATATATCCCAAAACTGCAGTCATCCCCTCGGGCGATTTTTGCAATGCTTGGAACTTTACGTTTGCGTCGAGCACGGGGTTCGCCGATGCAAGGCCGGGCTTGATGGAAGCGGCTTCGTTGTTCGCAAATCCAGCATCATCTTTTGATGCATAGAGGAAACGGTTGTTCTTTGCGTCCCACATAAGGAAACGGTTATGGGTGATTGTGGCGGCTGTAATCTCATAGTCGGTTTCGTGTTCCAAGTCGGGATTGTTCTCACAAGCATATCCGGGCTTGTATAGTGCGTGTACATAGTTGCCAAAGTATGCTTGCCCGTCGTCTGTGAGTACAATCCTATATAGTGTGTAGTTCGAGGGGTCGCCCGTCTGCACCAGTTTCTTGAATGAGAAATCGTCGCTTTGGGGTTTGAATACTTGCGCTGAGGTATATTTGACTTTCATACCAAATGGCTCGTAGGTCATTGTCTCACCGTTGTTGCCAAACACGGTGAGCACGCGTGTCTCTCCAATGTTGGCGAGGTTGTCGGGAACGTTAATGTATGTGCTATACCCGAATCCCACGGCATTCTCGTAGTGGTTATCGTCATTGGTGACGGCTTTTACATCGGTGTATATCTTTGTTTCGTTGCCAATAACCTCTATGTTGCCCATTTGGCGTTTGCCCTCCTCGCCGTGCAATACAAAAAGGCTGTTTTTGAATACAGGGCGTGTCTTTAGCTTGAACGACGAATAGTGCGACAATGTTGTTGTATTGTCGTATATGTGCAGGAAGATGTTGTATGCCATTGGTTTGCCCACGGGCAGTTCGAACTCGAGATAGCCTTTGGTCTCTATTGTGTCCTTTATGTTGTTGCCATCTTCGTCGGTGTATGACCTGCACCAATAGAAATCGAGGTCGTCGAGGTTTGATGCGAGTGATTGCTCTAAAACAGCATCAACCCGGCGTGTTTTATCCTCTTCATCTAAGGCTTGCTGCACCTCAATGGTATTGCCTTCAGCCGTTACTACTACCGATGGCGAGAAGGTTACCGATGATATGGTGTTCATTGAGTCCAACTTGTAGTCGTAGTTACCCTTATCTTCGTAGCAACTTGCAAGCAGGAATGCAAATAATAGAAGTGATGATATCTTTTTCATATTATTGTCTTTCGGTTGTTGTTTGTTATTTTGTCTGCTGTTGAAACGGGCAGGTTAGTCAATCTCTACCTCGGGTATGTCGAATTTACGCGATGCAGGGCGCTTGTCGTTGGCGGCCTTTATGATGCGGTAACACTCCTTGAGGCGCTCCTCGCCTGCGAGTTGCTTGGTGCCAAACGGTGAGTTGTCCCAAGCGTAGGTGTCGTTCTCCTTGTCGTATGTGAATGGGAAAATAGACTCGGCAATGAAGTTTTCGGCTCCATCTTCCCTCAGCATTGTCTTGAGCATAAATTGATATTTGTCGGCATTGTATTCGCCAAAGTATCTCTTGACAATTGCTCCCGTGCCATAGCCTTTGTTGTCTTCCCACCAATATGGTATCCTCATTGTATATGTTACGTTGTTCTTTATCTCCACCCAGAAGATATCCTTGTATTGCGATATGGGGTATCCCATAAGTGCTATGTTGTAGTATTCATTCAACATATCGAATACATCCTTCTTGTGCAATTCGCCTGCCTGCTCCTGCATTGTCTGCAATGCGGCATCGCTTGCATAGAGGGCTGCAATGTCCTTTGTGTTCGAGCCACCCAACATTGTGGTGATGCGACAGAATTTGCTTGCACTGAATGCACCCAGATACTCTTTGTACTCATCCCAGAAATAGGGCTTGGTGTATGCCGGGTACTCGTTCTCCTTGAGGATTGGCAGCTCCACAATGATGGGCTCTGCGGGCTCTTGGGCAAGCAGTGCGTTTACCGCGCTTATATTAAGGTTTTTAATCATATCGAAATTGTGCATACCCAGATTGTTGTCGTAGAGGGCCGAGTAGAAATGGTCGTTGCCGGTGTGGTTGGCCAGGAAAATCTGTTTCTCCTTGCTCCAGTCGCCTAAATAGGTATCTATGTGGCTATACCATACTCCGGGTTTCTCGTATGCTTCGGTTACATAAAGGTTTATCTCGCTTTTACCCTCTATGCCGGTGCCTATGTCGCCACTGCCGTCAAGGTATATGCATATACCATACATTACATCCTCTGCTGCGGGGCGTTTTACCATCACCTCGACATCCTTTTCATACTCTTTATTGGCAAATACCACTTTTTCTATTGTTACATCGGCAGGCTCGTATCCCTCAATCTCTTTTGTCTTGATTGCAAGGCTGCGCTCCTCGTTCATAATGTAACCAAGCAGCCTCACCTTTAGGTTCACTGTTATAACGTCTGGGGCGCCCACTATGTGTTCGCTGAAATTTACCACCTTGTCGAAATCGGCTGCATAGCCATAGTCGAAATATGCCCCGTTGGCATCTTTGTCGAAAAAGTCGGGCTCGGTCTTGTCACAGGCTGCAAATATAAATGTGAGGCCGAGCAGCCAGGCTATATGATTGATTCTATTTTTCATAATTATAGTGTGTAATGTTTGAATGATAGGAACTGTTTTATATTCTGGGTGTAACTACTCCTTCGTTGCCGGTTTGTTCATCTTCTCTTGTATTTTCCTCATTATCATCGGCTGTGTCGTTCTCCTCTGTCCAGCCATATTCAAGCTCGGCATCGGGTAGTGGGAAGATGAAGTTCTCCTCTGCCAATGTAACGTCGGGGCAGTGTGCCAGTGTTCCTATAACACCGTGTGTCTTTAGGAACCAGAAGTATTGTCCCTCGCCGTAGAACTCTTTGCGGTACTCCTTGTTGAGGGCTGTAGTGCGCTGTTCGGGTGTGTCGCAGGTAACATCTTTGGCTTTCGATATACCTCTCTTGTTGCGTACAAGGTTTACGTATGTCGCCGATTCTGCGCTGTATTCTGCCGCCTCGCAGGCTATGTAATACATCTCGGGAATGCGTATGAGGGGGATAATCTCGTTGTCGTTGTCAATGTATTTAAGCGATATCGCATTTTGCTGTTCGTTGTTTCGATAGAACGCAGTTCCTTTGGCACGCATATCTTCGCTCTCGCTACCTACCGATTCGAATATGGTGTTCAGGGTAGAGATGTTGAGATAGTACTTTGTTGTCAATTTTTCGCCCACGGCAAAGTAGTCCGATAGGTTGTCTTTGAGCTCATACATATTTATACCGAAGATAACTTCGTTCGTGAGTATGGGATCGTTGTCGTTGCCGCTTTGCAGCTCCAGGCCACAGTTCTCAATAACCTCTATTGCGCAGGTGCGTGCGTCACTGTATTCCCCTGCGTAGTTATATACGCGTGCCAACAGTGCGTTTACAGCGTGGTAGTTTAGGCGGTAGCGACGACCGATACTCTCGTATGCGCTAAGGTTGAGCGTGGCTTCGTAACTTAAGTGGTTCTTAGCCTGCAGTAGGTCGTTGATTATTTTTCCTACTATCTCTTCGGCTGTCAGCAGGGGTTGCTTGGAGGCATCGGTCACTGTGCGGTAGGGGATGCACTTGGTTTTGCGGGCGTCGGCGTTGCCGGCATAGTTCATTGGGCCCCAACCACGCAAAATGTCGAAATGGAGGAATGCGCGCAGTGCAAGCGCCTCACCACGTATCATATCGTACATATTCTCTTCTACAAGCACGGTCTCGCCATTCTTGTCGAGCCATTTAAGCAGGTTGTTGGTATTGGCAATGAGGTTGTACTGCGATTGCCACATATTCTCGAGCGCCGATTTTGTGTTGAAACCGCCACTGGTCTGCTGGTTGTATATGTAAACGCTTCCTCTGTCGTTGGTTCCGTCGGGCAGTTTGTCGTACATCTGTGCAAGCTGTTCCATAAGGCCGAATGTGAGGTTCTTGCCATATATGTTTTCTCCTGTCATTGAGATATATATGCCGGCAAGTGCGCTCATATATCCGTTCTCCGTTTCAAACAGTTCCTCGGCAGGAACATTTGTTTTGGGGCTGACATCCAACCAGTCGGAGCAGGAGCTTAATGTAAATGCACCTGCCAATGCTGCAATAATTATATATAATCTGTTTTTCATATTTGAAATAATCTTTTAATGGGAGCCGGTTATTTGAATATCACTGACATTGAGAATGTGTATGAGCGGGCAAACGGGTAGTCGAGACCGCGCTCCATACGTATTGGCGATATGCGTGCAATGTCGTTGGTTGTAAAGTTTAGTGATAGCACATCTATGTTCATATGGCGCAGGAAATCAAATTTGTCGCTTTTCATCCTGTAGCCCACGTTTATGGTGGCCAGTTTTATTTCGTTGTCGTCCATAACGAAACGTGTGCTGGCAGGGGTGTTTGCTCCTGTGGGGCTGAAGCGCACAAAGCGTGTCACGTCGCCGGGTTTCTCCCAGCGGCCCTGTCCCGCGCGTCTATCCAGGTTATAGGCCACGTTTTGATTCTCTATCTTATCAACCAAAGTCTGGTTATATACAATACCGCCATACTTGTATGTGAAACCAAGCGTGCAGGAGAGGTCCTTCCAGCTGATGCTTGACGATATTGTACCGCTTACATCGGGAGTGGTTTCGCCCACAGGCACTTTGTCATTGGCATCCCAAACAAAGGTTTTCTCACCGTTACGTTTAAGATATACCTCTTGGCCTGTTACGGGGTCTATTCCAAGTGAACGTACAACGTAGAGTGTGGTGGTCGATTGCCCCTCTTGATACTGTGGCAAGGGAGCACCGGCCGATTTCAGTTGTTCTTCGTTTATCTTTCTTAGATAGTCCGATAGCTTGCGTATCTTGTTTCTGTTGTGATTGGCGTTGAAGTTCACTGTCCAGAAGAATTCGTTCCTTATGCTCTGGAAGGCAATGATGTTGAGCGAAGCATCGAATCCTGTATTCTGCAGTTCGCCGGCGTTCATTACCATTGTGGGGAAACCGGTTGATGGTGCAAGGTCGTAGTTTGTGAGCAACTCTCTTGTGATGTTGTTATAGTAGTTGAAGCTCATATTTACACGGTTCTTCCAGAAGCCAAAGTCTATACCTATGCTTGTGTTGTCGGTCTTAGCCCAGCCGAGGTCGGGGTTGTTGAGTCCCTGTAGCAGAGCACCAAGAACGGGGAACGACTCATAGGGTTTCATACCGTCAGAGTAGCTGTAGTACTCTATGGCATCCGATGGGCTGAAGTTCTGCTCGCCTGTAACACCGTGGCTGGCACGCACTACCAAGTTCGAAACGTAGCCTTGCAGCCATTTTTCGTTATGTGCATTCCAACGCGCACCTACCGACCAGAAGGGAACCAGGTCGTGTTTGGCGTAACGCGAAGAGGCCTCACCGCTTATGTTTGCATCGAAAGAGTAGCGGTTGTCGTAGCTGTATGAGAACTGGCCTATGAGACCGGTGGAACGTGAAATGTTTTCTGTACCTATGTTGCTCATATTTGTCTCCATCTTGTTACCAAAGATGAAATCGTTCATATGACGGTCGGGGTATCCGGTGGCCGAAAGATTTACATAGTCGTTGCGGTCCTCGTTTATTGTCCAGTTGGCAAACACACTGAACAGGTGCTTGTCGAGTACTAAGTTGTAGTTGATACCCAGGTTGCTCGACCACGATGCCATATTACCGGTGCTCTTGTAGTAGCTACCCTTGCGTGTGAGGTCGTCCTCAAGCTCAAAGCTTGTGTGGTCGGCAGGCATGAACCTGTCGGTGCCGGCCATTCCTCGGGTGTAAGAGAGCTGCTCGGTGATACGCAGGTTTTTCATTATTGCATATTCGAGGCTCAGGTTTGTGGCAATTGTAAGGCTGTTGGTTTCGTCTTTTATACCAACGGTGGCATCGTATAGCGGGTTGGTTATTATGGTACTGCGACCACTGACGGTGTTGTTGTCGAGCACCTTGATAGCTTTGCCGTTGGCATCCTCGGGGATGTAATATGGGTTTAGCCTTGTGTATTGCTGGAATGAACCATAAGGCGAGTTCTTGCCATCGGACTCGGACAGGCTGATGTTGGCACGCATCGTGAATTTCTCCTTCAGGTAGGTCATATTGAAATCCACACCCTTTGTGGCGTTCTCGGAGCCTTTCATCACACCAGGCTGGAAGGCTGCGTTGAGGTCGAGGCTGTAGCGGAATACATCGGTACCACCGGCCACGCTTGCCGAGTGGCGGTGCTGAATGGCTGTGCGCAATGGTTTCGACAGCCAATATGTGTTTACCCCACCAAGCACGTTGCGCAGGTACTTGTTGTAGAGGTTCATTGAATTTGCGTCATTGGGATTGTATAGACCGGCGCGCCACTCGGTGTCGAGTTTCTCACTTGCGTTCATCATATTATAGTCGGTGAGGTCGGGGGCTTGTACGGTCATTGTTCCATTATATGATACAGAGAGGGCGCCATCGGGGGCTACCTTTGTCTCAACCACCACCACGCCATTGGCTGCGCGCGAGCCATATACCGATGTAGCTGCGGCGTCCTTCAGTATGGTTATAGTCTCCACGCGCTCAGGGTCGAGGTCGAGTATGCGGCTCATAGGCACAATGAAGCCGTCGAGCACAAACAGCGGGGTATTGGGGCGGCTCGACACGTTGTCGAGCATCAAATCCATACTATTCATTGATGTTGAGCCAAGTGACTGGTCGCCACGAATCTGGAATTCAGGCTCGGCGTTGGGGTCGGAACCTGTCGAGTTGTTCTCTATCACCTTGAAGCTGGGATCGAAGAACTGCAAGCCTTTGAGTATGCTTGTGGGGTTCATCTTTCTAAGTTCGGCGCCCTTAACCTCCACAAAGTTACCAGTGAAGCTGTTCTTGTTGCGCTTGCTTATACCGGTTACCACCACCTCGTCGAGCTCGAAACTGGGTTTGAGCTCCACTATGAGATTGCTCTCGGGCTTCAGTATCTGCTTCGACAGGGGTTCGTAGCCCACGAATGTTACACGCAGCGATTCTTTTTTGCTTATGCGTAGGTTGAACTTGCCGTTTATGTCGGTAATACAACCCGAAAGGCCCTTGCCGGTGCCGTCGGTAACCATAACCATAGCACCCACAAGCTCCTCGCCTGTTTCGTGGTCGATAACCGTTCCCTGTACATTGAACTCCTTGTCTGTGTCGGCTTTTTGCTCGTAGGGCTCAATTATTATTTCACGGTTGTTCTCAAAACGTATTTTTACGTTTTGGTCGCCAATGAGCTCGCCTATGACTTTGTCGAGCGGTTTATCCTTAACGACAATGCTGGTAGGCTTGTTTATGTTTACAAGTGTTACTCCCTGCAGTGTGATTTTGGCATTGGCCGCCCGGGCTGCCATCTCTAAAACCTTACCCAACGGTTGGTTGCTTACTCGCAAGGTTATCTGTTGCTCTCTCCATTTGTCGGTATCCTGTGCTTGTACGTTTGCGGCAATGCACATCGCTACCAACATACAGAGGACTACCTTGCAGAAAAACTTCATATAATAGTTAGCTTTTCTCATAAGTGTGGTATCTTTTGTTGTGATTATCTTATATCGTTGCTACTCTGTTTGGCATCATTGCAATAGAGCATCAAGTATGCTCTTGTAGCCTGCGTTTTTGTTGTATTTGTTTACGTAGTCGTTGTAGAGTGCGTCGGCTCTCTCTATCTCCTGTCCGTTTCTTATGAAATTGCACAGCAGGGTGTAGAGCACAAAGTCGCGTTGCTCGTTATTGTAGAAGGCTGCCAACTCCTTGTACATATCCTCGAAGCGTGTGGGCATTTGGTATGTGGTGCCGTTCTGCGCTGCATCCATCTCGTTCTTGTAGAAGCAGTAGCGCATAAGCAGGCTGGCATATTCGGGGCAGCTGAGTGCCTGTGCGTCGCTGCGCAGCTCGGCATCGTTCATTATGCTTGCATAGTCGCCAATCTCCTGCTTGTCTATGGCTGTGCCTCTTATGCTTGCATACATAACGGGGTATTCCATAAACGAAAGATATACATCGGAATCCACAATGGCCATAGCGTAGTTCTGCGCTTCGGGTGTGGCCTGGTTGTTTGCAAGCATCTCTTTTACCTTGCCGTGCAGGGTGCGCGAGTCGTCGATGCGGTTCTTGGGCTTTATGTCGAGTGCTGCACAAGTAAGGAGCTGGCTCTTGTAGTTGATATTGCGCTTTATGTTATTTATGTTGTTGAACATAATGTTGTTATTCACGGCTCTTTCGCTGCCGCTGAACTTAATGCTTTTGATTTTGCGTCCGTCGTAACTGATGTTCACGTGCAGGCTGTCGCCGGGTTGCAGCAGCACTTTTGTGCGCGAGTTTATCGTCATACACACAAGGCCGTCGCAGTCGAATGTGTAGCTGTGTATCTCACCGGGGTTGGTGTAGAACTCGCAGCTCACGAGTGGTGTCTGCACACAATCGAAATATACCATATCTTGCTTGTAGCCGTATATTTCCGCACTCAGTGTGGCTTTTTCCTGGGCGAAGGCTGTATTTGTCGCAAGAAGAATGGCAAATAATAGTTTTAATCCTCTTTTCATAGTAGTCTTTTTTTAAGAAGTTATTATAATTTCAGCAAATTTAAGTCAAATGGGGTAAATAACAAATAAAAATGGATATTGCAATTCTTATTTATGGTTGAAAAATGTGAATTTATTGTAAAAATGGGCTTGTAAGTGGAATTCTAACGGTATGTAAGGCTGAATCTTCGCCTGCAGTCGATGTTCTGCCTCTCTTTTTGCGGCACGTGTAGCGTGGTGGTTGCCTGTGTCATAAAAAAGTGCTAACTTCGCGTTGAATTTTCATATAGATATTTATTTCTTTAGCAAATATGGTTTCAGTAGATGGTCTTGCCGTGGAATTTGGCGGCACAACCCTTTTCAGCGACGTCTCTTTTGTGATAAACGACAAGGACCGCATAGCTCTTATGGGCAAGAACGGTGCGGGCAAGAGTACCCTGCTTAAGATTCTTGCAGGTGTGCGCACTGCCACGCGCGGCACGGTGTCGGCCCCCAAGGACACTGTTATTGCCTACCTGCCTCAGCATCTTATGACCGAGGATGGGCGCACGGTTTTCGAGGAGGCCTCGCAGGCCTTCAGCCACCTGTACGAGATGGAGGCCGAGATTGAGAATCTGAACAACCAACTTGCCACCCGCACCGACTACGAGAGCGACGAATATATGGCTCTCATAGAGGAGGTTGCCACCAAGAGCGAAAAGTTCTATGCCATTGATATGACACACTTTGAGGAGGATGTGGAAAAGACTCTCTTAGGCTTGGGCTTTGAGCGCAAGGATTTCGGCAGGCAGACAAGCGAGTTCTCGGGCGGCTGGCGTATGCGCATAGAGCTTGCCAAGATGCTCTTGCGCAACCCCGATGTGCTGCTGCTCGACGAGCCCACCAACCACCTGGACATCGAATCCATCGGCTGGTTGGAGGATTTCCTCATAAGCAACGGCAAGGCAGTGGTTGTGATAAGCCACGACCGCAAGTTTGTCGATAACATCACCACCCGCACCATTGAGGTTACAATGGGGCGCATATACGACTACAAGGTGAATTATTCCCAGTACCTTGTGTTGCGTGCCGAGCGCCGCCAGCAGCAGATGAAGCAGTGGGAGGAGCAGCAGAAGATGATACAGGAGACCAAGGACTTCATAGAGCGTTTCAAGGGCACATACTCAAAGACCTTGCAGGTGCAGAGCCGCGTGAAGATGCTTGAAAAACTCGAGATAATAGAGGTTGACGAGGAGGATACATCGGCGTTAAGGCTCAAATTTCCGCCCTCGCCACGTTCGGGGCAGTACCCCGTGATAATGGACGGTGTGGGTAAGGCCTTTGGTGACAAGCGCATATTCGGCGGGGTGAACCTCACGATAGAGCGTGGCAACAAGGTGGCCTTCGTGGGGCGCAACGGCGAGGGTAAATCAACCCTTGTGAAGTGTATAATGAAGGAACTTGAACACGAGGGTTCCTTGCAGCTCGGGCACAATGTGCAGATAGGATATTTTGCACAGAACCAGGCATCGCTGCTCGATGAGAATCTCACTGTGTTCCAAACGATTGACGACGTGGCCAAGGGCGACATACGCAACAAGATACGCGACCTGTTAGGGGCATTTATGTTCGGCGGCGAGGCAAGTGCAAAAAAAGTGAAGGTGCTGTCGGGTGGCGAGCGCACACGCTTGGCGCTTATGAAACTGTTGTTAGAGCCTGTGAACCTGCTTATTCTCGACGAGCCCACCAATCACCTCGACCTCAAAACCAAAGATATCCTTAAACAGGCATTGCAGGATTTCGACGGCACGCTCATATGTGTGAGCCACGACCGTGATTTCCTCGACGGCCTTGCCACCAAGGTCTATGAGTTCGGTCACGGCCGCGTGCGCGAGCATCTGTGCGGTGTGTATGAATTTCTTGCCACAAAGAAGATGGAGGAGTTGCAGGAACTTGAGAGAAAGGGATAGCGCCCTGCGTTCAGGTATAAAAATAGAGCGACAGCTGCACCGCGGTGCAGCTGTCGCTATGTTTGTGTATATCAATGAGTCTTATTCCTTGGGTGCTATGAAACGATATAGGTTGCAGCCAATGAAATTGCCAATAACCAGGCAGGGGTAGAGGGCTGCAATCTCGCCAATGTGTGCCAGTGTGTAGCTTGTGGGAACCGTGAGGTAGTAGAAGGCATCGGCAAGGCAGTGGGGGAACCCGCAATTGATGAAGAGGGGCACGCCAAACAGCAGTGTAAGCGGTTTGCCTTCGCGAGCGAATGTCACCACGGTTGTCATTATGAAGCCGCAACCTATGGCAAGCAGGCCTGCGCGCAACGGCCCTATGGCAAGACGCGATTCCAGAATTCTCTGTGCGCTCTCGCCCAGTTCTATCGGCGACAGGCGTGTGAGCAGCGACACAAGCAGGCAGCCGATGATGTTGGCAAAAAGGATGAAAAGCAACTCGCCTATGGCGCGCATCCATCGCGAGCGCCCATCTTCGTAGCGCAACGGCACAAAGCCGGCCGTGCCGGTATATAGTTTCAGTTTATAATTTACCACGGTTAAAAGACCGAATGAGAACAATACAGCTCCTATAATGTTGGGGAATGCAAGATAGCCCCATCCGGCAATAGCCACAGCTATCCCCGAGAGCACTGCGGAACGGAATGTGTTTTTCATATTCATAGTCTTGTGATAGCAGTTTTTAGTACAACTCCTCGTACTGCTTGCTGATGCTTGCCCAGGTGTAGTGCTGCTGTGCCACAAGCATAGTGTCGTTGCCTGTGAGGTCGTCGCGCTCCACCAGTTGTTGCAACTGCTCGCTGTTTTGCCAATAGTAGGCCTTTTGGTATGTGGTTTCACGGTTGTAAACCACGTCGTATGCAAGAATGGGCCTGCCAAGGAACATCGCCTCCACCAACGAGGGGTTGGTGCCGCCTGCGCTGTGCCCGTGTATGTAGTAACGTGCGTTGTTGCGCAGGGTATAAAGGATGTCTAAGTCGTATATGCTGTCGATGAGCTTTATATTGCTACAATTGCCATATTTTTCCTTGAGGCCACGGCTGTATTCGTTGCGCTGCCAGTTGCCCACAAAAACCAACGGCTTGCCGCTCTTGGCAAATGCATCTATGGCTATGTGGCAGTTGTTTTCGGGTTCAATGCGGCACACGCTTATGGAATAGGCATCTTTTTCCAACCCGTATGTTGAAAGAATCTCGTTTTGCTTTTCCTGTGCCACGTTGCGCTGTGCGTGGTCGCCGCCATATGCAATGAGCTTGGCATTCTTCTTGTATCGCCAAGTTACATAATCGGCAATGCCCTTGTTGTCGGCAATAATGGTATGTGCGTTTTTCACAGCAGCCACCTCGGAGAGGAGCAGGAATTTGCGCACCGAGCGTGTCCATTTGTCGCGGCGGTGCTCCAGACCGTCGATGTTCACGATGACTTTTGCACGGCTCAACAGTTTGAAGATGGGGATGAATGTGCAACCACTCACTCCCAACACCAAAATGGTGTCATACCCGCGTATTGAGCGAATCATTGCTACAATATCGTATAGGATGCTCTGCACGCCATTTGCACGCCAATTGATATATTTCAACTTGGCGCCCTTGTACTCATTGAGCCTTTGCGGCATATCTTTGGCACTGCAATATACGGTGTATTCAATATTATCGGAACAATGCTCTCCGATAATATTTTCTACAAGTGTTTCAAAGCCGCCATAGTTGGCGGGAACTCCTTGCGTGCCAATAATTGCAACCCTCTTCATTTATAGGTTTCCCTTGTCTCTTATCTTGTGTAGTATTTCACGGGCCATAGCCGCCGAATTGTACTTTTTTGAGCGTGCCAAGCTTTCTTCACACAAAGATAGATATAATTCCCGATTAGTGAATAGTTTTTCTGTTTTTTCTGCAATAAATGATAAATTTTGTATATTTATCTTAAATCCATTCTTGCCATCATCTACCATTTCGGCCACACCACCCACAGTGGGCACAATAACAGGCAGGCCCGCTGACATTGCCTCCAAGACCGTGAGGCCGAAAGTCTCTATTGCAAACTCTTTATTTGTGAGGTTCAGCACAATGGATGCGCGGTTATAGAATGGGGCCACATCCTCTTGCCGTGGGTGTACCGCAAGGTTCTCAATGCGGCCAATGTTGTTGTCGCGCCAAAATGCATCAATGTTCTCCCGTGTGTCGTTTATTACGAGTTCAAAACTATATTGCGGTAGCATTGCGGCAAGTTTGCAGAACTCTATAGTGCCTTTGTATTTCTTTAACGAACCGAGCATAAGCACCCTTTGCCGCTCAAATGCTTTTTGCGGGTTGGGCGTGAGCCTTGCAATAAAAGCATCGTCTATGGCATTGGGTATCACGCACACACCATCGGTACGTTCAAGGAACGAGCGCTGGAAGCGGCTCACGCATATAATTTCACTTGCAAGCCTTTGCATCACCCAAGCAAGGGCGCGGTAGAACCTGCTTTTTACCGTGGCGTTTTCGTGATAGTGGTAAATAACCCTTTTCCCTGTGAGCCACCCGGCAAGTGCCGGCCCTGCAGGCAGTATGGTGTTTATGTAAAAGACTGCCTCTTTGTTATGGGCATAGCCAAGGGCGATGAAAAAGGTATATATCTGTGCCCACACATAACGCAGCATAGTGAGTGCCGCGTTTTTGCTAAAGCGGTAGCTGTATCTGCGGTATCTTATATTGCCGCAGCCTTCAAGCTCGTCGAGCACGCCGCCGCGCGATGTCACAAGCTCCACTTCCACCCCCTTTGCAAGCAGGTGTTGTAGCGTGCTCTTCAGCACTTTGGGGCTACCGCTGTAGTCGTTGAACAGGTGAAAGCAGATTAGTTTCATTTGCGAGCTCTTTAATTATTTCCAGATTCCTCCATATAGCGTTCTGAATGAACAGAAATATTATTCTATATTTGTTTTGTCATTCTGACGACAGAAAGGAGGAAGAATCTCTTTTTATATTATTGATATTTTATGTTTTTCAGTAGATAACACCAGGTATCCAAAGAGCGGGCAATATCGCCACGGGCATTTCCTCTCTCTCTTATTGTGAAACGCGATATCACATCGAGCAGATACAGGCGCAACAGTTGCCTGTGGGCCACATCACAACCGTTTATATATTCAAGAATTTCCTCGCGCGACAGTCGCTTTTCAAATATCGCCGTTTGCAGTTCAAAGTGGCAGCGATCTATCCCGGGCGGGTAGGTGAGGGCTGCATATTCAAAATCGAATACAAACAGCTCGCTGCGCTCCACAAACATATTCCACGGGGTAAAGTCGGCGTGACAGGCCGAAAATTCCACCATTTTGCCGCAGTTTTCGGCCATAACCATTGCTATTGCAGTTGTTACAACCTCCTTGTCTGTTGTGGCGGGTAGCCAATCGATGTGCTCCTGCAGGGCGGTTATGGAACGGTAGTAGTCGCTCTCCTCAAAGGGCAGTGCCAGCCGTGTTTTTTCGTGCAGCGTGGTAAGGAACTGCTCTTGCAGCGGCCCCCACGTGTGTACCACCTGCGATTTCGTGGTTTTTGCGGTGCTTTGCACAAAAATGTGTACCCCGTTTGAGAGTGTGCCACAGTGCAGTGCCCGTGGAATGTTTGTAACTCCATTCTTTGCAAGTAGGGTGAGTGTGGCAGCCTCCTTTTCAAACAATTGCAGAATATCTTTGTTATCGCTTGCCTTGCAGTAGCCAAGGATATTGCTTCCATTGCTAAGTTGTATTGTGATTTTTTGATGCACGCAAGGAGTGCCTTCGAATATCGCAAATTCTAAATTCCCGCAGTTGAATATCCTTTGCAACAACTCCTTTAGCTCCTGTTGCAGTGTGCAGTATATGGTTTCGGCCTTTATTGCCTTGCGCACAAATGGCAATCGGTGCAGCCGCGGGAACAGCGCCTTCAGCAACTTGCCGTTGCGCCCGCTTGGCTGGTAGAGGTTCAGTGCCACTCGCATATTCTTTGCGGGCAGCAACCAGCTTTTGCCGTCGGCGTTGGCTATGCGGTAGCAGCGGTTTATGCCACTGCCTGTGGATATTATTTTGTGCAGTATAGTCATTTACGATAAGTCTTTTCAGATTCCTCACTTCGGCTCGGAATGACATTGTGTGTCATTCTGACGACTGTAAGGAGGAAGAAACTCAAAACCCTTTAACCCTCTCCATTACCAAATCCCTGAACTCCTTGCCACGTGTCTCCCATGTGAATTGGCGCCCTGCGTTCTTGGCCTTTTCACCGATGGTCTTTCGCTTATCTGCATTGCTTAGGCGCTCCATTGCACGGCTCAAATTATCGATAACTTCGGCACGGGTGGTACGGGGGATGACCACAGCATATTCGTTGGAAAAATAGCGGGTATAGCCAGTGGTGTCGAGGCATATAAGTGGCTTGCCCATTGCCATTGAATCGAAAGAGACGGTTACGGCACCCTCCTTAAGCGATGCGTTCACCACCACGTCGGCTTTAGAAAGCAGGCGGTAATATTCGTTCATCTCCACGTTTCCGGTATAGGTCACTTTATCGGCAATGCCTTTTTCCTGTGCCAGTGTCTGCAAGCGTTCCTTGTCGCTTCCCTTGCCCACAATGGTAAGGTGCATATTGGGGTTGTTTCGTGCAGCGCGGGCAAAACTCTCTATCACAAGGTCGAAACCGCGCCACGCATCCAAGCGGCCCACGGTTATGTACTCTATTTTATCGTTGCAGGTGGATTTTTCTTCTATTGTCTTTGCAATATCATCAACAGCCACATCGGTAAAGAGCACGCTTTTGTGGCGCTCGTTGGCCGGTATTAGGTTGCGGGTTATTTCGGTTTTGCACAGTACTAAGTCGGCGTTTTTGCAGCGTTGCCCGAAACCGTAATTCAGAGACAGTAACTTGATAACCGCACGGCGCACCCACTCAATTATGCGTGCCTTGCCTGTGTAGTGGCTGCTGTATTCGGCCGGTATGGTTTCCAAGCCGCCCACGGGGCCCCATATGAAGAACTGCTTTTGCCCGTATGAGCTCACCTTCCACAGCATATTGCCATATGTGAGGTGGTGGAATATTTTTATGTTGTTCTCGCGCATAGTGCGCTTTACTATGCGGTTGGTGCAATGTTGCCATATGTTGTAGTATGTGCGCACGCCACGCAGCCCCTTTTTCCAAAATCGTGCCCAGCGGGGCAGGTCGAAATAGAGGAAATGTATGCCGCGGTATTCGGGGTGTTTCTCTATCCACGGCTCTATTGTGGGGCGGTTGCTCTCGCGCGTGAGCACCCACAGCTCAAAGTAACGCGACATCTCCAATACCCAGTGCCAGCCCACACCTATCTCGCTGCCCAGCCCGGGCTCGCAAGCGTATGCCGAAACGAAGATTTTATGCTTGAGGTGTGTCATGGAGGTTACTGTTAGATCTTAAATAAGTACTTTGTTGAAATTTTAAGATATCAATTTATTATCTTATTCTTCTTAAATTCTTCTTATGCTGCTCCTCAAAAATATATGTGAGAATCTCGGCTACAACTGCCTGTGGTGTAGTTTCGTTAAGTACTTTGCGGTAGCCTTTCTTGTTGCACAAATAATCAATCTTGTCGTTTATTGTTCTTATACCCTCCTCGTCGAGCTCACGCTTGCGCGCAAGTATTGTGTCGCAGCTTGCAGTGAGCAGTATATTGTAGTTGAGTGAGGGGATAAATAGCCTTTTCCAGCAATAGAGGAAGTCGCGGCTCAAATATATGCGTGAACGACGGCTGTCGCAAATGATGTCGGTGAAATAGCGGTCGAAAACTACCACGCGGGTTATGCGTGTTACGGTTTTTATCTTAAGGAAATAACCTATAATGTAATCAATTGAATAGTAGGCAAGTCGTAGCAGAGAATTTATTTTTCCTGTTTTTCCACCACGATGAGGCTTGTCAAAATTTCTGTCCACCTCTTTTTTTATGCCTGCCGAGTGTGCTACCTCGCCCAAGTTGCCAAATAGCATAGGGCGGAAGTGGTAGTATTTGTGTGCTGTGCCAAACACGGGGGCTATTCTTTCGAGCAGCATTTCAATTACTGTGGTTTTGCCACTGCCGTCGGGGCCTGTGAAACCTATGCTGAATCCCGTGCGCGAGCATATATAGTTTCCAATAAATGTATAAAGGAAGTATATAATGCCCCAAATGAGTGCCAATGGCCTTTTCTTTAAGTTGTGCCGCAGGGCTTTGAGAATAAGGCTCTTGCCGCTTTTTTTGTCACATTCCGCTACGCTGTTGCAACCGAAAATCTCTTTAACCTTCTTCTCCACGGTGGGCTGGTGCTCGGCAGCCTCGCGTGTGGCGCGGTATTTTTCGGGGTATTTACTCCCCACAGCTCTGTTGTACAGGTATTTGTCGAGGAACTGCCCGTCGGTGTCTATGTAGTAAAGAAAACCGTTGAATTTTTTGTTTGCGAGGAACTCGTCTGCGCTCATTAGCTGTATGCCCCACACCGATGTGTCGAAGAAGAAATCCCATTGTATAATGTCGGTCTGCTCCTCTGTGGTGGTTGCGCACACATAGCTTATGAGGCGGTCGCTGTGCAGGTAGGTTATAATCTTCCACCCGCTGTTGTTTATGAGCGTTACAAGGAGGTCTTTTACATTTTTGTAGCTGTCGCGGGTTATTATTATATCTATGTCGCGGCTGTTGTTTTTGTCGGGCAGCCCCTCAAAATTGCGCAGCACGGCATAGTTAGCCTCTTTATTCAGCAGTCCTATTATGTCGCTTATATGTTTTATTGATTTTGCTGTTTGGCTCATTTTGTATTCTAAGTACTACTCTTATCTTTTTTAGACATAAGAACAGAAATTACATATTCTTTGTGTTCTTAAATGTCTTATACTTTCTTTTTATTTCTATCTTTTCGCTGCCAAAATTTATTAGCAAACCGTGTTCAATATCTGTCGCGGTGAGATAATTTACAAGTTGCGCCTCGTGAATTGTTGCTAATTTTTGTATTGCTTTTAATTCAAGAATAACAGAATCCTCTACTATAATATCTGCTCGGAACTCACCAACAATTATATTGTTGTAATGCACATTTATTGAAACTTCTTTATCGGCTCTTAATCCATTATTGCGAAGTTCAATTAATAGTGCATTCTTATAAACAGATTCTAAAAATCCTGCATACAATTTCTTTCTTACATTGTATGCACATTGAATAATCTGTTTTATAAATTCCTCATTATTCATAGCAATATATCCTATGCTCTTTTGTCCTTTTGTCTAAATATCCCCGAATTGTGCTTTATCTTGTCCCAAATGTAAAGTGGGCGGTAATAAATGCATTTAAGAATCTCCCACGCACCTTTGAATATATTGCCTTTTTTTATGTAGAATGCCCCGTTACGCAGTGCATCGGCAGCGTTGGCATCCTTGTGCAGTTCTTTCAGTTGCTTGGGGGTGAGGGAGTCATAGAATTCTATGAATGTGAGTTCTTTCTCTCCGGCTCGCCTGCGCAGCAGGTTGGCTTTTGTATAGCGCATTTTAATAATCATATTAAATGAGTTGCTCGACAACCCGCTCCCCTTGCGGTATTTGCATAATACCTCGGGTACCACAATAATTGCTTTCCCATCTACGTAGAGGTCGCTCATACGTGTCCACAGATCGAGGTCCTCGCAGAAATCCTGGTAACGTGGCTTGCCCTGTGGGTAACCATCAATTACATATCCTCCTACCGATAGTGCAATCTCGCGGTCGTAAATGGCTGTGGGTTGCATAAAAAAGAGTTTTTTTGCGGCGGCCTTTTCGTAAAACTTCTCCTTTGTCTTTTCACCTAAGAAAAGCCCGCCTCCAATCTTTTTGCCTTTTTCGTTTATGTACTCAAGGTAACAGCCAACACCCATCAGGTCTTTGTCGCTTGCTATTCTATTATACATTGTTTCTATGGCGTGTGGGTATAGAATATCGTCGGCATCGAGGAACATCATATATTTTGTCTGTGCGTGCCGTTCGGCAAAATGCCGCGCGTGTCCTATGCCGCCATTCTCTTCAAATGATATAAGTTCGTATTGCCGCGGGTGTTCCTCAAAGAATTCCTTAATGGCGGCAACACTGCCATCGGTACTGCAATCATCTACAATGAGCAAGTGAAAATCCTGCATCGTTTGCCCGGCAACCGATTGCAAGGTCTCTTTTATATATCTCTCGGCGTTATAAACGCAGATGGCGAGGGTGAGGTTAGCCATTGGGCTCTATATATGTAATAAATATTTTCGTGAACAGAAATTCCAGGTTAATGTGACGGATATTGCAATCAATTTGGAAATAATAAAATATATTCCAATAATGCTGGTGAGTAGCCACAATATACAAAGGTTTATTCCCAATCCAATGAATGAGACAAATAGGTAGAAGAGGAACTCCATTCCTTTGTTTTTTATTTTGGATTCTTTGAAAATCCACCCTGTACACATAAAGTAGTTGATGGTAACGCCTGTTACAAACGACAGGGTTCCCGATAGTATATAATGTATGTTCAGGTGCTCAGTGAAAAGAAACAACAGGCCGATATCCACTATAGTGCAGAACCCTCCTACAAAAAGATATTTAATTGCTTGCGATAAAGTAGACTCTTTTTTCATCTATTGAATTTTTGCCATTTGTTGTTTTTAATTAAAAACCCTTCATTGGCAAATTTTAGCATAGGAATATCGCCATTGCTATCTCCGTATGCTGTAATTTCTATATCCTCTCTATAGGGGAATTCCGTCGCCAACCTATTTACCTTCTCTTCTCCATAGCAGTTCTTCGATGCGAAAGAACCTGTAAGTACACCATCTTTTTTTTCTATTTGTGTTGCAAGGACATTGGAAAAACCATTCTTCATTGCCCACGGCTTAATCCAATCCTCGGGCGATGCGCTTACAATAACCAGCGTATCCCCTTTTGCGGTGTGTAAATTTATTCTTTCAATTGTTTTCTTGCGGATAATTTGTGGAACTCTTTTAAGAGAGTAGTTTTCGCACATTGTTTTGAACTCTTCAATACTAGCTCCTCTTAGCATAGTAGCAAGTAGTTTTTCCTTGGCTTTGCTGTTGCTTCTTAAACCAATTGCATATAAACAAAGATTGAAAATGTTTCTTATAATACAACATAGCAACCCTCGGCTACCGTAGTTGTAAACAATGAAATCGAACAGCGTGTCCTTGTAGGTTATTGTTCCGTCGAAATCAAATGCAGCAATTTTTCTCATAGGTAGATGATGATTGTAAATGCCGTAATCCACCCTGCGATGCAAAGGTGAATAAATCGATCTTTTCGCATTATGTTTGTGGGGCTACCGCTCTTTTCATCTACAATGGTTAGTTGCATATAGCGCATAATGCCTAAGAGTACAAATATTGATGTAATATAAAGATATTGTGTGTTAAAACGCTCAATTACATCATCCTCCATTGTCCACATTATGTAGCATATCATTGTCATTGCCGCTATTATAGCTATTGCGTTGTTGAGAAACGTCAAGTTGTAGCGAACTATATTCTTGCGCATTTTTGTACCGCTGGTTTGGAAAATGAGCACATCGTCCCTTCTTTTGGCAAATGCAAGGAAAAGTGCCAATAGGAATGTCATTAGTACTATCCACTGCGAAGTCCAAGTGGCGGTGGAAAAACCTCCAACTAATATACGTATAACAAATCCAATAGCTATAATGAATGTGTCAATAATAGCTATGTGTTTGAGTGTGGTGCAGTAGTAAAGATTTAGAATGTAATAGATAATTATGCCAAAACTGGTCTTGTTCCTTATTTCCCCGGCAGGTAGAAGATATAGTAATACTAATGCTATAATAATACAGGCAACCATTGTTGTGTATGCCTGCACAAGCGTTATCTTTCCGCTTGCAATGGGGCGCATTCTTTTCTTTGGGTGTAATTTGTCGGCTTCCGCATCTCTGATGTCATTGAAACAATATATTGAACTTGCTGCGAATGAGAACGCAATGAATGTGCATAGAGCACTTGCAAGTTCTTCAAAAGAGAGAATTCTCTGGTTAAAGAATATTGGCAGAAATATGAATGTATTCTTCAGCCATTGCGCAGGTCTTAAAAGTTGAATTGTCTGTTTCATAAATCATTAATCAGCTTAACGGCAGATGTGAAAAAATGTATGATGTTTCCTATAACAGATGTAAATTGTGCTTTGTAAAATCCCGAAAATGGGACCATTATGACGGCCCATATTAGTATGTATAATGATGAATGTGAAAAATAACGGTTGTTGAACAATTGATGTACTTTTCTTCCTATAGATGAAAATATAGGATATTCTTTCTGCTCGAACTTATAAAAGATAAAGAACGATGTTAAGGACCAATACATAAAGATTCTTCCGAAATCGCACGATAGGATTGTAAACATTGGTAATAGAGAAATAAATTGTATTAAGATGATAGAAGCCAGATATGTGTTACATATATCCTTTTGCTCATATTTGAACAGATTTATATTGTTCACGTTTACCATAAGATACAAAGCCATTATAAATATAACGCACCAAGCTGCAAGTGGCGGTATATAGCCAAAAAGGAGTGGACTTAAATAATTTACCGTCAAGTGAAATCCGGCAGCATATTGTGTACTCCACGTTAATGCATTTACGCCTTTACCCATTTGTATAGTTTCGCCATAAACATTGTTGAAATAAGGAGTATATGAGTCCCATATGGAATTGGCAATTTCTTCGTTGCCTTTGAAAACACAAGCACATATCATAGCAATTGAAACAGGCATAAAAAACAAAATGGTTTTAAAGCCTTTCATAATATATCCTCCACTAAAGTTGTTACAAAAGCAATGTAGAATCATAAACGGCACAAAGCAAAAGAAACTTGCTTCGTGTGTGAGAATTGCAAAAATACCGGATAGGCAAGTAAGAAACCAATATTCCGTTTTATGCTCTTTGCATTTATCCCATTTGTTATACAAACTAAGTGTTAAGAATACGATCAATAGCATCAGGGCATCACGCCTGTATAATTGAAAATTATTGATGGCAAACCCGCCAAATAATATAATGTTAGGTAATAAAATGAGAGATAGACGTTTTTTCCTAAAAAAATAGATCGTGTAAATAATAATAAAGAGTGTACAAATCCTTGTTATGAATATAATCGTGTGTGCTATGTCGATATTAAAACAATCATATAGGAAAAGTATGATTTCACCCCAAAGTCCTCTTCTAACAAAACCACCTTCAAAATTAATAAGCCAATCGCTAAAATACCATTCTTTAAGGAACAATTTATGAAGTTCCTTGTTGAGACCGTTCCTAACAATTGAACTTAAAAGAAATTGTATAGCAACAATTATGCTATATATGACGAATGTGTATTTGAATAACTTTTTGTATTCTATGCGCATAAAAAAAGTAATTAAATTGATTCAATCGTTCATTTGCGTTGTTTAATATTTTTTGCAGGGTTTCCGCCCACGATAACGCTTTGTGGGATGTCTTTGGTTACAACGCTGCGTGCGCCTACCACTGAATGTGCTCCAATGGTTACGCAAGGCATAAATAGGCAGTCGCGCCCAATCCACACATCGTCTTTTATTTCGGTTCTACCGTCGAAAAACTTGAATCCTTGTTCAATCATTGGCCTTGTGGTATCGCTTATGTTGTGCGTAAACCCTCCAAAGAAAAAGTTATTTGGCCCCATCATAACATCATCTCCTATGATAATATTTGCCGGTACCTGACAATGAGCGCCAATGTTTGAGCGCGAACCTATCCATATGTTCTTGCCATTGCCGAATTTTGCTCTTCGGCCAATATTAACCCCATTCCCAACATAATCGAAAATGTTTTTCACGCACATAACCCTTATCCTATTAGATAGCTTTCCAAAGAAACGTGAATCGAAATTGGGGAGATACTGTGCAAAACCATAATATACAAGTATGGACAGCCAATAGATATGTTTATAGTGCCGTTTCCTGTATATATCCTGTTTCGAATGAATTCCAATTAAAGGTAGTGTGTAGCTTGCGATGCTTTTTAGTATATGCTTTATTTCTCCTTTAATACCGTTTTTATATACTATTGGCGTTTGTGCCCATTCTGTTTTCGCAAGTGCCGCAAGCCATTCCTCTCTTCTTGGGATATATCCGCCTTTATGCCAGGGCTTGTTAGGCCAAGTATAGTGTATTATAGTAGGTGATTTCTGCGCTTCCAGAACGTTTTCAAACTCTTCTTTTCTTATGCGTTTTTTCAAGAATTCCCTGCGGGCAAAAAAGAATGTCATACAGTTATATCGTGGGTGCAGATAAACAACGTGTCCCTCGCAGGCAATATTCAAAGCATCTTGGTCGGGGAAGGTGATGTCTTTGCGTGTTTCGAGAACTTTAAGACATTTTTCGCCTGTATCGTGTTTGCGCCAGAAATCAAGATTTAACAGCATTATACCGCTGTTGAAATAGATATGTTTTCTTTCGTCAATTCCCAGCCTTTCATAATCATTAGGCCTTATGAGGTCTTTCACCGCCGCTAAAGCGGTATCTTCGTCAAGCTTCATCTCACCTATCTCTTTTAGCGAGGATGCAATGAGGGTGTCAACATCTAAATAAAGTATAGTGTGTATGTCGGTTGGCAGAATGCGAGGCGCATAAAGACGTAAAATGTATGATGTGTCAAAAATTTTACCCATGTGTGGCGCCATCTTGTCGATATCCTTTTTTACAGGAACCGGTATTTCCGGAAAATATAGTCTTATATTATCCTGTTCATCGCCATAGTGCTCGAAGGAACGTACCAACTTACTTTTGTTTTGTTCCTTAAGGTCCGGGCTTATGATATATATGTCGAGAGATAACTCTCGGTTCGTGTCTGCCATTGTTTGCAGCATAGCTGCTGCGTATGGAACGTATGAGTCGGATATTGTTATCAGAATATTCATATTGGCACAAAATTTACGATTGTTAGGGAAGGTCTATAAAAGGTCTGATTCCTATTTTCTCCCAGTAATATTTGTTTAAATTATCAACACACACTTGGTTGCGCTCTCTATTAATGTCGAGCAAAGTTTCGTTGTTTGCTATCGAAACCGGCGTGTGCGTAAATTTGAAATTTGTGAAGTATATTGGTGTCTTTTGCAGCAGGGCCATACACGAGAGCCATACATCATCGGCAGTGAGGCATAGTTCTATAATCTCTTTTGTCAGGAAAGCATCTTTGTATAATGAATGTGGAGGGTATAGTACACTGCTCACCCCAAGCAAAAGAAAATGATTCGAGAGCCCAGGCTCTGTGACATCGGGCCAGTTTTTATACAATGGTGTGGTTGGCAGTATTCTTTTTGCCCAATTGGCTATTATGGCATTGGGGTACTTTTTATGTGCTGTTAAGTGTCTTTCTATGAGGTCGGTGCGGTAGAAAAGGTCGTCATCGACGGTTATTACAACATCATCGGGGTTTTGCGACATTGCATAATAGTATTTTGTGTGCGAGCGTATCTTGTCGGGGCATAGCTTTATCTGCAAGCCTCTCTTTTGTTGTTCCTGTAATTTGCGGGGGAGCTCGTCGATGCTGTTTACCTGCCCTTGCGTGAGGTAAAGGATTATGGCATCGGGCTTAACTGTCTGTCGCAGCAAGCATTCAATAACTAACCACAATTTGGGCAAACGAGGTGGAAAGGATGTGAGTGATACGATAATTCTTTCTCCTTTGTCGCTTTTCTTGTTGAGCGAGTATTTTGGATTATTTCTTGTGCAGTTAAAATATATTGGTAATATAATATTTGCGAGTGCTGCTACTATTCTGTTTACTGCGGGGTAGAAGTATATCTTGGAAAGAAATTTATTTCTTTTCCCTCCCCAATACCGTCTGTTGTCGAAAAAGTTAATTAGGTTCATAATAAAAAAAGATAAAGATATTTCTTTTTTAAGACTCAAGAGTGGCAGCCTTGCTATCCTCTTCCTCTATCTCGTCTTCGTAAATATCGGGATTCTCTTGGTTGTCGTGGAAATATTTTACACAAGTCATAACCATTGCCAATGCCCATACATACTGAATATTTCCACCGGTTCCTCCACCAACTCCGGAAAATAAAAATATTGGCGCAAGTGACCAAATGTTATATGCACAAGAGAAATTGAAGAACATAGCAATCAAGTAGTGAATAAAGCCATAGTCTTCAAACATTGTCATTTCGTCAAATGGTGTCCTATGTCCCGCATCAATTCCTTTACCAAACCAAGTGTCGAATTTAGTAAAATCGGCATTCAGCGAGTTGAGTACGGGTGCTATTCTGGCCGCAGCCGAGCTATCAATTTCACGCACAGTTTGGGAGTCGAGTGTACTTGTTGCCTCTATTGTAGTTGTTGCGCGGTCGAGCGCTTCAATGCCCGATGCTTGTATGAGCGTGTAGCATATCGCAAGTATTGGAACAACATAGTACCAGTTATGGCGGCGCACGAAATATAAGCTAAATAGAATGAGGCATACGAAAGCAGTGCCGCTACCCATAGTCAGCATCATCCATAGGAAACGTATTGTAACCCATTTGTGCTCGCCACTAAATAACTCATTCAATGTGAATGGGCCCTCTCCACGTTTGTACTCACAGCATTTTACATATGCATAGTAAAATATAAGCATAAAACGGCCGAAAGTACTTGGTTCTTGACATAATGAGTTGCAGCCTATACCACGATTGAATACTTGGCATAGATTTATCAGAGGGAAATAATTTATACCTATTAAAAGGAATATCTGTTGAATTATGCACACAACAAAGTATGCACCCATCACCCATTTGCAAATTCTAATAAAATGGTTGATGGTGAATACTTTTTCTATAACCACAAGGTTGTAGAAACATATATATGTGCTGACTAAACCTACAGAATAGAGCAGTGTACTCCATCGCCAGCTTTCGGGATGGAAACTTGCCGATATAAATTGATATATAAGGTATATGCAACCAATGATTAATGCTTTTGAGATTTTGAAAGTATAGAATAGCAAGACAAACACGTTTAACCCTAACAATGTAAGTTTTACAGGACCAAGATTAGTACGCGTGTCGATTGGAATATAGTATATGCTATATAGGATTAAAAAAACAGTTGCATATTTGGTAATTTCTCTGTATGCCGTTTTACTTTGCATAGTCATAATTTTATTATTTACCAATCATAAACCTTAATCGGTTATTAAAAAGTCCTACCAATGGATATGTGACAATTATTGTAATGACAAAATATGTGATGGTAATAACACCGCAGAATCCCGAGTGGATGAATTTCTCATCAATGGTTTTAAGTATCTCTTGTGTTATGCTATAATGGGTACACATAAGTACAAGTGAATTTACTCCCCAAAATGTGAAGAAATTTGTTACCGGGCCTGTTTTAATTTTGCTATAAAATAGGCAGGCAAAACCTATAGCAGGTAATATGTTGCTTAAAAAAGAATTAAGATAATAGATGTCAAATATTGGGGTAATAATCAGGGAGATACTGAAGGAGATTGTAATTAATGCAAAAAGTATTATATTATATTTCCTACATTTAATTATTGCCGGCCATATGTGTTTTGCAAAAATATAACCGGCAGCTATTATCGGCCAAGCGTTTAGCCCTCGGGCAATGGGTTGGATTGGTGCATCAATAATCTTATTCAATAGAGATTCCCCTCTTAATGGTAACCATACATCGTTATATATATGCGAAGCCATAATTGTCAGTATCAATGCCGCAAATGCAAGCAACCATTTTCTTTTACTGTTTTTTATGTAACAGAATATAATTTCGCCAATTAGGAGTGCCGGCAAAAACCATAAGGTACCAATTCCGCGCAGAGTCAATGTCTTGTATATGTCGCGTAATAATATGTGGTAATCCATAAATCCGCAAATGCACCATATGATATTAAACAATATAATCAGTGCACTGAACCAAAGGTATGGTATCCCAAGCTGTTTTATGCGTTTTGCAGCTAACTCTTTTGTGCTTGTGGTTTTATTTTGCATTCCGCTCACCCACCCCGATGTAAAGTAAAAGGTGGTAATCATAAACATTCCTATCCAGGTGTTTAACCAAGAGGGTATAATGCCATACTCGAAATGAAGGAAGGTGATGCAAAGTATGGCAACGCCTTTTACTGCATCAATGTAATATGCGCGTTCTTTCATCCTTTTATTCTACTGTAAATAATGAGTATACCAATGTTTATTCTCATTGAAAGGCTTGCCATAAAGCGCCCGAATGCGGTATCTCCGCTGTATCTCTTTATATAGTAGAGGCGTGAACGCCGCCACTGACGGAATCTTTTTACGGGGTTGCCTTTTTCGCTTTTGCGGTGTGCGTGAATAGCCTGTGCCTCGGTTGTGTAGTACATCTTTTTGCCGGCCTGTTCCACTTGGCGCGACAATATTGCCTCCTCGCAGTAGAGAAGTGGATATTCGTCGAAGAATCCAATGCATTCAATAAAAGAGAGGCGCACGGCAAGGCAACAGCCGCTTACTTTTGCACAATAGTGGCTTGTGCTGTAGTTGTCTATGAAGTCGTATGTGTCGGCTTTCTGCTTTTTGAATATTCCGGTCAGCCATCCCCCGCTATCTCGCCAATTACCATCGCGGTACATAGGGCTTTGGTGTTTCCCGTCGAGCCCCACAATGTCGCTACCACATACAACAATCTCTTTATCATCAATCATTGGTTGCAGTAGCTTGTATATGTAGTCTTTTTGTGGAAATTCCATATCGGGGTTGGCTATGAGGGCATATTCATAGCCTTGCTCTGCGGCGTATCGCAACCCCACGTTGTTGCCCGCATTATAACCGCTGTTTATACTATTGGCAATGAACGTTATGCCTTTCTCTTTGCAAAACAGCTCAATGGCTCTTTTTTCTTCATCGCGTGAGCAGTTATCCACTACAATTATCTCCTGCTGCACGTTCTGTTGCAGCAACAGGTAGCCGATGCACTTTTTGCAGTCGTTGGCAGAATTGTAGTTTAGCAGAATGGTTGCTATTTTCATTTTGCTTTGAATCTCAAATATAGGAAACGTCTTATTTTGCCTGTTACACGGCATATTCTCCACACAAGGCCGAACAATCTCCCTGTTGTGAGTCTCACGCTTGCTTTGTCGAATGCCGTGCATCGCCCGCCAAGCAGCATTATATTAAGCAGTTCCTTTGTTGATAGTATTTTTACAAACGGTTTTCCGTCGAAAGCCTCGGCATCGCATAGTGGGCTCAGGTCGATGTCGCGGTGCTTTAGTGCAAGCATTGTTTCTGTTGTGCGCTTGCACCAAGTGCGCAGAATATCTGCTTTTAGCGTTGCCGTGTGCGATATTTCACCGGCGACATATGTGCAGACGGCGATGTTTGCATCTATGATTTTGTTGCTTTTAATAGCACTATCCTCTTTGAACGTTGGAATAACCTTTCCGTTTTCCACCCGATACCCCGTGGTGGAGGGGTAGGGCGATGCAGAAAAGTAGTTTTCTACCATAGTGGTGAGTTCGGTGCTTAGCTCCTGTGGAGTGAAGTAATTGTAAAAAACTCCGTGGCTGCTGTCGAGCACGTCGCCTCTCACTCCGTAATAGAAGAATATAGTATTCTTGCACTTCTCTTCGTGCAGAATGCTGTTAATCATCAGGCGCGTGGTGCCTAACCACCCGACATCTACCATAGCCTTTTCGCTATTGTCAAAAAGCCCCTCTTGTGCAAAATAGGCATTTAGAAATTCTCGTTTTTCTGTGGCAATTTTCTTTAGATGGTTGCAAAAATAGCTCTTTTCACCGAATATTTTATTGAGAAAATCTGCCTCTTGCTGCTTGTTTGTGATTCTGCTGTATTCAAATTCTGTTGAGAATCTCTCTTTAAGTTCTGCACTGCTTGTGCCTAATGAATTCAAAAGCTCCTTGACGTACTTGCCAACCAATGTTTGTTTGTCCTGCACTGCAAGGAATTTGGCAGCGGTGGGCTCTTGCAGATAGGGTAGCAACAGTGCTTTGCGCGATACAAAGAGGTATTTAAGCTCAATGCCCGGGTACCCTCCCTGCATCTGTTCGGCAATCTTTTGCAATATATAACTATCGCGCGAGAGGAAATATAGCCGTTTGATACCAAGCTCTTTTGCCTTTTCCAACACAAAATGCACATATGGTGTGTAGGCAGGTGCCACAAAGTCGGCCGCAAGGGCGCTGTAGGCATTGTTACCATTCGTGATGTGAGCCGCACGCTGCAAGCCTGCAAGGCACGAAAGTTCGTAGCCGTGTTGTTTGCTGTTGTCGGCAAGGTGTTTTTCGCTCTCGGTGAAAGCGGTGTCGATAAGTGTGGCGTTAATCCCTTTTTCCTTAGCTCGCTTCACGTCGCTCACAGGGTGGTCACCATAGTGTTCCCAATGGGTTGGGTTAAGATAGCTCTGTACTTTATCGTAAAGTGATCCCGTGGATTTTCTTGCGCCCTCTTCACACGAAACATAAACCTTCTCGTTGCCAACGAGGCAACCTTCGCGTTTTAATACTTGTGAGAGGAACTCGCTGTCGAGGTACATATCCGATATAAAGCAGATAGTTTTTCCCTCGGCACGGCATTTTTCAATTATAGATTTTACAGCGGGGTTGGCCGTGAGGTTATCCGCTTCAATCTCTTTTTCAGCTGCGACGAGTTGTGAGGGAGTATAGTCGCAGAATTGCACAACATCTGTATCGGTATAAATATCGGCAATAGTGGTTTCTCGCCCTTTTAAAAGACGGGCAACGCGTCCCTCTGCCTGCCTGCGCCATCGGATAAACGCCACTCTTTTTGCTTCGTCATCGGGGTATAGCTTTTGTGCAAGCAGGTGGAAAATATTCCCCGGTTTGCCACATTTGCGCAACAGCACGGTGTCGAATATGTCGAATGAGGCGAGGTTCATTCTTCGTATAATTTATTTAAACGAGAAGAGATCTTATTTATTAGAGAATCTACCCCAAGATATTTGAATATAATAATTCGGCCTTTGTCTATTATCGCAGACAGTACAATGACTAAGACACTAAATAGATATAGATATAACATTGTTGGTATATAGCCATTGAACTTATTTAATATGTCTACAATATAAATCCTAATAAGACCTTGCTCATGAATTAGATAGGCTGCAAAGACGTGTGGAGCGATGAACATCGTAATTCTGGCAATAATTCCGCTGCTCGAAACTTCTTGGGTTTTGAACCACATAAATGTAGCAATGGCTAAAGAGTAAGTGATAAGTGAGTTGTAATGTAATTGTACAACGTCGTTAAGATAGATGTTGCACAGATTGTATGCAGCAAGCAATATTAGGATAGAGAGTCCCCAATAACCGAATTTGGGAGTATTTAGTTTCAGATAACCACCGGTTATGTATATAGTTGTCATCCATAGCAAGGAAAAACCATTGCCGAATAACTCGCCAAAAGGGAATATGAGGAACAATGTGGAACCAATCAATAATAATGAACCAATTAATATTTGGTATTGCTTTTTTGACAGACTGCAGCAAACTCTGTTAATAAATGGCGATAGCAGAATAACGGCCAAATATTTGTTTACAAACCAATAACTGAACTTTGTTGGCGCGAAAGGCATTATAGATTTGGCGACATCCATCAAATTCGCCTTGCCACAAAGTAACAGAATTATTGTGATTGTAAATGTGTAAAATATTGTCTCAAATGCAGTTCGCAGAATCCTTTCGGCCTTAAACCTTGAGTTTATAAGGAAATAACCCGAGATTAGCACAAAACAATTTACTGCATGAGGTGCAATTGTTGCAAATGAACTGAATGATTCAATTCCACTTCGACCTCCGATATGTCCTGCTACAATAAATAGCATACATAAGATTCTCAATATTTCGAGACTTATTTGACGTTGTGCTTTCATAATATCTCTAATGTTTCTTTTAGTTGTTGGTACGATTTGTCCCAACTGAATTGCTTAATAAACTCATTGCCGCTCTTTGCAATTTGTTGACGCAAGGCATCGTTTTCAAATAATTTAATTATGTTGCCTGCAAGTGCTTCAGCGTTCTTCACAGGGGATATTAGGGCTGTATCGCCATCCTTTGCCATCTCGCGATAGCCGGCATTGTCGGTACATACAACTGCTACACCGCAAATCATAGCTTCGCCTATTGTCAGCCCCCATCCCTCACTGTTGCTGGTGCCCAAAAATATTGCACTTTCGTTATAAATTCTGTTTAGTGTGTTTTTGTCAGGGACTTGGCTATATTCATACTCATCGGGCAGCCCGGCGGGCTTCTCACATAGGCCGAACATTTTTATTTTGGCATTAGGGTATTGTTCTTTTACAATTCCCAATGCCTTTAAACCATATTCGCAGCCTTTAAGCGCGTTGTTGCTGTACATCATTGCAACGGAATATCTTTCCCTTTCTTCTATCCCAATGCTTTGCTTAAAGTATTCAAAATCAAATCCATTCTTTATAACGGTGTAGTCGCAACCCTCTTCTTGCATTATTTTTGCAAGCCAATCGGATACGACAATTTTCTTTAACGGGTAGTGGTATGTGGCGCGCAGAATATTGTCGGTTACACCTCCCCAGTTCTCATAGCCTTGTATGAAATAGTATTTCTTGTCTGTGGGATAATCTTTAACATACATTGCTGTGTAGGGCGATGTACATATATATATATCGCTTTTAGGCACGTGGCGGTAGTTCAGCGAGAATGTTAGGTGTTCTTTTACGCGTTTGTCGAGCGCAAACCACTTCCTCCCTGAATATCCCTTTAGAATGTGCTGAACGTATCGCACACAATTGGTGAGTTTGTAATATAGGCTTTTCTTCTTCCAAAACAATGAGCCGGAATATACTATATTCACCTTGTGCCCATCGGCAACAAGGCGGTTGGCATATTCATATACAACCTTGTAACCGCCCGTGGGGCCACTGACAGGATGAGGGAAGATGAAGGTGATGTTGCTCATAGTTATTACGCTTTAATGAATCTTTTAGCGACAAATAGCAAAGAACTCTTTTTCTTCTTAATAAGAAACCATACGAATCTATACCATATTGTGTGTTGCCTAATTTGTGCAACTTTTATTTCTTGGATATTTTCTCCTTCCATTAAACCAATATATGTGCAGAATGAGTCGTTAGCGCTGAAAAACACCTTAAATATCTCGTCTTTTATAATGCAGGCTCTGTATAAAGAATATCCATAGAAAGAGCCAACAACGGATGGCGACAATAGTTCCTTAATGTAATGGAATTTTATTCCATCTTCACTTTTCCAAATCGTAAGATTGTTGAAGTCGTAACTTATAAGATAATATATACCATCGATAAAGTTTACATCTATGTGCCAAGGATTGTTGAATGCTCCTATCAGCTTGCATATAGACTTCCCCTCCCATTTATGGCCATCATGCGACTCTGAATACGCCAATTCTCTTTGCTCACGTGATTCGCTATCCACATACCACATACGATACATACCGTTGTTGTATAGTATAGCCGGACTCACTGCCATATTACCCAAAGGATTGCCCTCGTTTGTTGCGAGGTTAACCATTACTTCCCTCTCGCTCCATATGCGCCCATCGGAACTGTATCTTCTAACTAGTTGCAAGTTGTTGTAGTTGTTCACAATGCCCTTGCGGTGAGTAAAGCGGTACCAACACTCCAAACGTCCGTTTACATGTACTAAATGGGGATCGGAGAAATAGTCAAGTTCTTCAATCTCTTTGTTGTTGAGGTTGTCAATAGGATTTGGCGCAATTTCTTTCCAATCTATGCCATTGTTTGACACGTGTATTGATGGACACTCATTTCTGTCCATATATGGCTTGCATTGTGGTGAGAATGGGGTTTCTGCCATCCAATATTTATATCCATTCCACCCTTCCTTGAAGTAGAGCACCGATGGGTGGTAGGGGCTATTGCTGCCATCAAATGTTTTTATATCAAGTGGTGCTTGGTTGTATGGTGCCAATCTAATCCATTGATATATGAAATATATAACAATAGCAAAAACTAATATCGATATAATGAAAATTATCATAATGTTATTATAATCGCATTGTATTTATAATAATACTAATGATATGAAACTGATTGTACTGTTTATTGCAATACAAACTTATTCCTAATTTTATTTTTTACTCTTTTTATGAAGATTAATATCGCGCGTAGTTGTTTGTTTTTAGCCGTTAGGAGTATACGTTCAATAGGTTGGTGATAGTAATTGTAGGTTTTAATGTCTGCAAGCAAATTTGTTAAAAAGCCTGTATTTATCCATTCGGGAACGTTAGCCGAATATCCCTTTAGAGTGTGCTGAACGTATCGCACACAATTGGTGAGTTTGTAATATAGGCTTTTCTTCTTCCAAAACTATGAGCCGGAATATACAATATTCACCTTGTGCCCATCGGCAACAAGGCGGTTGGCATATTCATATACAACCTTGTAGCCGCCGGCAGGGCTATCGATGGGGTGGGGGAAAATAAATGAGATGGTGCAGCTCATTGTTGTATTGTTTATGTGTGCTTCCTAAAAAGCAATTCTATGTTCTTTATTTATTGATTAATTAATAATGTCTAATTAAAATACAGATATAGGTAGAGGTGCATTATCCTAAAATCACACCCTCTTTTTTGAGTGATTTAATAAACTCTTCGATATAATTGTCCCACGTATAATCGGCAACGCGACTATGTGCACTCATACACAATTGGTAATATTCCTCTTTATTAGAGTACAAGACGTTGGCAATGTGGCTTGCCAAGTTGTCGTTTTCCAAATAATAGCCAAAACTTATCTCCTTGCCAAACTCTTTCACGAAATCGTGATATGGCGCAACTATTATGGGGCAACCATAATACAGCGCCTCAATGCTGCTACTGTATCCTCCCCATTGTCTTGCGGGGTTTACAAAAACCTTGCAATTGTGTAATATATGATAATATTTATCACGCTGTGCTTTTATATTTTTTCTTAAATAGCCATGACAGAAAATGTTATCATCGCATACAGATAATTCATCGGCAGTCATGCCAATAATATGTAATTCTAATTTTTTGTCTTCTTTCTTAAGTTGCCGAAAGGCATGTATAAGTTCTTTTGCTGCATTAAGGTATCTATTTACGCCTACGAAAACTATTTTTTTTGATAAGAAGCGCTCGCTTATACATTGATTTATGTTGAATTCTCCGGAATATATGGTATTCACAACATTGCGTTTTAGGTGTATTATGTCCCTGTTGTAGAGTGCCTGCATCTGTTCTTTACATACGGGAAACATTGTATAAACCTTGTCTGCCTGTTTCATAACATTGTCTTCGTGTTGCAAAGAGGCAATCTCATAGAACTTTGGGGTTCTGCCTAATCGTTGGATAACAATTCTGTCAGTCCAATCACACCATAAAACCGAGGGCTTGTTGCTGTATTTGTTGTAGAATGCATATGATAGAAACAGGTTTATATGGCTGTTTGGATATTGCTTAGTGGCTTTTTTAATTCTGCGGTAGATAATAAAACGATGCAACCATGTTCTGTGAAACTCGGGGCAGGCTTGTAATTTTAGTATTCTCTTAAATATTGTATAGGACAAAGTATTGAATAATCGATTGAGGTATTTATTGGGAGATATGTCCACGCGATTAACTTTATGCCCCTTCTTTTCCAATGTCTTTGCAAAAAGGTAGGGAACATTTGACCATGTTGAGATATCGTTTGAATCGCCACAGGTGAATAATAGGAACTCAAGCGTAGGTTTCATATCTGTTTGCGCGTGTTTTTAACAAGTTTTTTATGTTTAACAAACAGTTCCAAATGAATAATCTTGCTTTTCCATTGTAAATATGCTTAACAAGGAAAATCAATATTTTTTCAGTGTTACAAAGTTTGTAATTGCAACTCTCCTTTACAATGTTTATAAACCAATTGCAATCTTTATTAAGCTCATTATCTCCTAATATCCATCCAAGCATTTGGCATTTACCCTTAAAATTCTCATGTAAGAATTCCCTGGGTGTATCCTTGTCAATGATATTGCTTAAACGAATGACGTCTTCTAATGATATTTGAAAGTTTGATGTTGTGTTGTTTCCGCGAATTTTATAGTTGTAGATTGTGGCGTTTAAGTATCTGATACTGCTTGTTTTTTTTAAATATCTAAGAGTGATGATATAATCCTCAAAAACTTTAATTTCTTTGCTGACATCCAATGTTCTTGTGTTGAGGAGCTCTTTTTTTATTAGTTTACCCCATAGTTCCCAACTGAAATTTCTCTCGAATTTCAGTATGGATGGTATTATTGTATTGTATTCAAAACAGCCACTTATATTGTATAGATTAGATGCTTTGCTTTTATTGTGCAGGATAATATTCCCGCAGACGCATTCGTAATTTTCTGCATTTGCAATTAGTATTGATAAAGCATCTTCTGTTAAGGTGTCATCGCTGTCTACAAACGTTATCCACTCACAATCGTTGGCTTCTTCAACACCGCGTGCTCTTGCGAGTGTAACTCCGGCATTTTCCTGGTGAATAACTGTTATGCGGCTATCTTTTGCTGCATATTCATCGCAGATGGTACCGGCAGCATCGGGGCTGCCGTCATCAACAAGTATAAGTCGGAATTTTCTATATGTTTGTGCAAGAATGCTTTCAATGCATTCTGCAATGTACTCTTCGGTTTTATATACCGGAACTATTACACCTATTAACTCTTTTTGCATTGCGTGATTAAAGTAATATCTCGTCAGATTTTTCCTTGCTTTAGCGTTCTTAATACATTTTATTCTATGCAATGGCCTTTATTCCATAGAATGTTCAACGTTATTCTGCGTATCAGCATTATTTTTTGTATAAAAGTATAGCGTGGTTTTAATTTCTCTTTCTTCCAGGGGCTGTTTTCTTTATATTTTAGAAATTCACTCTTAAACTTGTGTGTGCAGGTCAAAATCCAGGGTTTAATCCATCCATTGTAGTGTATTATTGCGGGCGTTTCATTGCCCCCCAATAATTTATGCCATTTGCTTTTATGCAAAAAACTGTCATAGGGTGCAAGCAACATAAGCTCCTGATAGTTGTAGGTGTAATCTAAATATAGAACTTTCTTGTATAATACATAGTTTAGAGCGTCTTGGTCGGGGAACTCGCACTTTTCAGCATTGTTATAGATGAAGTCGGTGAGCTGTTTTGCAATGTCGTTTTCTCTCCAATATTCAAGGTTCATAAGCAGAACACCGGAATTGAAATAGGTGTCGTATAGTTCTATGTTGTTCTGCACCCTTATATCGTCGCTCCTTTGGTCCTCTATAACGCCACAGGCATAGTTGCTTATGTCGGTGTTCCAAAGTTCTTTTAGTTCCTTGGTTACAATTATATCGCAGTCGAGATACAATATCTTGCTTTCGCCTTTTATGAGTTTGGGCAGCAGGAATCTAAAGTATATCGATTTAGGGAAACGAGCCGATACCTTAAGTTCGTCAAAATCCTTGGAATCAATGGTGATAATTGTTATCGTTTGGCTATATGCTCTTTCTAAGTTCCTGAATTTTTCGATACTTTTCGGTGCCAGTCCTTCTGTGAGTATGTATATATTACACACTTCGTCTTTATTGTTCTCGAGGATGGATGTAATGCAAACTCCACAAGGAAATGCATATTTGTCGTCTGTACAGAGGGCTATGTTCATATATCCAGTGCTGATGCTAAATACTTGTAAGACTTTTCTTTGAGAACGGCATATGTATTGTTTACTTTCTCCCAATCAATCTCTTTGTCGACGAGTGCTCCCAGGTCTTTGTGGTTTGTAAAACTCCTATTTTCGAGACCGAATGTCTTTAGTAATGAATCGAATCGGGCGTTCCCCCTCTCTTCGTTCTTATATACAATAAATGGCTTGTTGTATATTATTGAAAATACGCATGCATGAAAGGAATCGGTAATAACAAACTTCGCGTCGTAGAAGGCGCGCAACCAATTTTCTACCGGTGGCTGTATGCGTTCTTCTATAGGTGCTGTTTCATCTTGATATCTTGAATTAATGAAGAATGGCTTGTATTTTTTCTTTTTTGCGACACTGTTTATAAGAGCATCCTTTTGCTCGTTGCTATCGAGTATGTAACAAAATAAATCTCCATCGCTTTGTGGCGTTTTTGCTTCCTTGAAAAGTTCGGTGTACATCTCTCTATTTATTAGCATTGTCGGGTCAAGTACGAATACAGCATCTCTATTAAACTTTTTTTTACACAAATTTACACCAGAAATCTCACGTACCGATATGCTATCGAATTTTTCTACAAGTTTTTTACATACTTTGGTTTCTGCATCAGTGTATTCCCACTCCTCTGTGCCGAACGATGCTGCATATGCGATCCGTTTTACGTCCCACTCTTTTGCAAAGTCTAGATATACATTATATAATTGCGGGCGCGATGCTGGAGCTCGCCATATCTGGTCGCTGCCGACAATGAGTGCATCAAAATCGCCGAGCTTTATGTTCGTAAAATCTTGTGTAAAGGTGCGGTGAATATGCTTGTCAATAAAGGGACGTGTATAAGTGCTGATAGCTTGGATATCCTTTTTTATTTTTACATCTGTCCTTACAGATATATTCCTGCCTAGTAGATATTTTAGCATAAAGCGCTTTGTGTAACTTTTGCATTTTGCCCAAAACGACATGTGAAAGCCTCTGCGTCGGTCAATAAGGGTAACATCGTGCCCCATCTCTTTTAAAATGCGTTGCAAGGCGTATGCTTGCAGTATCCCGCCATAGTTTTCGTTCAGCACGATCGTTATAACTCCTATTCTCATACGTGTTGTAGTCTATTTATTAAGAAGTTTGTTTACGACCTCACCGCCAAGTCTCATCGCTGTTTTCATTTTGCGCTTTAGAATGCCCATCTGTGTTGGTGTTTTGAGATTTAATAATGTTTCTAGAGCATCGCTCTCGTCTTGTCTGTCGGTAAACACTTCAAAAATAATCGACTCCTCACCAATTGCCGGGTTTGTGAACGTGTCAAGCGCCTTTATGAACTCATCCTTATTTGATGCTGAAAGATATTTGAATCCGAGATTCTGGGCATAATTCTTTACAAGCTCAGACGATTTATTGCCGTAATGCCCTGCTGCAGCGAGAAATGCTTCTGCCTCTTCTCCAAGTGGGTAGCACGGGTGCGCATAGTTCCTGAATTCGGCTCCCATTGCGTTGTTTATAAGCATTATGCGCACGTTCTTCCCTATGTGCCTGTTCCCTATAACATTCATGTCGTAGAAGAATGCAAGGTCTCCAAAGATACCAAAATAGAGGTGCTCTTTATTTGTTAATGAGGCTCCGATGAGTGTAGACACCCCGCCGTCAATACCAAAACCGCCAACATTGCAACTGGTTGTTATTGTCTTGTCAGTTTCGAAGAAATTCCATGAACGCAAGGAGTTTAGTATGCCTAAATGAAGGTTGCACTCTTTTGGTAGGCTGGGAATTGTGTGTTGCGCAATCCAAATATTGCCGAAAGGCAGTTCGGGGATGAGGTCCCTGATATCCTTAAACTCTTGTTCCCATCCTGAATAGTAGCTTGTATCGTGACATTCGCCTGTGCAATAGTTTTTGAAGAATGTTTTTTCATCTATCTCAAATACTTTGGTAAGTTTTCCAAAGGTGTCTCTTATTTCTCCGTCTTCGCTTACCCTCCATACCTCCTTAACACTCCGTGGCCCATATGAACCAGATACTTCACCTATGTGAATTAAAAGGTCTGTTCTCTCGACCTCTGCTGCATAACCAATTTGCGAATGTATTAGGGGGTACTGTACACGATATTTGCCATAATATCCGCTGGTATGGTCGCAAAGTATGACAGCATTATTATTTTCACAGAATTTTTCAAGAATCTCCGTCTCCTCTTTAGAGAATTTTTTGTGAGAACCTATAAATATTGCTATTTTCTGATATTTATTTATTGAAGGCAATGTATCATGTGCCGCGTATCGCTCAATGGTCTTTACTGCGGGGAGTTCCTTGATGCTGAAATCATTGCTATATTCTGTAAACATATTTATATGCGCAGGGCCACCACCACGCCTTTTTAGTGCCAGTATTGCTTTGTTCGCTTCTATTGCACATGTCTTTTCATCCTCGGTGCAACGTACCATTGGTATTGTCACACTTATATTTGCGATGTCATTGGGGATATTCCTACGGTCTATCTGCTGGTCAAATAGGTGCCCGACTTTGTTGTTGCCACGGTGTGATGTGATTGCAAGAATGGGTAGTTTGCGATAATATGCCTCTGTTAATCCCGGCATATAGTTGCGTGATGCGGTAGCCCCTGTGCAACTGATAATAACGGGTTCGCCGCTCTCTGCCGAAAGACCGCATGCGATATATGCGGCAGAGCGTTCGTCTACCGACGAGTATATTTCAAAGAACGGGTCTCTTTGTATACTTGCAACAAAGGTCATGTTTGTTGTTCCTGGAGAGGCGACAACTTTTTTTATACCATTGGCTTTTAGCAGCGCAATGACAATTTGGACATTCTTTTCTTTTGTATAAAACTTATTTTCCATATTTATCTCCAATGTGCATTTGCCGTTTTTCCGTTATTACACTCAAGAATTTGCCCCGAAAGGCAATTTGCCGCATCTGATAGCAGAAAACTTGCCACTTCGGCAACCTCTTCGGGGAGATACACCCGTTCATTGGTATTCCAAGGTGCGTGAAGATTCCCATTGGCGTTAAACCCTGTCATATCGGAAGTGGTAACTCCCGGTGCTATCCCGTTTACTCTTATATTTTTTTTTGCAACTCTGTATGCAAGTCCCTTGACGAGACTGTTAATAGCAACTTTTGTCAGGCCGTAAGGGAGGTCGTCGGTGAAAAAGCCGCGTTCCGAAGAAACAAAGAGTATGTTGCCAAATTCTTGTTTGCTCTCCTCAAAATACTTAATGAATTTTTGAGATAAGAAATACCCTCCTTTTAGGTTTGTGGATATTTGTGAGTCGAATTGCTCTTCTGTGACGTTGCTTATTTCTCCTTCGTGTAAAGATATGCCGGCATTGTTTACAAGACAGTTTATGCTGCCTAACATTTCATGTGCCTGCTTTATAAAGTTGTCGAACTCTTCGCAATTCCGTACATCAAGCTTAAGATACTTGCAGTTAAGCTCGGATGCTTTTTCTGCAAGCATCTCTTTGTTACGTCCGGCAATTAGTACTTCAGCACCCTCAGCCATGAATTTTTTTGCCATTGCATAGCCAATTCCTCTTCCTCCGCCTGTAATAATTATTTTTTTACCTTTCAGTTTGTCGGCGGCTGAAATATAATGAATCTTGGCTGTGATATGTTTTGTAATTGTCGGTCCGTTTTTTATGTATAGGACCAATCTTTTAAAATAGGTGAGCAGATTCATATTTGTGATTTTTTTAATAGCGCTTTTATTTTCCTATTGACAAAATCCTTTTCTTCTTTATCTAATCCTATTGAATATGAAATGATTGCAGTGGATATTACTATTATAGGTCCTGCAATAATTGTTCGCAATATATTTTCTTTGAAGAAGTATGTTATTGCAAATACCGGAACAAAGGCAACAATTGTTATATAAATAGTTTTAAGGACAACATCTTTGAGATAGCGCCAAATGTTTAGGTTAATAATCTCTATTGCAAGATATGCGCGTAGGATAACGAGCATAAAATATACTGCAAAGTAGATAATAAATGTTGATTCTGCAGGCATTCCCATCCAGAAGGCGATGTATGTAAGCGGGAATACCCAAGCTCCGGCAATAGTTATTATTATTTGATATTTCTTTATCTTCCCGCTTGCAATTATCGCTGTGTATAAGGAACCGCCTAATGTCATAACTAGATTGTTGAAAAGTCCTAAACGCGTAAAATTAGCAGTGTGTTCAGGTACATTTATCAACCATATCTTCAAAATACTGTCTATTTCCATTACTATTGGTGCAACTAGAATTAGCATAAGACAATAACTGTATATGGCTCCTCTTTTAATAAGTGTATAAGTGTAATTGTAATCCTTTGCTGCGTAAGATTTTGTTATTTGCGGATTAATCGCAACTGAAAAATTGCCAGCAAATTGGTTGACTATACTTTCTATCTGAAAACATATTCCTCTCGCTGCATTGAGTGTTACACCAAAAAACATGTTTATGAGCATATTAACACCTTGTGTATTGAATATGTAAGCGGTGTTTCCAAAAAAATTCCACCCTGCAAAGCTAAACATCTCGTTGAATATCTTTTTGTCCCATAGTGGAGTGTAGTGGCACTCCGAGAAGTTATTTCTGCAATAGTATTGGTAATAAAACTGCTTTATAATAGTTGGAAATAGTGATATTATAGCTAATAATATAAGTTTATCGCCACCATAGTATTTGATGGAGAATACAATAGCAAGGCGCGCAATGGCATCGAAGATTGAAAAATAGGCATAAATGCTCATTTTCTCGTGTGCTATGATGGCTGCATTATATGGCGTGGAGAGTAGGCTTATTGCAAAACTAATCGTGGAACATTGAAGTACCCAGTGCGCTGCTGTAAGGCGATCGGGTGGTATGACCATTTTGTTCACAAGGAACCACACGCCTATGGTTTCTATGGCTATGACCACAATTATTGCAAGAATAATATGTATGTTTACTGCTGTGATAAATATACGGTTGAGCTTTACTTTATCACCTTCGCCTAAGCCGAATGTAATAAACCGGCTTACTGATGATGAGAGCGAATTCGATATTACTGCAAACATTGATACAAGGCCACCTACTATGTTGTTGATACCGTAGTTTACAACACCAAGCGCTTCCAATGTGATGCGTGCAGTAAAGAAACTGATAATCATCATCAGTCCCATACGCCCGTATAACAACATCGTGTTCTTGGCTATGCGCTTGTTTGCCTCGCTGTGGTCACTCATTTCTATAGATTTGTGTGCAAAAGTTTCTGCAGCGCGCTACACTGTTCTTTGTCGAGTGGCGTGGCGTTAATTATCTCCAAAGCATCGCTGCTGTGGAGGTCGCTGCCGGCTACGGTGTACATATTGTTCTTCAACAGCCATACGGCCTTTTTCTGCACTGCGCGGCCATAGGCTCCTGCAAGTGAAAGTATATTCAGCTGCATTTTGACACCGTTTTCGTGGAGCGTGCGGTATTGGCTGTTGTCCATATACATATAGCGCTCGGGGTGGGCAAGCAGCGGGTGATAGCCTTTTGATTTTATGCGTTGCAGGGTGGCATTCAGCTGCATAGGTGGTGTGAAATAGGATGTTTCCACAAGCAGATGGTTGCCGGTGTTGCCTATGGGTAGGAGATTGCCACTCTCCAATAGTTCGTGGAATTGATTGTCTATCATATATTCGGCAGCCAAGTACATAGTTATGGGCCCTGTGTAACAGCTGCGCAGGGTGGCGAAGTTCTCTTGCAATGCCGCGCGGGTGTTGGGGTAGTCCTCCATTATGTGGGGTGTGAGCCATAACTCCTTGATGCCGGTGGCGGCAAGGGCTTGCAGTGCTTGCATGGCCTCGTCTATGGTGGCAATGCCGTCGTCCACCGCAGGCAGTATGTGCGAGTGGTGGTCGGTACCGCCGGCCAGCAAGTTGCTTTGGGCTATGGTTGTTTTTTTTGTGAAGGGCCACATAGTGGTACGTTATGGAAAAATATCAACTCTTTTGTCATCTCGAACGTATGTGAGAGATCTCTGAGATTCCTCGTCGCTGTCGCTCTGTCGGAATGACAGGTTTATTATGCAAAAGTTATTTCTTTTTGTCGCCGTTATAACCATACTTGTAGCCATAGCGATAGCCATAACGATAGCTGTAGCGGTAGCTGTAACGATAACCGTATTTGTAGTAGCCGCCGTGGCTGTATGTGCCGTTGAGTATGATGGCAAGGTTCTTGAGGCGCTTCTCTTCGTGTATGGTTTCAAGCTCATCGAGCATATTGCGGGCAAGCAGGCCGGTGCGCACTACAAAGAGGGTGCGGTCGGTATACTCCTCGATAATCTGTGTGTCGGCAACAATATCCACAGGCGGGCAGTCGATGAGTATGTAGCTGTATTTGCTGCGCAGTTTGTTTATAAGATCGCCAAAGCGCTTTTCGTGCAGCAGCTCGGTGGGGTTGGGAGGGATGGTACCCACAGGGAGTACGTGCAGCTCGTTGTAGCCAGGGTAGGCTACAATTGCACATTCTATGCTGTCGATACCCTTGCTCAGGTAGTTGCTTATACCTGTTTTGGGTGATGACACATATTCCGATGATGAGCCGTGGCGCATATCGCCGTCGATAACCAATACTTTTTCGCCTTTTAGAGCAAGGCTGGCAGCAATGTTCATTGTGAGGAATGTTTTGCCGCTGCCGGGGTTGAACGATGTGAGTGCGATTACATTACAGCCTTCCTTTTGTTTGGTGATGAACTGCAGGTTAGTGCGCAGCACGCGGAAAGCTTCGTTTATGATGTCGCGCTTTCCGTTCTTTACAATAATGTTTTTGGGTGCTTTGCCACGCATTGCCAATTTTGCCTCTTTGCGGTCTGTGGGTATGTATAGAGGTATCTCGCCAACAAAAGGAATATCTAAATCCTCAAGGTCCTTTCGCCCGCGAACCTTGTTATTGCTCATCTCTTTGAAGAAGATGATGGCGGTGGGGAGCAACAGGCCTATTGCGAGGGCCATAAGGATGGTATTCTTCTTCATAGGTGCAACAGGTGTCCATGAACTTGAAGGGGGCGATATTACACGCGTGTTGCTGGCTGTGTATTCCTTTGAGAGTTCGTTCTCTTCTCGCTTTTGCAACAGGAAGAGGTAAAGGGCGTTTTTCACTTTCAGCTGGCGCTCGATGTTTTGCTGTTGCTTGGCAAGTTCAGGGCTGGTGGCAAGGGCCTGGTCGCTCTTGCTTTCGGCCTTACGTGTGAGTCTTATTTGGGAATTCAAACTTTCAATCTCGTTGTTGGCTGCTGATATTATGGTTTCCTTGAAATTGTTCAAGCGTTTGTCGTAATCCTTGACAATGGGGTTACTCTCACTACTGTTCTGGGCAATGGCATTGCGGCGTAATAGGGTATTGTTGTACTCGCCTGCAAGTGACTTGATATCTACATTCTTCAAACCGATGTTGCCGGGCAGAAGCAGGCGCTTTTCATCGCGCAGTATGTTTATGAGATATTGCACAATTTCGCGCTGGTTGTTAAGTTCCAACAACTCCTTCTCGGTCTCATTCATTTGTGACAGTATTGCCGTGCCATCGTTTTTGCCGCTTTGTGCGCTACGTCCGGCATATGATGCTGCCTGCCCGTCGAGTTGCCATAGCTCTTGCTGCAGTAGCGATATGCGCTCGTTAAGGAAACTGTCGGTGCTTATGGCTATTTGGTTTTTGTCGGCCATCCACTGCTCGTTGTATATTTCCATCATTGTTTCCAAGATGGCCTGTCCGCGTTGGGTGGATAGGTCTTTGATACGTAGGTTGGCAATGGTGGTGTTTTCGCTCTCGAACGAGGCATTGAAGTTTGAATAGAACTTCTCTATCGTTTCGTTTATATTGGTGCGTGTGACCATTATGTTAGCCTCCCTGTTCTTCCCGGAATGCTCGGCAAATGTCACTGCTATGCGGCCGATGGGTGTTTCCACCGTTTGCCCGTCGGTGGCACGTATGAATGCATCTGTGGCATTTTTGTTCTTGGAGAATCCCCACATACAGAGCGTGCCATCGCTTTGCAAGTTCATAGTGAGGCTTGCATTGTCGTTCTTGCCTAAGTCGAGCATTTTGAGAGTCACGGGCAGTTCGTCTCCATAGATAACAGGATTATGAAAGCGGCCCTCGACAGTGTATTCGATATCTATTCCAAGCCTTTTTACCGCCTCGGCTATAATGGCAGGCGAACGCATAACCTTCAACTCTTCACTTGCATTGCTGCGGTGGTTGTCGCTAAATGCGTTAAAGGAATTACCGCCGGTTCGTGTATTGGTGTCGTCCTTTATAAGCACCGATGCACGGCTCACATAGACCGGCGGTGTCATAAGAATGTAGAGCGTTGCTATTGATAACGTGATGAATAGCGAAACTGCAAACCAGTGCCAATTGGCTGCGCATAGGTATAGCAAATCTATGATTGGCAGGGTGTTGTCGTTTTGCTGTCGTTTGTTCTTGTTTGCCATTGCTTTGCGTATTGTTTTGTATTGAGCTGTTGATGTTGTTTATCTGTTGTCGATGAAAGTAATGAGTGCCATTACGAATGATGCCAACGACATCCAGAATGATGTTGAACGCATGGTGTTGCTGTTGATGTCTGCCTGTCCGGCACGCTTGTTATTGGGCTTGACATATACAATGTCGTTCTGCTGCAAATAGTATGCAGGTGACGAGTAAATGGCATCGGCCGAGGTGAGGTCTATCTCGTATAGTTTCTGCTTGTCGCCCTCTTGTCGCAGCACGGTTACATCGGCTCGCTTTCCTTCAATTTTTAGATCGCCCGCCATAGCAATGGCATCGAGTATGGTTATATAGTCTTTGTTTATGTTTATCTTGCCGGGCTTGTTTACCTCGCCAAGCATTGATATCTGCTGGTTTACATATTCCACGGTAACAGTGGGGTCCAGCACCAACTTTCTTGTTATAAGTTCGTTCTTTATGTAATCGGCCACCTCCTCGCGGGTTTTGCCTTCAACGGGTATTTTACCCATCTCGGGGAAATCGATGCAACCGTAGCTGTCGATGGTGTATGCCGACATTTCGTTATTACCGTTGCCGATTGTTGTGCTGCCTAAACGCATTGTGGGTGCTATGAGGTTGTAGCGTGCAACGAACTCGGGTGTCTGGCTGTTCACGACAATGGATATCTTGTCGCCCGGTTGCATCTTTATTTTCTTTGCAAGGGTGGTGATGGCTTGGGTTTCGCCGTTTTGCAGGTCCTGGAAATAGGTCACTTTTTTTGTTGATGAGCAGCCTGCAAGCAGTGCTGCGATAAATAGCAGGGATAGAATCTTTTTCATATGGTTTTGTGTTTTTTGTTTTTTATAGAATTTCAATGATGTCGGGTGATAGTTCGGCATTTATGGCCACTGCGGCAAGCCCCTCGATGAGTACCACCACGCGGCGGTTACGCTTGCCTTTTATTTTTACAAAAATGCCTTCGGTGCCGTTGAATGTGCCGCCGTGTATGCGCACTTTAGTACCTTTTTTGATGTCTATTTCATCGGGTTGCAGGTAGGTGATTTCCTCCATACGGGCATTGGTGATGGCTATGAATTGCTCCATCTCCCTGTCCGGCACCGTTATCGGGGTATTCTTGCCGTTGCAGGGCCTTGTGCGGTACTGCAGGTATTCAATGCCTTGTTTTGCCTGTTTGATGATATTTTTTGTGGTGTGGACAAAAATGAGGTTGTGTATGGCGGGTACCGTTTCGCGTTTTTTTGTGCCGCGGCGTTCAACGATTGCCTTGGTCATAGGAACAAAATTCTCTATGCCCATCTCATTGAGGCGCTCTTTTGCTTTCAACTCGCGACGATAGGGGGCGCTCATTGCGAACCATACAATTTTGTCATCGTCGTTGTTGCTGTTCATTGCGGCTGTTTTTCGCGGCGGTTGCCAAATGGGTGTACTCTTGGCTCCTCAATGCTTGCGTAATGCATTGAGTGATAGTGTTTTATAAAAAAAGTTGCGCTGGTTCCCTCGCGGTTGGTGTTGCTGCGGGGTGGTTGGTGAACAGGCGGTTGCATCGCGCTTTTACGCCTGCGTGCGCGTGTTTTTCATAGCAACTTTGTATATTATAGATGCGAAGGTAGTGAAACGTGCGGGAATAAACAAATTATTTTTGTTGTTTTTGCACGTCTTTAAGATTCGCATCAAATGGTTGATTTGTAGTGAGTGGCTATTGTTTGACGGAGAGTTTGGCAAGGTAGTCGTAATGTTCGCCGTCGGCACACTTCTCGCAGTTGAAGCCGCTCTCGTTGGCATACATTGAGAGGGTGCCGAAGTCGATGTACAGCCAGTCGAAGGGCTCGCCGGTGGTGTCGCGGTAGCGCATCTTGTAATCGACCTCGCCATAATAGCCTGCCGCAAGGTTGATGTCCATCGAGCCGTCGTCGTTCATAAAAATGTAGCGGATGTCCGACGAGTCGAGCAGTATCTGCCCGCCGGGTGCAAGCAGGCGCTTGGCGTTTTGGAAGAAATCGGGCAGTTTCTCGGCCTTGCCCACTATGCCTATGCCGTTCATCGCCAGTAGTATGGTATCGAACTTTTCGGTAAACGTTTCGTCGAAAAAGTTTACAATGCGCGCATCGATGCCGCGCTCCTTCATCACCAGCACCGACAATTCCGATATGTCTATTGCCACCACATCGTACCCGCGCTTTTGCAGTTCGATGCTGTGGCAACCGGCGCCTGCGCCAACGTCGAGAACTCTGCCGCGGCACAGCTCTATGGCCGCCTGTTCCTGTGGCGGCATCTGAGCGAATGTGCGGAAGAGGGTGGACACGGGTATCTCATCCTCGTAGAACATTGATGATAACACGCGTAACTTGCCCGCCTTGCCTGTTTTGTGATAGTCGGCAATGGCGCGGCCCATTGGATCTTTGTCGTGGGCTATGGTTTTGTTCATAGGTTATTTTCCTATCTTTTCAAGAACTTTTTGTGCAATGACCTCGGGCGCAATGTTCATACAGCGGAAATCGCCATATATGCAGGGCTTGTTGCCGAATATCGAGCAGGGGCGGCAGGGGAGTGGCAGTTCCACGCAGTCCTCGTTCTTCTGGTTCCAGCCAAGGAAACCTGCGAGGGGTGATGTGGCACCCCACACCGAAATGGCGGGTGTGCCTGCGAGTGATGCCATATGCATATTGGCCGAGTCCATACAAATCATTGTGTCCAAGTGGCTTATGAGACGCAATTCTCCGTTGAAATTGGTGCGCCCCAAGAATGAGTGCACGCGCGGGTATTTGCCGCACCAATCGTTTACCACGGCCTCCTCTTTGGGACCGTTGCCAAAGCAGAAGATTTCCACATCGGGCTCATTCGACAGCAGGGCTATCACCTGCTCCATCTTCTCGGTGGGGTATATCTTGCCCCTATGTGCGGCAAAAGGCGCTACGCCCACCCATTTGTTCTCGCCCTTTTGCGGTATTATGTTGCTGAATTCCGAAATGTCGCCCTTGCCGCCGTTGAAAAGCGATGTGAACGATGGCGTGAATGGGAATCCAAGGCGGGTGAATACATCGCGGTAGCGCTCGAATGTGCTTTTGAGCTGCACCTGTACCTTGTTCTTGTTGCGGGTGAGTTTCTGCTTTTCACTGCGCCCCTTCACTATGTTGGCAACCTTGGCGCCGGATAGCATAAGGAAATAGCTGCGCAGTATCTTGGTGCGCAGCACGTCGTGCAGGTCGGCCACGCAGTGGGGCTTATGCTCGTTGAGCTTTTTGTATAGCTTGTAGAGGCCGGTGAGTCCCTTGTAATTATCTAAATTTACCCCGATGAAATGGAGGTTTTCGGGCTTGTCTATGAAAAATTGCCCGAACCTTTCGCGGCTCACGAAGATGAACTTGTCATTGGGGTATGTGCGTGCAAGCGAGTATAGCAATGGAATGGTCATTGCTATATCGCCTACCGCAGAAAATCGTGTTATGAGTGTGGTGCGCGGGGTGTTGTTATTTCTTTCCTGCGCCATAGAGTACGGGGTTAAGAGCGGGGTCGTTGTACATCTTCATCTGGCGATATACCTTCATATACTTGCGACCGGCCTCAATGTCCTCGAGCAACTGTCCGATGGATGTTGTCATATCCTTGTACTGCTCCATAAGCACGTCGAGCTTTGCCTGGCATTTTGCAAGGTGCTCGGCATCCACATCGGTGCGCTCAACCTCCTCCTTCATATGGTAAATCTTGAGCGAAAGGATGGAGTAGCGGTCAACAGCCCAAGCGGGGCTCTCGGTGTTGATGGTGGCATCGGCCGACACCTTCACATCCTTGTAGAGGTCGAGGAAATAGCTGTCGATGAGCTCCACAAGGTCGGTGCGGTCCTGGTTCGACTTGTCGATGCGGCGTTTGAGGGTGAGTGCCTCCACGGGATCAATGTTGGGATCGCGTATGATATCCTCGAAGTGCCACTGAACGGTGTCTATCCAACATTTGAGGTAAAGATAGTATTCTATTGTTTTTACAGGGTAGGGGTTGTTTATGGGAGTATCCACGTTGTCGGTCTTGTGATAGTCTTCAATGGCCTGATTGAAAATGGGCCAGCTCATTTCTGTAAACTTTTTCATAATAATATCGTTAAAGTCAATTAAATGCTCGGTATAGTTACCCCAATATGGGAAGTTCCAAAGGCAAAACTAACGAAACTTTATGATATAGGCAAAAGTTTAACAAAAAACTTCTTATATTTACGCTTGAATATGGTATTATATCCCATACGTTGAAATTGCGATACTACGATGAAAATAGTTATTGATGAGAAAATCCCTTACATTGCCGATGCTCTGTCGGCTATGGGTAACCAAGTGGTTGCATTGCCCGGTGTGGCTATAGCCAACGAGCACCTGCGCGATGCCGACGCCCTTTTTGTGCGCACCCGCACGCTGTGCAATGCCGCTCTGCTCGAGGGCACGGGAGTGCGTTTCATTGGCACTGCTACCATTGGGTACGACCACATAGATGCGGCCTATTGCACGCAAAAAAACATTACGTGGACAAATGCCGCCGGCTGTAATGCCGATGCTGTGTTGCAGTATGTGCAGGCGGTTGTTTATACCTGGGCTGCCGAGCACGGCCGCTTGCTCGAGGGGCTCACGCTTGGCGTTGTGGGCGTGGGCGAGATAGGAACACGCGTGACGCTATGGGCTGCGGCTGCGGGCTTGCGCCTGCTGCTCTGCGACACTCCGCGTGAGGCACGTGGCGAGCAGGGGTTTGTGTCATTGGCGACCATAGCTGCCCAATGCGATATAATAACATTCCACCCCACGCTCAGCAAGGGCGGTCCTTTCCCCAGCTACCACCTTGCCGATGAAACCTTCTTTGCACAGATGAAACGATGCACTCTCTTTATAAACGCCTCGCGCGGCCCCGTGGTGGATAACGCGGCGCTGTTGAGAGTGATGGAGCGTAACCCGCAGCTCGATGTGGTACTTGACGTATGGGAGGGTGAGCCCGATATAAATCTCTCTCTATTAAATAAGGTATATATAGCAACGCCTCACATTGCCGGCTACTCGGCCGAGGGCAAGTTGAATGCCACAAACATAGTGTTGCGTAGGTTTGCCGAATATTTCGGTTGCGAGCAGGCCTTGCCTTCGCTTGCCCTGCCGGTTCCGTGCCCCTCGCAGGTGGTGGCGCCATCCTTTGCGGCAGCCTGCCTGACAATTTATAACCCGCACGCCGACTCGCTTGCCCTCAAAACGGCACCGCAGAACTTTGAAGATTTGCGAAACAACTACAATTTGCGCCGCGAACCATCGGCTTTCGATATAAAAATTGCTCCATAAAGTGTTAAAAAACGGCTGTTTTGCGCTGTTTTTGCACAAAAACATAAAAATGTGCAATAAAAACCGCAAAAAAAACTAATCTTTCTTTGTGGTTGTTGATTTTTATCATACTTTTGCAAACAAATAATTTACAACTTTCAAAATATTACAACTATGTCAGAAATTGAAGCAAGAGTAAAAGAGATTATTGTAGAGAAATTTGGTGTATCAGAGTCTGAGGTTACTTCTGAG
>JAFXGV010000014.1 GCA_017536765.1 Bacteroidaceae bacterium
AAATTTGCGTTTAACTCGCTTGCACTATTTTTGCGACGACGGGAATATTCGTGCTAACGAGAGCAGAGGATAAATTTATTTATACTATGCCGAGTGCAGGCGAATATCGATAAAATCAACTTTAGGTCCCCAAAGGAGTACCGAAGGCTACCGCCACGCGGTGGAGGAGATGAGTGAACAAGCATACTCCTCCGTCTTTACTCGCGTTGCTCGTAAATCCACCTCCTCTACCTGAGAGGAGGAGCTAAAAGCAACAAGCTTATCCGCTTGCAAGAGGAGGTGGCAGCCAAACTGCCAGAGGAGTTTACGACATTACCACACAACCTTTTTACCGTCAATAATGTAAATACCACCCTTGGCAGGCTCGTTTACGGGGCGGCCATAAAGGTCGTACACTGCACCGCCATCGAAGCCCTCGATGTCATCGGGTGAAATCTCGGTAACGCCGGTGGTGCCACCTATGAATACTCGCAAGTTGGAGTTCTGTGCCGCCGTGCTCTTGAGGTATGCACGATAGGGGCTCACGGTGAGCGTTTTTGTTATGCGGTTAATCTCGTTCCTTGCTGCCGAGTATGCATAATAGTTGCCGCCGGTGCAGTCGATTGTTTGGTTTGTGAACGAGCCAACCAAATCCCAGCTGCCTATTGTGCCATTGGCAATGTCGGCCGCTATGGTTGTTTCGCCACCGGTGATTGATGCGTTCACGCCACCTGCGCGCAGGGTATAAAGGTACGGGGTGTTGACCACGGGTGCGGCAACCTCCTCGAACTTAATATACCCGTCGCCTGCCTCTTTTAGTGTGTAGAAGGCGTAGTTTTGCAGGCTTGCCTCGTCGGGTGCAAAGGGCAGCATAATGGTGCCATATTTATCCTCGCTTATTATGCGAGTGTAACTAACATCGGCATAGGTATTGGCGTTTGCGGTATTGAAATCGGCCGCATCGCTGTCGGTTATTGCAAGGTGACAGATTGCTGCCGAGGGGATAGAATAACCAATTGTGGGGTTCGATGCAAAGTAGATGTCGGTGAGATTGTCACACTCCCAGAACATACGATCAGGGATATCTGTAACTTTAGGACCTATTATTGTGGTTTTCAAAACCGGTTTCGGAGTTGTCCGATAAGAGTTGGAGGAGAATGGCCCATAGACGGCACCTGTTTCAGGATAGTATAAATCGCGACCTATATACAAACGTTCCACCCCGGTTTCCCTAAAAAAGCCGTTACCTATACCATCTTCCCTATTATGACCAATACGAAGTCTTTTAGTGCCATCTTCTATAACAACCTCTTTCAATGAATAACATTCTCTCAAAGCGAAATCGTCTATGTATATAACACTATTTGGTATAGATATACTTTCAAGCCCCGAATATGCAAATGCATGCACACCGATTTTAGTAATACTATTTGGGATTGTTACACTTTTACCACTATAACCGATAAAAGCATAATCGTTAATTTGGGTAATTTCTGTCGGAATAACAATATCCGTCAACAATTCGCCCTTCAAATACAAATTTTTCGCGTAATACAAAGGATTATCCGACATTGATGAACCAAAAGCAATCTTACACCAAGCTGCGAGGTCGCCTATATGCACCGCTGTAAGATTTTTGCAACCATAGAACGCCCAACCTCCTATGCTTGTGACGCTATTAGGTATTGTTACGCTTGTGAGGCCGTCGCAACCATAGAACGCCTGATAGCCTATGCTTGTGACACCATTAGGAATTTCAATACTTGTGAGGCCGTCGCAATAGTAGAACGCACTTTCACCTATGCTTGTTACGCTATTGGGGATTGCTGTATTTTTACAACCCAAAATCAAAGTGTTTGTTGCAGTTTCAATAATGGCATTGCAACCCTCGCGACTGTCGTATACATTGTTATTTTCATCTATAACAATGTTTGCGAGACCGATGCACCACTCGAACGCACCTTGTCCTATGCTTGTTACGCTATTGGGGATTGTAATGTTTGTGAGGCCGTCGCAACCACTGAACGCATCTTCTCCTATGCTTGTAACGCTATTGGGGATTGTAATGCTTGTGAGGCCGTCACAACCTCTGAACGCACCCTTTCCTATGCTTGTTACGCTATTTGGAATTTCGATACTTGTGAGGCCGGTGCAATCATAGAACGCATAATCACCAATGCTTGTAACGCTATATGTCACACTATTAGAAGTAACCGTTGAAGGAATAATCACGTTGCCGGTGTATTTATTTTCTCCGTTAGTCACTTTCACCGTTTTATTTGTTGCATCGGTGATGTTGTAATAGATGCCATCGACTTCAAAGTCATATGCCCAAACACTGCTTGAGCATAGAATTAGCAGCGCTAACAACGCTCGCTTAAAAATGTTTAAGTGTTTCATAAAATTCTCCCGCACCTGCGGCTCTGCGGTGCAATAAAATGGTAATAGAATAAGGAGGCATAAAAAGAAAGTGGAGCCTGCCATAGCTTTATCTCCTTGTAGGGCTTGGACTCCCGTATAATAGATAAAGGTAATACGACCCCACTTGGAATGTATTTCGACAGATACAAATACAATCCAAGAGAGCGTTCTTCCCAATATTCCAATTATACGTTGCAAAGTGTCCAAGTTTACAAGGTGGAATAAAGCGAGTGCGCTTTCTAAAATATGTCTGCACACGCTATTTGCGTATGCAGTGCAAAGGTAATAAAAATTTTGTGAACAAACGAGTTAAGAGTATTATTTCATTTCTTCCCCCTGTTTATTATATAAATACCGCAAGTGGCAAGCAAGGCTGCAACCATATACTTCCAGTAGAAGGGCTCGGCAAGGCAGAGGCACGATGTTATTGCCCCCACAACGGGTATTAGTGAATTGAAGATAGCAACCTTGCCAACAGGGTTGCAGCTGATGAGTTTGTTGTAGAGTGTGAAGCCCATTGTGGATATACCTACAAGCATAATGAGGATAGCAAGGCCCCACCAAGTGACAACGGGTAATGTGCCGCCAAGCAACAGACCGGGAATAATGAGCAGCACCCCACCCGATGCGAGGCTGTAGCCGGTGCCCACAAAGACATCGACACGCTTGCCAAGGCCGCGTGTCATAAGGCCCGCGAATGCCGAGCATAACGCATTGAGGATTATCATACCATCGCCCATAAAGGAGAAACTGCCACCCCCTGCACCGCCTATATTCAACGACAATATGCCTGCAAAGCCCACTACACAACCAAGCAGTTTGCGGGTGGTGAATTTGTCGCTCTTGAAGAAGAGGCAGGCAAGCATCACAAGCAGGAACACGCCAAGCGAGTTCAGTATGGCTGCGCGGGCGCCTTGGCTGTGGGAGAGGCCTATATAAAAGAATGTATAGTGCAGCGTGGTGTTCAGCAGGCCGTATGCAAGCACATACCCTGCTGCGGCAGGCGATGCCACGGCAAAACGACGTTTGGTAACTGCGGCAACAGCCAAAATAATGATGCCCGATATTGTAAAGCGTATGCCGGCAAAGAGCATTTTGCTACCGGTCATATCGGCAGTGATGGCAAACTCGTCGAAGCCGAGTTTAATGAGCGGGTAGGCCCAACCCCACGCTATTGCTGCCGAGAGGGCAAAAAGAGTCACCCACAGCGGGCGTTGGAATATGCTTGTTCTTTCGGTGTTCATTTGCGTGCCGTTATATGGAAACAAGCCTGTTTTACCTCGTGCTTCACGTAGCAACGGCCCTGTGCCTTGAGGTCGCGCAGCACCTCGCCAAGAACAGCCTTCAGCTTGGCCTGCGAGGTTTCGGCCTCATCGTCATCGAGGCGTTGGAAGCGTTTGTACGTCACATCCACGGTGGTGCCATAGCAGTGCACCGAGCGTTTCGATACATTTATATTGCGGCGCGACAGGCCTTTGACATCCTCATCGGTGCGCAATACCGATGTTACAATAATTTTATATGGCGAATAGTGATGGCGCACAAGGGAATCCTGGAAGTTCTCGCCTATATCCTTGAGCAGCGCTGCCGCCTCGGGCACAAGCAGGGGCGACGAGTGCGCGAGCGGCTCCACATCGTATGCAGGACAGCTTTCTATATACACAAGCTCGCGCGATGCGTTTTCAACGTCGGCACGGGTGGCCAACGGCTCTATGCCTATTGCCTGTGCCGCGGCCAGATGCGTGTCGTTCATATCGTTGAAGGCACGGCCATATTTTACGTAATTCAGGCGGGTGGGTTTTTCGGGGCGCTCCACGCGTGGCTTGTATCGTTCCACATTGCTGCAGCTGCACGCTGCAATCAACAGGGTAACCACCGAGAAAAGGAGTATTTTTGCTATGTTTTTCATTGTGTTTAACAAGAGTATTTTATATTGTCGGATATATTGCATTTACAACTGCCAATTGAACTGCCACTCAATAACCGGCATTCCATATTTGAAGCGTAGCGGCAGCCATATATAACGGCTGTCTATGGGATTGTAATGGCGCCAATTGTCGGCCATAAAAATATAGGTATCGGGCATACCGTTTACGGGGAACACATATGTACCGCGCGAATTAAAAGTTTTTGAGGCGGTCTTTCCCTTGCAAGGGCCCAGGCGAGGCTCCCACGGCCCCCAAATGGAGGGGGCGGAAAAGAGGCGCGTAGCGCCGTGGTGCCAGGCCGACGAGCTCGACGTTAGGAGCCAATAGAGGCCGTCGCTCTTGAAGAGTATGGGCGCTTCGTTCTGCCCTGTGGGGTCGACACGCATATATCGCCCTGTGCAGTCGAGGTAGTCATCGGTGAGTTCGGCAATGTGCAGTGCCAGACCATCCTCCGACGAATATACAAGATAGCAGCTGCCATCGTCGTCGGTAAAGAGGGTAATATCGGAGCACTGCTGCCCTACCCTGAAGTCGCGGCGCACAAAGAGGCCGTTTGTAACAGCATCGTGCCATCCCTCGGCCCACTTTTTGTTGCTCAACTCTTTGTCGGCTTTGGTGTATTCGCCGTGTTTCACATTGCCGTTCATTGGCCACTGCCCTGCATTCACCCTACCGTGTTTTACAAGTTTGTACGGGCCTGTAACGCTTTTGCTCACAGCCACGCCCACACAACCGCTTTGCTGCCCGCCTGCGGGCTCCAAGTGGAAATACATTACAAAATTGTTATTCTTTTTATTATATACCACACGGGGACGTTCTATAAGCGCCCCCACGGCCAGCGGGGAATTTTTGTCTTTTGACACGGGAAGCACTATTCCCTCATTCTCCCAATTGAGCAAATCGACCGAAGAGTAACAGGAGACGCCCGCTAACGTTTCTGTGGTAAATTCCTCGCGATGTTCGCCAAACCAATAGTACCTACCCCGGTGAAAGAGCACGCATCCGCCGTGTGCATTTATCACGCGCCCTTCGGTATCGAACCATAATGTGCCGGGCCTGAACTTGGTGTAGTGCGGCTTTTGTGACGCAAGCGGCAGGGATAGAAGAACAAGCAGCAGTATTGGTAGAACTCTTTTCATAGGCAGGCGTTTGTCAGGTTAATAAACAATGTCGGGGAGAATTCCCGTGAGGGCAGCTATTGCAATACCGTAATTTGTGATGGGCACGCCTTGTGCACGCGCCTGACGTACACGCGACAGCACGTGGCGGCGGGTGAACATACAGGCACCGCAGTGTATCACTATATCATAAGGAGAAAGGTCGGCCGGAAAATCGTTGCCCGACACTATATCCACTTGCAAATTGTCGCCAAAGCGTTTACGAAGAAGGCGGGGGAGCTTCACGCGCCCAATATCTTCGTTGGCGGGAATATGGGTGCAGGCCTCGGCTATGAGCACACGACTGTTGCCACCCAATGCAAGCAGACGGGTTGCGCCTGCGCGGAAAGTGTCGATGTCGCCTTTGTGGCGCGCCATAAGCACAGAAAAGGATGTGAGGCGTGTGCCTTGCGGTATCTGCTGCTTCACTTGTGGGAACACCTGCGAGTCGGTTATCACCAGTGCAGGAGGCTCCTTGAGCGAGGATAGCAGGCGTGGCAGTTCCTCGGGAGCGCAGCACACGGGCATACAATGTTTGTCGAGCAGGTTACGCAGTGTCTGCACCTGCGGCATTATAAGGCGACCTGTGGGAGCTTGGGCATCCTGAGGCATCACCAACAGAACCACATCGCCTGCCTTCACAAGCGAGTGTGTTATATCTTCTATATTGGCATCGTTGCTGTGGCAGGCGGCTATGCGCTCGAGCAACTGTGGCAACCCCTCGCCTGTAACGGCAGAAACGGGAATGACATCGGCCGACAATGCACTGCCCCACTCCTGTAATGCAGTTGCGCCCTCGTCGCTACGGGCAAGCAGATATATCACGGGCACATCGGCTTTGGCAAACAGCTGCTGCCACTCCTTTTCCACCGCCGCATCGGCAGGGTTGCCACTGAGCAGCACTAATGCGAGGTCTATGCGGGCAATGGCACGGCGAGTGCTATCGACACGCATATCCCCAAGCGGGCCGCAATCGTCGTAGCCCGCAGTGTCGCCAATTACGGCAGCGCCTATGCCGGGGAGTTCTATGTTTTTCCACACCACATCGGTGGTAGTGCCTGCCACATCGCTCACAATGGATACCTGTTGCCCCGTGAGGGCGTTTATGAGCGAGGATTTTCCGGCATTGCGGCGGCCGAAAATTCCTATATGGTAGCGTGAGGAGCGGGCTGTGGTTATCATAGGGCCAAAGTGTTAGAAACGGAAATCGCGCTCGCCATTCTCTATGGCATCGAGATACTTGGCTGCCGTGGCGCGGGCCTTTTCGTTAGGCACATCATTCAACAGCCTTTTTATCATAGCCTCGCCCTTGGCACGTGTTTCGGGCGATGCGTAGTCCTTCAGATACTCTTTGAGCGTGAGCAGTGCGTTGGGCAGGCAGCAGTTCGATATCTGCCCGTTTTTAAGCAATGTCATAAAACGGTCGCCAGTGCGCCCCTCGCGGTAGCAGGCTGTGCAGAACGAGGGAATATGGTCGAGGTCGAGCAACCAACCCACCACCTCGTCGAGCGAGCGATGGTCGGCAATGTCGAACTGCGCGGAGTTTTCCTCCTCGCTCTCCTCGGTAACGTAACCGCCCACACTTGTGCGCGAGCCACCGCTTATTTGCGATATTCCAAGCTCCAGCACCTTCTCGCGGCTCTTCACACTCTCGCGTGTGGAAATAATCATACCGGTATATGGCACGGCTATGCGTATAATGGCCACTATCTTGTGGAAAATTTCGTCGGGCACCGCGTTCTTGAAATCGGCGGTATCGATGTCGTCGGCTGCGCACAGGCGGGGAACACTTATAGTGTGCGGGCCCACACCGTATGTTGCCTCAAGATGCTCGGCGTGCATAAGCAGACCGATGAAATCGTAGCGATAGGTTTCCAGGCCAAAGAGCACACCAATGCCCACATCGTCTATGCCACCCTGCATTGCACGGTCCATAGCCTCGGTGTGGTAGGCATAATCTTTTTTGGGGCCTGTGGGGTGAAGCGCCTCGTAGTTTACCTTGTTATATGTCTCCTGGAACAGGATATATGTGCCAATGCCGGCCTCTTTAAGGCGGCGGTAGTTTTCAACCGTGGTGGCGGCAATGTTCACATTCACACGGCGTATCGCACCATTCTTGTGCTTTATGCTATATATGGTTTTAATACTCTCCAGGATATATTCGATGGGGTTCATCAAAGGATGCTCGCCCGCCTCTAATGCCAAACGCTTGTGCCCCATATCCTGCAGGGCTATCACCTCGGCACGTATCTCCTCCTGGGTAAGTTTCTTGCGATGTATGGTTTTGTTCTTTGCGTGATAGGGGCAATATACGCAGCCGTTAACGCAGTAGTTCGACAAGTAAAGAGGAGCAAACATCACTATGCGATTGCCATAGAACTTATGCTTTATCTCACGCGCAAGCGCATACATCTGCTCTATCAAATCGGCATCGGTGCACTCGAGCAGAACGGCAGCCTCGCGGTGGGTAATACCCTTGCAGGCACGCGCCTTTTCCAAAATACTTTTCACCAATTCCCTGTCACCGGCCTTGTCGGCTGCATACTCTATTGTGGAGCGAATCTCACTGTCGCTTATGAATTCTTCGGCTTTTAATGATTTTGCGTTATACATATCTTCCCCGTTTTACGGGCACCGCACCCGCCTGCAAGGCACGCCGACACCCTCTTCTAAAATTGAGGTGCAAGTTACATATTTTTTTTGAAAAAGAACCGCAGAAGGGGGAATTATCTTAGAAATAAACGGCCGAGAGCGGTTGTAAAGCGCCACTCCTGACAGTAATAACACCTTTTGATGCAAAAAAATGCGGCAACAAGCCCACCATTCATCACGCAGGGAAATCCCCCCTGCCGTAATCTATGTGGTACCCTATTTCTCCAAGACGGGCGGCAAGCAGTTGCAGGCTTTGAGCCGACTCGCTGCCGCTGCTTTTTTTATTGTTGTATATGGAATATTTGTCGCGCACATCCATTGGTGACAGGTTGGGCATCACCACGTTGGCACCGGCCAGGATGCCACGCTCCATTCCGTCGGTCAGCAGGGTGGCAAGGGCTGTGGTGGCGGGAATGAGGGCTTTAGGGAAACGCAAGCGCAGGAGCGAGAGCAGCAACAGGGTAAGTTCGGCACTGCCTGCCGGTGATGTGGCGAAGGGGGTGCCTGCAGCGGGAATAAAGGGCCCTATGCCTATCATTTGCGGCTGCAATTTATCAAGAAAAACGAAATCCTCGGCTATGTGTTCGGGCGTTTGCCACGGGGAGCCTATCATCATACCGCTGCCCACCTGGTAGCCGAGTTCTTTCAGCGTGAAAAGAGAGTGCTTGCGGTGCGCGTCACTCATTGAGGCCGGGTGCAGGCGGGCATAATGGGAGGGAGAGGCCGTTTCGTGGCGCAAAAGATAGCGCGCGGCGCCGGCTGCGCGAAAGGCGGCATAGGCTTCACGGCTGCGCTCGCCCACCGATAGTGTGATTGCTTTTTCGGGGTATTCACGATGGATGGCTGCCACCACATCGGTTATGAAGCGGTCGGTTTGCAGGGGGTCCTCACCACCCTGCAAAACAAATGTATTGAAGCCGAGTTCCGCACCCTGCCTGCAGCAGGCAAGTATCTGTTCCTTGGTGAGGCGGTAGCGCGATGCCTCTTTGTTGGCACAGCGCAGGCCGCAGTAGTAGCAGTTGTTCTTGCAGTATGAGCTTATCTCCACGAGCCCGCGCACAAAAACACCGCGACCAAAGTGCTCGCGGGCCACAGTGGCGGCAAGGGTGGCAAGGGCTGCACGCTCCTCGCCTGCGGGGAGCGAGAGGAGGGAAAGCCAATGGTGCTTTTCCATTATTTCGCCTGCCGTGAGGCGCTCCATTATGGCCGAAAACTCCGTTTTATTCATTTTTTTTACTTTTCGCGAGAAACATTATTGCAAAAATACAAGAAACAAAGTTTTTTTAACTATTTTTACAGCAAATTTTGGAACTGTGTATTTAATCGGGCAGATGATTTGCGCGTGGCAGTTCCCTTTAACGGCATATAAAAACACATTTATTCTTAAAGACTATGGCATATAATAATAATGTTATGTTTGTAAGATATCGTCTTTTGGCAGAATTGGTATCTATGTGGAAGAACGACGAACTCGTTGAGAAGATAGACCGCCTACCCTACCTGCTTCATCCCCGTAACCAAAAGCCGCAAGGCCGTTGCTGCATACACAAAGAGCGTGCGGTTACGAAGTACAAAACAATGGCTATGCTCGGTTTCTCGATGAAAGACGAGTATGACGAAATAGATTCTCTGCAGCACTACGCGCAGCGTATGATGGACCGCGAGAACATTTCGCAAGGGAAGGACATTCTGCACGTGATGGACGAGGCTTGTTCATCGTGCATCAAGACAAACTATGAAGTGTCGAACCTGTGTCGCGGTTGCGCTGCACGCCCCTGCTACACCAACTGCCCCAAGGATGCCATCTACTACGACAACGACGGCAAGGCTCACATTGACCACGACAAATGTATAAGCTGTGGCAAGTGCCACCAGGTGTGCCCCTACCACGCAATCATTTATATGCCCGTACCTTGCGAGGAGGCGTGCCCCGTGAAGGCCATCTCAAAGGACGAGTATGGCGTGGAGCACATAGACCCCGAAAAGTGCATCTACTGCGGCAAGTGCCTCAACGCCTGCCCGTTTGGTGCCATATTCGACAAATGCGAGGTGTTCGACGTTCTCAAGCGCATACGCAGTGGCGAGAAGGTGATTGCAATGGTTGCCCCCGCCGTGCTTGCACAGTTCGGCCAGCCGAGCGAGCAGGTTTACGGTGCCCTCAAAGCCATAGGCTTCAGCGATGTGATTGAGGTGGCATATGGTGCCGAGGAGACAATACGCCGCGAAAGCGAGGAGTTGAAGGAGAAGATTGAGGAGGGCGCTGCGTTTATGACAACAAGCTGCTGCCCCGCATATGTGAACCTTGCACGCAAGCACATACCCGACCTTGTGAAATATGTATCGTCAACAGGTTCGCCTATGCACTACACCGCCGAGTATGCCAAAGAGAAATTCCCCGGCTGCGTAACGGTGTTCATAGCCCCCTGTGCATCGAAGAAAGCCGAGGGTATAGAGGATGCCAATGTGGATTTCGTGTGGACCTTCCGCGAGCTCGACTCGGTTATCCAGGGTATGGGCGTGGATATTGAAACATCCATCCCCTACACACCTACCGAGGTTGCATCGAAGGATGCTCACAATTTTGCAAAGACAACCGGTGTATTCACTGCCGTGAAGAACTACATAGGCCAGGCCGAACTGGAGGGGACGGTTATTGCCGACCTCAACAAGAAGAACATTGCCCTGTTGCGTGCATATGCAAAAACAGGCAAATGCCCCACAAAGATGGTGGAGGTGATGTCTTGCCCGGGTGGTTGCATCACAGGCCCCTGCTCTTGCAGCCAGGGCGGCGAGGCTGCACGCCGATTTGAGGCCGAGGTTAAACGCAAATAATTGAAGGAGGGCAGCCGTTAGATGATTGAACGTCACATAATACTCGATGGCATAGACCTCGTTGGTTTCTATGGTGCAGGCAACACACACCTGCAGATGCTCAAAAAATTGCACCCCAAGTTGCGCATAGTGGCACGCGACAATGTGATAAAAGCCATTGGCGACGAGGAGGAACTGGAGCGCTTTGTAAAGGTGGTGGAGAGGCTCACAGAGTACTGCACCAAATACAACAGCCTGAGCGAGGAGACCATAATAGATGCCGTGAACGGCAAAAAGAGTGACAAAGGCAACGACAGCAATGTTATCGTTTACAACATAAACGGAAAGCCCATATACCCACGAAGCGAGAACCAGTGCCGTCTGGTAGAGGAGTTCAAGAAGAACGATATGCTGTTTGCAGTGGGCCCTGCCGGCACCGGAAAAACCTACACGGCAATAGCCCTTGCAGTGCGCGCACTCAAGAACAAGGAGATAAGGAAAATAATACTCAGCCGCCCCGCAGTGGAGGCAGGCGAGAAACTGGGGTTCCTGCCGGGCGATATGCGCGACAAGATAGACCCCTATCTGCAGCCCTTGTACGATGCCCTGGAGGATATGATTCCAATGGCAAAGCTCAAGGAGTTTATGGAGATGAACGTAATACAGATAGCGCCGCTTGCATTTATGCGTGGCCGCACCCTGAACGATGCCATTGTGATACTCGACGAGGCGCAGAACACCACCCCGCAGCAGATAAAGATGTTCCTCACCCGTATGGGCAGCAACACTAAAATGATTATCACGGGCGACCTCACGCAGATAGACCTGCCGCAGCACCAGAACTCGGGCCTTGTGCAGGCAACAAAGATTCTGAAGGATGTAAAAGGCATAGGGTTCGTCACACTTGGCAAGAAGGATATTGTGCGCCACAAATTGGTGACACGCATTGTGGATGCATACGAGAGCTACGAAAAGAGACATAAAGAGGATAACAAACCCACCGAACAATAAAAACATATATACATTATGGCAAAAGCATTAACTAACACCGAGTTTCACTTTAAGAAACAAAAGAGTGTATATCACGGAAAAGTGCGTGATGTTTACGATATCAACGACGAGAAATTGGTAATGGTGGCCACCGACCGCATTTCGGCATTCGACGTGGTGCTGCCCAAAGGCATCCCCTTCAAAGGACAGGTACTGAACCAGATTGCAGCCACCTTCCTCGATGCAACAGCCGACATTGTGCCCAACTGGAAACTTGCCACTCCCGATCCTATGGTGACCGTGGGAATAAAGTGCGAGGGATTCCGCGTGGAGATGATTATTCGCGGCTACCTCACCGGCAGCGCCTGGAGAGAGTACAAGAATGGTTGCCGCTCGCTCTGCGGCGTGGCACTGCCCGACGGTATGCGCGAGAACGAGAAGTTCCCCACCCCCATTATCACCCCCACAACCAAAGCCGATGAAGGCCACGACGAGAATATCTCCAAAGAGGAGATTATTGCACAGGGCATCGTGAGCAAGGAGGATTACGAGCAGTTGGAAAAATACACATATGCCCTCTTTGAGCGCGGCAGCCGGATGGCAGCCGAGAAGGGCCTCATCCTTGTAGATACAAAGTACGAGTTCGGCAAACGCGATGGCAAAATCTACTTGATAGACGAGATTCACACCCCCGACTCATCACGCTATTTCTATGCCGACGGTTACGAGGAGAAGTTCGAAAAGGGTGAGCCGCAGAAACAACTGTCGAAGGAGTTCGTGCGCCAGTGGCTCATAGACAACGGCTTTATGGGGCGCGATGGCGAGCAGGTGCCCGAAATGAGCGACGAATATGTAAAGAGCGTATCGGAGCGTTACATTGAGCTATATGAGCACATTGTGGGCAAGCCTTTCGTAAAGGGCGACACCGACCACATTGAAGAACGCATAGAGCAGAACATAAAGGATTACCTGGAGCGTTAATCCTGTTAACAGAATATTATGATAACACAACGAGGGCGGCTGAATGCCGCTCTCGTTGTTAAAAATGAAGTTATGGAGAAAAAAGAGTATGGAATAATCGGCTACCCTCTTGGACAATCGGCCTCACCCGCTTTCTTCAACAAGAAATTTGCCGACGAAGGGATAAACGCCGAATATATTCCGTTTGAAATAGAGTGCATAGAGGATTTGCGCGAGGTATTGAAGAGCCACCCGCAGTTGCAGGGATTCAATGTGACCATACCATACAAACTGCAGGTAATGCGCTTTCTTGAGGGGTTGAGCCCTGCCGCCGAAGGGATACAGGCTGTAAACGTGGTGAAGGTGGAGCACGATGCCGACGGCACACCGCACCTCTACGGGCACAACAGCGATGTGATAGGCTTTACACGCTCATTAGAGCCGCTCACAAAAGGCAAGCACACAAAAGCGCTTATCTTGGGCACAGGCGGAGTGTCAAAGGCTGTTGCCTACTCGCTAACGCAGATGGATATTGAGTATATTTTTGTTTCGCGCAAGGCAAGCGAAAAGGCTATTGCATACGAGCAGCTCACCGAGGAGATTATGCGCACCCATACGCTCATAATAAACTGCACACCGCTTGGAATGGTGGGACACGGCATAGACCAATGCCCTGCAATCCCTTATGAGCAACTGAACGAGAGTCATCTGCTATACGACATTGTATATAACCCCGAAAACACCCTGTTCTTGCAAAAAGGAGCAGCGCAGGGCGCCGCCACCAAGAGCGGGTACGAAATGTGGTACCTGCAGGCGTTGGCTTCGTGGGAGATTTGGAACAAGTAACTTAACACAAAATAGGCTGCTAAATTTTTAGCAGCCTATTTTGCAGGGAGATGAACGACAGCACTACTCTATTCGCTGGCTCACCTCATCCACACCGTCGATGTCGGAAATATTCGAGATTACCTCTTGCAGTTCGGCCGAGGAGTGTACCGAGAAGGTTGCCGAGCAGGTCACAATCTCATCGACACACTCGGTTGATATGTGAGAGAGGGATAGTCTTAGTTTGTTTGTTATGCACTCCACAATATCTATGAGCAGGTGATAGCGGTCAACAGCCTTGATATTGATTTTTACGGGGTAGAGAAAATCGTTGTCCTCCTCGAAATTTACAGGGATGATATCGTCGCCGTGCTGCGATGCAAGCCTGATTGCCGATTTGCAGTCGCGGCGGTGCACTATGATGTTGCCATCCTCTTTCTTGAAGCCTATCACCTCGTCGCCCGGCAACGGGTGGCAGTTTTCGCAACGCTCGTATGGCAGTTTGCGCTGTTTGTTGAGTATGCTGTTTAGGCGCGATTTTGCTTTGTAGGTTGATACGTGTTGCAGCCAGTCGCTTTTGGGAACCACTTTCTCGCTTTGCCCTATCTCCACACAATCGCCGCGCTTGAGAACAGTCTTTATGGAACAGAGGGTTCCGTTAACGCGGGCATATTGGGCGTGGGCGCCAAGCTCGCTATGTATTTCGAATGCAAAATCGAGGGCTGTGGCACCGGTGGGCAGAATCACACAATTGCCTTTAGGGGTGAACACCATAATGTCGTCGTTGTAGAACGAGGATGTAACACCCTCCATATACTCAACCTCCTTGCCGTGGAAGGCTATATCCTGAAGCACAAGTTTGAATTTTTCGAGCCAATTGGTGATGTTGCTCTCGGAGCTCTCGGCCACACAACCGAACTGCGACTTTCGCACCATACGTTCCGATGATATATGTACCTCTTCCCAGGAGCCGTGGGCGGTGAGCAGCTTCACGTGGAAGCTCTGGTAGCCGTTCTCCTTGGGAGAGTCTATGAAGTTGGCTACCGATGCCGGTTTCTCCTTGAAGGTATCGGTGAGCATTGAGTATATTTTAAGGCTCATATCCTTTTCGGAGTAGTCGTGGGTGTTTGGGTATATTATGCGTATATAGAATTTACCCTCCACGTGCTTGAAGTCGCAACCCGATGCGTGCATCTTCTTCCAGGTGTTATACGGGCCACGGCAAATGAGCTCGGTGCGGCCCATATATATGCCGCTGCGCTGCAACATCTCCTCTATTTTTTGCACAAAGGGAGCAAGGGCCTGCTCTTTTTGAGCCTGTTCTTCGGCAAGAAGGCGCTCAATGAGCTCATACTCGCGCGGGCAACGATAGCGGAAGGAGAGGTTCTCAAGCTCGCGTTTTATATGGTAGAGGCCCAAACGATGGGCAAGGGGGGCATAGAAATAGTCGGTTTCTCCGGCAATCTTCATCTGCTTGTCGGGGCGCATACTGTCGAGCGTGCGCATATTATGCAGGCGGTCGGATAGTTTAATGAGCAGGGCACGGATATCGTAGTGGATGGAGTCGAGCATCTGCTTGTAGTTGTCAATCTGCTTCGACGAGTCGTAGTGCTGTTTCTTTTTCTTCGTTATAACATTTACAAGGAAAGCCACATCGGCACCAAAACGCTCCTCTATGTCCTCTATTGTGTAGGGGGTATCCTCAACCACATCGTGCAGGAAAGCCGCTATTATGGGGTTGGCACCCAGGCGCAACTCATCGGCCACAATACGTGCTACGGCTATGGGGTGTATAATGTATGGCTCGCCCGACTTACGACGCTGTTCCTTGTGGGCCTCGCGTGCAAGTTCATAGGCTGCTCTGATTCTGCCGATATCCTCGGTTGAAAGACGGCGCGACAGCGTTGCCAACAAATCTTCAACGCCATTGTCAATTTCCTTGTATTCCATAATTCCTCCCTTTTTGTAAAACTTTCTCCGAAAATGCGAATTTGATAAAAAAATATCAATAAGCAAACTCTTTTGCACATTTTGTGGGGATTTTCAGAAAAAAAGCGGAATATAGGCTTAATTTGAGGAAATAAAATCGGGGTGGTTATTCATATTTTCGGCATAATTGACTACATTTGCAAAACTATTGCGGTTCGGTGTTGTTATGCGCCACCGCACAATGAACTTTTTTGAAATTATAAAATAACAGATATGTTAGAGCAGATAAATTTATTGCTTGAGGAGATTAAGGGCGTGACAGCTGCCAATGCCGAGGAATTGGAGGCGCTACGCTTGAAATATTTGAGTAAGAAAGGTATTCTCAACGGCCTTATGGCACAGTTCCGCGAGGTACCTGCCGAGCAGAAGAGAGAGGTGGGTGTGAAACTGAATGAGCTCAAGACCGCTATTCAGGAACACATAAACAGCCTTAAGGAGCAGCTTGAGACAAGCGACGATGAGCAGTGCGAAATAGACTTAACACGCCCCGCCTACCCCGCTACGCTTGGCACACGCCACCCATTGACTATTGTAAAGAACGAGATTGTGGATATTTTTGCCCGTCTGGGATTCTCCATTGCCAATGGCCCCGAGGTTGAGGACGACTGGCACGTATTCTCGTCGATGAACTTTGCCGAGGACCATCCCGCACGCGATATGCAGGATACATTCTTTGTGGAGGCTCACCCCGACATAATTCTGCGCACCCACACCAGTAGCGTGCAGAGCCGCGTGATGGAGGCAAGCAAGCCCCCTATCCGCATTATGGCACCCGGCCGTGTATATCGCAACGAGGCCATCAGCTACCGTGCACACTGTTTCTTCCACCAGTTGGAAGGCTTGTATATAGACAAAAACGTGTCGTTCACCGACCTTAAGCAGGTGCTCTTGCTCTTTGCGCAGGAGATGTTCGGCAAGGATACCAAGATACGCCTGCGCCCCTCGTACTTCCCCTTCACCGAGCCCAGCGCCGAAATGGACATCAGCTGCAACATCTGCGGTGGCAAGGGTTGCCCCTTCTGCAAAGGTACAGGTTGGGTGGAGATTCTTGGTTGCGGTATGGTGGACCCCAACGTGCTTGAACTTTGCGGCATAGACAGCAAAGAGTATTCGGGCTACGCATTCGGTATGGGTATCGAGCGTATCACCAACCTCAAATATCAAGTAAAGGATTTGCGACTCTTCAGCGAGAACGATGTCCGATTCTTGAAACTTTTTGAAAGCGCTAATTAAAAAACAGAATAAAGAGTCGGCACCAAAACAAAACGGTCGCCGACTTTTTTTATAAATCACAAAAACGCACTATGAGCACGACACTATACCTTGTACGCCACGGCGAAACCATAGAGAACTCAAAAGGCTTGTTCCAAGGGCAAACCCCCGGGCACCTGTCGGAAAAGGGCAAAGAGGAGGCATTGAGCCTGCGCCCCCGCCTTGCAAATATGACTTTCGACGTGGTGCTGTGCAGCGACCTTAAACGCTGCTTGGACACGGCCGAGATTGCCCTCGACGGAATTGAGTGCACATTCATAAAAGAGCCGCTGTTGCGCGAGCGCGACCTTGGCAACCTTGCAGGAACACCCATTAAAGGAGCCGTGCTAAACGAAACGGTGGAGACCGAGGAGTCAATGACACAAAGGGCACAAGCCTTCCTTGAGAAGGTGCGAAAGGAGTACCCCGGAAAGAGGGTACTTGCCTTCAGCCACGGTTTCTTCTGCCGCATTATGCAGGCGGGGCTTGAGGGTGTGACACACCGCGACGTTACGCTTATGGGCAACTGCGAGATAAGAGAATTTACTATTTAATCATTTGCATTATGGCTGTTTGCGATTGCAAGCAGCCATAATACTTTATAGAATAATTATGAAAACCGCCGAACTATATAAAAAGGTAATAGAGTACTTCGAGGTGGCTATGCCCATAGCCGAAACCGAGCTCAACTACTCCACCCCGTTTGAACTGCTCATAGCCGTGATACTGTCGGCACAATGCACCGACAAGAGGGTGAATATGGTTACGCCCGACCTCTTTGCACGCTACGACACTCCCCGGGAACTGGCAGCCGCCCACCCCGACGAGGTTTTCAACTACATAAAAAGCATATCGTACCCCAACAACAAGGCAAAGCATCTTGTGGGTATGGCGCAAAAGCTGTGCAGCGACTTTGGCGGTGAAGTGCCCGCCACACTGGAGGAGCTCGTAACGCTGCCCGGCGTGGGAAGGAAAACAGCCAATGTAATACAGGCCGTGGTGTTCAACAAGAGCGCTATGGCGGTAGATACCCACGTGTTCCGCGTGAGCCACCGCATAGGGCTTGTACCCAAGCGCTGCACCACCCCCTACAGCGTGGAAAAAACGCTTATGAAATACCTGCCCGCGGATATTGTGCCCAAGGCACACCATTGGCTCATACTGCACGGGCGATACACCTGCAAGGCACGCACACCGCTGTGTGGCGAGTGTGGACTCAAGGAGTTTTGCAAAGAGTATCAAAAAGGCTAAGAGAAGGTATATTTATTTTTGCCTATTATCGTTTTATTTATAAATTTGTATTCACTATGAGCAACGAAATAAATATCGAAAATTGGAAGCAAACCGACATGAATGTAGATAGCTTGTGGATAATACCCGAAAGGGCTAAAGGAGGCAAGCACAAAAATATATACCACGGCAATTTTGTTCCTCAAATTCCCAATCAATTAATACGACGATATACTAATATTGGCGACACGGTTTTGGAATTGTTTTCAGGGAGTGGGACCACTCTTTTTGAATGCGAAAATCTTAAAAGGGATTATATAGGTTTTGACATAAACGAAAAAATCATAAAATATGTGAACGACACAATGGGCGATAGTCCTGCCATTGATTATGAAATCAAAAACGCAGATGTAACAGATTCAAATGATTTTGCTACAAACATTGAGAATTGGCTTGCCAAGAGAAACAAATCACAAGTTGATTTTATGATAGCCCACCCGCCATATTTAGATATCGTAAAATTTACTGATGATGAAAGAGACTTATCAAACATTTCTAAAATAGATTTATTCATAGAAAAAGTAACTGATGCCATATGCAATGGCTTTCAATATTTAAAAAAGAATAGTTATTTTGCAGTTGTAGCAGGTGACGTATATAAGAAAAGCGAAGTTATTCCTCTTGCATTCCTCATTATGAACTCCATTCGGCAAAAACTAAAGGTAAAAATGAAAGGTATCATTATAAAGAACATTGAAGGGAACAGAGGAAAGTTAGGAACACAAGATATTTGGAAATATCGAGCTCTTAAAAGTGATTATTTTTTATTTAAACACGAATACATTTTTGTATTCAAGAAAATATAGAATATGACAAAAACCGAATTATTCATAAAACTGGCAAGCCCAAACGAAAAAGGAGAAAGCAGATGGGTTCGTTCTACCGAGTTTACAGGAGAATATACCGATTTACAGTTAGGGAATGGGGGTAGCTGGTGTAGGGCAAGTTCAGCCTTAGCAAAAAAATATAATTTAGAATTTGACAAATCTATCACAAGCGGAAACTCTATCGACGCTATTAGATTAGCCGGATTTAGAACCGATAAGACATTTAATCAAAACATTCGTAAAGATATAAAAGATTTTTACAAGACACAACGATGTGTTATGTTGGGTGTTTGTGGATTCTCCGAAAACACAAAAATTGAAATTGACCATAAAGATGGCAGAAAAGTAGATTGGCGTGTTTCCAATCCTTCAACACAACATATTAACGACTTTCAGCCATTATGTAAGGCTGCAAACGACGTAAAGCGCCAAATATGCAAAGAGTGTAAACAAACCGGAAAAAGATGGAATGCGCAAAATATTAAAGGTAACCCGTATCCCTTCTACGAAGGTGATGAAAAATACACCGAAGATTTGGGCTGTGTAGGATGCTATCAATACGACCCTGTTGCATATAGAAAAGAGTGCGTTGCAAGAGTTTCAAAGGAATCTTCTGAGCATACGGCTGAATTTATAATGAAAAAGCTGTATCCAACTGAATAAGTAGAGAATTTTATGACTACCCATGTTTTTATTGTAGATGAACAAAGTTTCAAAGTACATTTGAAATATATGTTCGTTGGTACAGGTTCTAAGGAGAAAGATATAGATTTCAATGGGGGTGCCGGTTCTCGATTACACCCGCAGACTGAAAATGGCTTAGTGTCTATGATGGCAGATTTTAGTCGGGTACGAATTGGCGACTTTGTAATATTCTACGTTCAAGCCACAAAAGGGAGGGAAGGTAAATTTTATGGTATATATGAGATAAGCAGTTCTCCATTTCATGAACCAAGCGGGGCTGCACAGTATTTATTCAATGAGTTAGGCAAAAATTTGACTTTTAGGGCAAGAATTAAACCATATAAAGTGTATTCCGAAGGTGTTACAGAATGGGAAGCATTAGATGAAATTAAAGGAATAATTGCTCCTAATCAAATGTTGTGGAGTTTAATCTATAGGAAGCTAAAAGGTAATCGCGGAAACACGATGATTACCATATATGAAGCCGAACGATTATTTGGGCTTATTAGAGCAAAGAACAGCAACCAACATATTGTTGGTAATAGTTACTCTTATAGCAACAACAAACAAATTGCACTCGACACGCAACCAAGTAATTATACAGGTGATACACATATCACATTTAACATATTACCCAGATTATTAAACAAAAAAGCTAATAACAAAGCATACGAATCACACTTGCAAATGTTTATTACCCAAAATTTGGGCAACCACAAATCTCTCGATACAGCTCTAAATACAACCCATCAGGTTATAGAATGGCTGGGCAATGAGGTATCTTGTGGTGTTGGAATGCAAAGAATAGATATTATGTTCTCCAAAAGGAACGATGATATAGATAGAGAGATAGTACCGATAGAATTAAAAGCACGACCGGCATCAGCTGACAACATAAGGCAAATTTCTCGTTATATAGATTGGATACAGCAATATTATATCTCTAACAGGCCGAGCACAATTCGTCCTGTATTAATCTGCGCAGCTTCAAACCTAAGCCGGGTTACAAAACAAGCATTTTATAATTTTAACGCTCAATACAATGGAATCTGTTTGCCATTAGAATATATAGAAGTTACAGATAATGGGAACGATTTGATATTCACAAATACGCCGTATTAAATAATGAACTACATTGGCTCGAAATATTCACTGCTCGACTTTATTGATAAAGCCATAAAAAGTATTGTTGGTGACGATCTTTCGCAACTTGTGTTTTGCGATCTATTTGCAGGCACAGGTATTGTTGGTCGTCATTTCAAGACACAGGTACGCAAAGTAATTTCGAACGACATTGAATATTATAGTTATGTTCTAAACCGCAATTACATTGGCAACCATAAAGATTTTGAAGGCAAAGATGAATATATAAACAAACTTAATTCACTTGAAGGAATAGAGGATGGTTTTATATATACTCAATATTGTTTTGGTGGGGGCAATAACAGACAATACTTCTCTGACGAGAATGGGAAGAAAATAGATGCGATAAGAACTACTATTGAAAACTGGAAAATTAACGGAGACATTTCAGACGATATATACTATTTTCTCATATGCAGCTTGATTGAATGTGCGGATAAGATTGCAAATACCGCATCTGTGTATGGTGCATTTCTTAAACACCTAAAGAAATCGGCACAAAAGAAACTTGTTATGCAACCCGCCTATTTTCAACTTAATTGTAATGAACACGAGGTTTACAAACAGGATGCAAACCAATTAATCAAACAAATCAAGGGAGATATTTTGTATCTTGATCCACCATACAACGCAAGGCAGTATGGTGCCAATTATCATTTACTAAATACAATCGCCGAATATAAGCCATTTGTACCTAAGGGTAAAACAGGATTGAGAGAATACAACAAATCTAATTATTGCAGTAAAGCCGGAGTACAGAAATCATTTGAAAATTTAATTCGTGATGCACAATTCAAATATATTGTTCTATCATATAACAATGAGGGATTGATGCCTGTTGAAACCATTAAGCATATAATGAGTAAATATGGTCAATATCAAGTATTTCAAAAAGAGTATCAGAGGTTTAGAGCCGACAAAAAGGAAAATCGCAATCATTTGGCAGACTCTACCGTTGAATATCTACATATATTAACAAAATAGAGTTTTACGAAACTATTACAGCCAAAAGAATTAATAAATTTAGTGTAAATGTAAATTGTTATAAATTATGTGATATGATTTCAAAAATTCTTTTATAATTTTTATTACCATTTATTACCTCATTTATAATAAAAACACTATTTTTGCAAGGAATGGCCTTGTGCCAGGTAAGTGTGAATATAGATAATATTACTAATCATATTAAATTTCAGTAACTATGACAATTGACCAGTTTAATTTCGCCGGAAAGAAGGCAATCGTTCGCGTTGACTTTAACGTACCTTTGAACGAAGAGGGCAAGATTACCGATGATACACGTATCCGCGGTGCACTCCCCACACTCAAGAAAGTATTGGCCGATGGTGGCGCGCTCATCATCATGTCGCATATGGGCAAGCCCAAAGGCAAGGTTAATGCAAAATACTCTTTGAGCCAGATTGTTGATGCAGTATCCGAGAAATTGGGTGTTGCAGTTCAGTTTGCTCCCGACTGCGCAAAGGCTGCCGAGGCTGCCGCTGCTTTGAAGCCCGGTGAGGTGCTTATGCTCGAGAACCTCCGTTTCTATCCCGAGGAGGAGGGCAAGCCCGTTGGCATTGACAAGGAGGACCCCGCATACAACGATGCAAAGAAGGCTATGAAGGAGTCGCAGAAGGAGTTCTCAAAGACTCTCGCTTCTTACGCCGACTGCTACATCAACGATGCTTTTGGTACAGCTCACCGTCGCCACGCATCTACAGCCGTTATCGCCGACTACTTCGATGCCGATAACAAGATGCTCGGTTACCTTATGGAGAAAGAGGTGCAGGCTGTTGACAACATCCTCAAAGATATCAAACGCCCCTTCACAGCCATTATGGGTGGTTCAAAAGTTTCTACCAAGATTGGTATCATCGAGAACCTTATGGACAAGGTTGACAACCTCATCCTCTGCGGTGGTATGACATATACATTTGCAAAGGCTCAGGGTGGACAGATTGGCCGCTCTATCGTTGAGGACGACAAGTTGCAGCTGGCTCTCGACATCATTGAGCAGGCTAAGGCCAAGGGCGTGAACCTTGTTCTTGCTACCGACTGCGTTGCTGCCGACGACTTCTCTAACGATGCCAACACACAGGTATGCCCCGCAGGTGCAATTCCCGAGGGTTGGGAAGGCCTTGATGCAGGCCCAGAGGCACAGAAGGCTTTTGCAGCAGCTATCGTTGATGCAAAAACCATTTTGTGGAACGGCCCCGCAGGCGTATTCGAGTTCGATAACTTCACAGCCGGTTCACGTGCCATTGCCGAGGCTATCGGCAAGGCTACCGCCAACGGTGCATTCTCGCTCATTGGCGGTGGCGACTCTGTAGCTTGCATCAACAAGTTCGGTATGGCCGACCAGGTGTCTTATATCTCAACAGGTGGTGGTGCTCTTCTCGAGGCTATCGAGGGTAAAGTGCTCCCCGGTGTTGCAGCCATCAAAGGCGAATAATTATTTATTCAAATAACAACCTACATAAACAGCGTGGTTTTCCGCGCTGTTTATGTTTATAATCACAGGGCATATAATGGAAAAGGAACGTATTGCGGAGATTAACCGCTTGGTTATGTCTTATATAGACAAAGGAAGACTAAAGGAGGCTATCGACACCCTTAAAGAGGATATCGAGGAGCTGCAGGACTGGTCTTTGCGCACACGTTTCACCCAGATGGAGACATCGTATAACTATATGCTCGAATACTTGCGCGAAGGCACCCCCGACCCCACGAGAGAGGCTATGTACCGCAGCCTCACGGGCGAATGCGTGCTGCTGAACGACCTTATAGCCGTTGCCCGCCACACGGAGCACAGCACCACCGTCTATTACCAGAACCGCCGCAAGTACAAAAACCTCGATAAACTTGAAAGGGTTTATGCAGCACTTTGCGACAACACCGAAAAAAGGGAACTCGCATCAATGATGAAGGGCGACGAGGCCGGCAACAGCGAGGCCGAGGAGGAGCACGAACGATTGCTCGACACCCTTTTTCATATGATATGGTGCAGCACCAACTGGCGTAAAGGTGACAGCGAACTCCTTGTTAGAATTATAGAGGACATTGCATTGAACGTGAACGACCGTGCCATTGTGATAAGCGCCATCACTATGAGCCTGCTCAAATGTTTCGAGCCCATAAAGGCATTGACGCTTATTACAGCAACAACAAACGACGAGATGATGCTGGCAGTGAGAGCCACCGTGGGCGCTGTAATTGCCTTGCAAGAGAATCACAGAAAAATTGGCTACTACCCCGAACTTGTTGCCGCCATAGAGAGTATGGGCGACAATGAAGGCACAAGGCGCTTTGTGGAAAATGCGCAGATACAGTTACTGCAATGCCGCGAAACTGCCAAAATAGACCGCAAGATGCGCGAGGAGATTATACCGGCAATGCTCAAGAACCCCAACCTGGGCAAGGACAAATTGGGAATAGACATTGTGAGCGAGAGCGTAGGTGACGAGGACAAGAACCCCGAGTGGGAAAAGTGGCTCGAAAGCAGCAACATAAAAAAGAAGATTGAGCAGATGAGCGCCTGGCAGAGTGAGGGTGCCGATTTGTATATGACCACATTCTCGCAACTGAAAAGATTCCCATTTTTTAGCGAGATGAAGAACTGGTTGCGCCCATTCTCGCCTCACATCCCGGCAATGGCAAAGGCATTGCCCGCGGGCATTATGAGCAAGAATTCTATACTGAAGAACATATTTGCATCGTCGGTATTCTGCAACAGCGACAAATTCTCCTTCTGCCTCACATTCCAAAGCATACCAAAGGAGCAGATGAAGATGCTGAGCGAGGAGATGATGGGCAACGACGACAGCAACAGCGCAATGGGCATCACGCCCAAAGAACTGCCCACTGAGGAGGCACAGAGCATAAGCAATATGTACATACAGGATTTGTACCGTTTCTTCAAATTGTCCGATTTTCGCAGGGAGTTCCACGACCCCTTCGGTACATCGCTCAATCTGTTGGAGAGTGAACATCTTGCATTGCTCACAAACTCGCCCGAGGCTTTGATGCGCATATTCACCCACCTCACCAACAAGGGTTACTACAGCGAAGCTATCGAGGCAGGCAGGCTATACGAGAAGGCCATAGGAGAGGGGTTATGCGAAGGCAGCGCCCTATTCTATCAGGAACTCGGTTACTGTTTGCAAAAAGAGGAGAGATACAAAGATGCCGTTGACTACTACACTCGTGCCGACATCATAAAGCCCGACAATGTGTGGACACTGCAACACATTGCCCAGTGCCACCGCCTGCTTGGCAACCCCGAGGAGGCATTGAGTTTCTATCTTACTGCCGAGGAGGTAACACCCGAATCGCTGCCTCTGCTGCGACAAACAGGCGAATGCCTTGTTGCGCTAAAACGATATGACGAGGCGTTTGCACGTTTCTTCAAGGTGGAATATCTGAACCCCGGGAATATAAATGCCTTGCGTGCCATTGCCTGGTGTTCGTTTCTCACAGGCAAGGAGGAGCAGGCACGCAACTGCTACAATAAGATTTTCGAACAGCCAAAGGCCACATACATAGACTATATGAACGCGGCTCACGTGGAGTGGATTGCCGGCAGCAACAGGCGTGCCTCCGAATTGTATGGCAAGGCAAGGGAGCTATGCGGCAACGACGAAAAATTCCTTATAACATTCGACAAGGATTGCGCAACATTGCTGGAACGCGGAGCAAAACCGCACGAACTGAACCTGCTGCGCGACATCATAATGTAACTCTTTTTGTTTTTATTACAGGCGGTACCAAGAACCTTTGGTACCGTTTTTTTGTTTCCATTCATAATAATTATAATTTTATGAATTGGATAATAGAACTATTACGTTCCCACCCCGAAACAGCAATATATCTTACTATTGGTGTGGGATTTCTCATTGCGAAGATACGCATAAAAGGGTTCAGCCTCGGTATTGTAACAAGTGTGCTGCTTGTGGGTGTTGTAGTGGGACAGCTGCACATACCCATAGGCAACACACTCAAGCCCGTCGCTTTCCTTATGTTTCTTTTTGCCATAGGTTATAAAGTGGGGCCGCAGTTTTTCAGCGGACTCAAAAAGGAGGGATTGCCACAGATATATTTTGCCGTGGTTATGTGCTTTTTAATACTCCTTTCCACCTGGATTATTTCGCTCATTATGGGCTACAGCGCAGGAGAGGCCGCAGGCCTGTTGGCAGGTTCGCAGACCATAAGCGCGGTTATAGGAGTGGCCGACGACACCATACGCGGGCTCGGCGTGGATGCAGCGGCCAAAGAGAAAATGGTGAATATAATACCTGTGGCCTACGCGGTGACATATATATTCGGTACAGCAGGCTCGGCGTGGATTATCGCAAGATTAGGGCCGCGTCTGTTGGGCGGCTTCGACAAGGTGCGCGCTGCCTGCCGCGAACTGGAAAAGAGCCTTGGCAGCGACGACAGCGAAAAGCCCGGGTTCGTAACCGCCAAACGCCTCGTGGAGTTCCGTGCCTACAAGGTGGCGAACGAGTGGTTTGTCGATGGGCGCAGTGTGGAGGAGCTGGAGAGGTTCTTCAAGCAGCAGGATAAACGTCTTTTTGTGGAGCGCATAAGAAAGGATGGAAAAATAATCGACAGCATAAGCCCGCACGAGATGTTGCGCATAGGTGACGAGGTGGTGCTCAGCGGCCGACGAGAATATACCATAGGCGAGGAGAAATGGATAGGCAGCGAAGTGAATGACGATGCCATATTGGAGTTCCCGGTTATGGTGATAAGAACACGAGTGGCCGCAAGCAGCCGCAAGCGCGCTATGAGTTTTAACGGCAAGAGTGTGGGCGAACTGCGCGCACAACCCTTTATGCACGGCGTGAGTATACAGAAGATTATGCGTATGGGAGTGAACATCCCCATATTCAACGGTACCAAGCTGAACACGGGCGACGTGATTGAGATTGTGGGCAAGAAATTCGAAGCCGAGCCTGCAGCCAAGGAGATTGGCTACCCTGCACCAAGCAGCGAAACAACCGATGTGGTGTTTATGAGTATGGGTATTCTCATAGGTATCATTGTGGGCAGCCTTGCACTGCACATAGGCGGTGTGCCCATAAGCCTCAGCAGCAGCGGCGGCGCACTCATAGCCGGCTTGGTGTTCGGCTGGTGGCGGTCGCACCACCCCACAATAGGTACAATACCCGATGCTGCCCTGTGGGTATTCAACAATTTGGGGCTTAACATATTCATAGCCGTTGTGGGCATTACCGCGGGCCCGGGATTCATCGAAGGGTTCAAGGAGGTGGGCCTCTCACTCTTTATCGCAGGAATTTTTGCAAGCAGCATACCACTATTGTTAGGCATATACATTGCATCGCACTGGTTCAAGTTCCACCCCGCCATCACACTTGGCTGCTGCGCAGGGGCACGCACAACCACTGCCGCTCTTGGCGCGTTGCAGGAGACGATAGGCAGCGACACCCCCGCGCTTGGCTACACGGTTACATATGCAGTGGGCAACACGTTGCTCATCCTGTGGGGAGTGATTATAGTGTTGTTATGTCAATAACTATATAATAAAGACGGTTATATACGATATTACACTAAATACAAAATTGTCATCCCGACAGAGCGAAGCGACGAGGGAACTCAAAACATCGTGGAATATGAGATTTCTCCTCCCGCGCGGTCGTCGAAATGACAACCTTGTGTAAACTACGATATAAATACCTTAATAAATATACTATTATGAACAGATTACTGACACAGAAGAGCTATGCTCCCGACTTTGAGAAGGAGATGGAGAAGATAAGCCCGTTTGAACTGAAGAACCGCCTTATAGAGCTGGCCGACGAGAGCATACGCAAGATGACGCGCACGCTTTTGAACGCAGGCCGTGGCAACCCCAACTGGGTGGCTATCCTGCCACGCGAGGCATTCTTTCTGCTTGGAGAATTCGGCATAGAGGAGTGCCGCCGCAGCGGCAACAGCCCCGAAGGGCTTGCATGGCTGCCACAAAAGCAGGGCTGTGCAAGCCGGTTTACACAATTCATTGCCGGCAAGCAAAAGAATGAAGGTGCCATATTCCTACAAAAGTGCTACGATTATATGATTGAAGAGCACAAGGCCAATGCCGATGAACTGGTTCACGAATGGGTAGAGGGAATAATAGGTGACCAATACCCCGTGCCCGACCGCATACTCAAGCACTGCGAGATTGCGGTAAACGACTATCTTGCACAGGAACTGTGCGCGGGAAGGCCTCCACAGGGCGAAACCGACCTTTTCGCAACCGAAGGCGGCACGGCAGCAATGTGCTATATATTTGACAGTCTGCAGCAGAACTACCTGTTGCAGAAAAGAGATAAGATAGCGCTGATGACACCGGTGTTCACCCCATACATAGAGATTCCGCAATTGAGACGATACAGATACGACGTAACCAACATACCTGCCAACAAGATGGACAAGGATGGGTTGCACCTGTGGCAGTATGACGAGCGCGAGATAAACAAACTGCGCTCCACCGACTACAAGGCGCTGTTCATTGTGAACCCGAGCAACCCACCAAGCTATGCCATAAGCAGCGACACTGTGGCGCAACTGGTTGATATTGTAGAGAGGTGGAACCCCAACCTGATGATTGTGACCGACGATGTGTATGCAACATATGTCCCGGGCTTCCAATCGCTCTATGCAGCCCTGCCACATAACACCATATGCGTATATTCGTTCTCCAAATATTTCGGTGCCACAGGCTGGAGGCTTGCCGTGACCGCTCTGCACCGCGACAACATCTTTGACACCTTGCTCAAACGACTCCCGCGCAAGCGCAAGGGAGAATTGCAGGAGCGCTACGGTTCAATAAGTCACAACGTAGAGGAGATGCGTTTCGTAGACCGTATGATTGCCGACAGCCGCCAGGTGGCACTGAACCACACAGCGGGGCTGTCGCTGCCGCAGCAGATGCAGATGACACTCTTTGCGCTCTACTCCATAATAGACAAGCGCGAGGGGGACAAATTCCGCGAGAATATGTACAGCATTATTCAAAAGCGGTTGCACACGCTGTGGGAGAGTATGGGATTCACCCTGCCGCCCGATACCCTGCGCGCAGGCTACTATTCCGAGATAGACCTGATTGTGTGGGCCCAAAAGTTTTATGGCAACGATTTTGCCGACTACCTGCGCCTCAACTACAGCCCGCTCGATATTGTCTATCGCCTTGCCACGGAAACATCGCTCGTGGTGCTCAACGGTGGCGGGTTCGACGGCCCCGAATGGAGCATACGCGTGTCGCTTGCCAACCTTAAGGAGGAGGACTACGCCACCATTGGACGATGCGTTAGAGGCATACTCGACTCGTATGCCGAGCGGTGGAAAAAGAGCCTGCCGATGGTAGAATAAAAAAAGAGTTCGCAATTTCAGAATTGCGAACTCTTTTTTTAGATTATAGATGTTTATTTTCTCTTATTCACCATAGCATCGATGGCTGCCACGGCTGTCACGTTAAGGATTTCCTGAACCGAGCTCTCAAAATCTATAAAGTGGATGGGCTTGTTCAATCCAATCTGAATGGGACCGATAATCTCGGTGTCGGGACTCAGGGCCTGCAACATCTTGTATGATGAGTTGGCCGAATTGAGGTTGGGGAACACCAGAGTGTTCACCTCCTCGCCTTTGAGTTTGTTAAAGGGATATTTGTTGTCGCGCAACTCGCGGTTCATAGCCACGTTCACCTGCATCTCGCCGTCGATTTTCCAATCGGGGAACTCACGGTGCATATACTCAACGGCTTTTTGCACATTTTCGGCGCTACCACCCTTGTCGGTGCCGAAGTTTGAGTACGATACCATTGCAATCTTGGGCTCGTGGTTGAAGAAGCGCACCGATTTTTCGGCCAGGCGTGCAATGTCAACAAGTGTATCTGTTGTGGGTGCACGGTTGATGAGGGTGTCGGCAACAAAGTATGTTCCTTTCTTTGAGTTAAGGATGTGCATAGTGGCAAAATGGTTAAAACCAGGCTGCACACCAATAACCTCCTTAGCCACCTTGATGGTATTTGAGTATTTTGTGTAGAGACCGGTTACGAATGCATCGGCATCGCCTGTTTCCACCATCATCATACCAAAATAGTTGCGTTCGAACATCTTATCGTTGGCCTCCTCAAAGGTGTAGCCCTTGCGCTGGCGCTTGTCGGCAAGTATTCTTGCATAACGCTCGCGACGAGGAGCTTCGTTGGGGTGACGCAGATTCACCACCTCTATTCCCTCGAGGCTCAAACCGAGTTCTTTTGCAATTTTTGCTATAATCTCGTCGTTTCCAAGAAGAATAGGTTGGCAGATGCCCTCCTCTTTTGCTTTTACGGCAGCCTTCATCATAGATGCGTGGGCACCCTCGGCAAATACAACACGCTGCACATCGGTGCGTGCCATTTCGTAAATCTGCTGTGTGAGTTTCGACTCGCGGCCCATAAACTCGAGCAGATGCTCTTTGTAGGCATCCCAGTCGGTGATAGTTTTGCGGGCCACGCCACTCTCTATGGCCGCTTTGGCCACTGCTGTGGATACCTCAACAAGCAGACGAGGATCGACAGGTTTGGGTATAAAGTAGTCACGGCCGAATGTGAGGTGGTTTACGTGATATACCTTGTTCACAATTTCGGGAACAGGCTGTTTTGCCAAATCGGCTATGGCACGCACGGCGGCAAGTTTCATCTCCTCGTTAATGGCCACGGATGCGGTGTCGAGCGCACCACGGAATATATAGGGGAAGCCTATTACGTTGTTTATCTGGTTGGGATAGTCGGAACGACCGGTGCTCATAAGCACATCGGGGCGGCTCTCCATTGCATCCTCGTATGTGATTTCGGGTGTGGGGTTGGCAAGCGCAAACACAATGGGGTCCTTGGCCATTGAGCGTACCATATCTTTTGACAGCACGTTGCCCTTTGAGAGGCCCAAGAACACATCGGCACCCTTCACTGCCTCCTCGAGTGTGTTTATATCGGTGCGCGATGTAACGAACTCCATTTTCTCGGGGGTGAGGTTGGTGCGGTTGGTGTTGATGACACCGCGGCTGTCGAGCATCACCACATTCTCTTTCTTCACACCAAGTGCAATATAAAGTTTGGTACAAGATATAGCAGCGGCACCGGCACCGTTCACCACAACCTTTACCTCGGAAATATTCTTGCCGTTCACCTCCAATGCGTTCAAAAGACCTGCTGCCGATATGATGGCTGTTCCGTGCTGGTCGTCGTGCATCACGGGGATATCGAGTTCCTCTTTAAGGCGGCGTTCGATTTCAAAGCACTCGGGTGCCTTTATATCCTCTAAGTTTATACCACCGAATGTGGGTGATATTGCCTTAACGGCCTCTATGAACTTGTCGGGATCGGTTTCGTCAACCTCGATATCGAACACGTCGATACCTGCATATATCTTGAACAAGAGGCCCTTACCCTCCATCACGGGCTTGCCGCTGAGTGCACCAATATTGCCAAGACCAAGCACCGCGGTACCATTTGATATAACGGCCACAAGGTTACCTTTATCGGTATATCGATATGCATTTTGAGGATCCTGCTGAATTTCAAGACAAGGCTCTGCTACACCGGGTGAGTAGGCAAGGCAGAGGTCGGCCTGTGTGAAATAGGGTTTTGTAGGTACTACCTCTATCTTTCCCGGGCGTTTGCCCTCGTGGTAGTTAAGAGCATCTTCTTTATTTATCTTTGCCATAATGTTCTTGTTTGTTTAATGCCCGCGGGCATTATGTTTATACTTTTTATAATTGTTTGAAGAACTCGTCGCCTGCTACCCCCACCCCGAAGAGTGCGAAATCGTAGCGCACGGGATCGTTTGGGCAGAAGGCACGCAACTGTGCCGTGAGTTCTTCCACTGTTTTCCTGTCGTTTTGCGTGCGGTTGATGAGCCCCAATGCCCGCCCCGTGCGTGCCACGTGTACGTCTAACGGTATCATTAGCTTTGAAGGGGCAACATCGTGCCATATTCCCAAATCCACTATGCCATCCTGGCGGCAGAGCCAGCGCAGCATCATATGCAGGCGTTTGCAGGCGCTTGCAGGCTTACCCTTGGCTGCCACGGGGTTGGAAATATGCTTGGTATATGTACTTTCATTGGCTGCCGACAACTCGCCACGCAGCAACGAGAGCCCACCCCAAACATCATCGCACTGTGTAAAAAGCGGCTCCATAGAGCCATACTTGCTGTATATATTCTGCAATCCGTTGCACAGATAGACAAAATCTCTAACAAAAAATGTGCGGTGTATGTTATCGGTTCCGCACAAGGAGCGGAATTTGCCACTCATTATATAGTCATAGGGCTTACCTTCCATAATGCCGAAAAGCATTTTGTTGCCCGAGTTTATAATCATACGGCGGTTGCCCCAAGCGATGACCGATGCGAGCAATGCCGCAATCTCAATATCGCGTTTGTCACTGAATTGGTGCGGGAACTGCACGGGATCGTCTTTTATAAACTCCTTGCAGTTGTACTGTTCAGCTTTTTCGTCGAGCAGCCGTTTGAGCCTTTCCATTCTATTTCTTATTTATAGTGCCTCTATAGCCTTGACCATTTCCACGGCAACTGCCGATGATGCGGGTACGAGGGGCAGACGGAGCACATTTTCGCACTTGCCCAATATATTGAGGGCGAGCTTTGCTCCGGCAGGGTTGCCATCGACAAAAAGCAGGCGATAGAGTTCCTGATATTTGCTGTTCAGGTGGCGTGCCTCTTCGGTGTTGCCTGCCTGCATTGCGCGTACCAGTTTTATAAGTTCGACAGGGAAGGCGTTTGAGAATACCGAAATTACGCCTACACCGCCCATCTTCATTATATCCACGGTGAGAGCATCGTCGCCCGAGAGCACATCAAAACCTGCCGGTTTGATATCCATTAGATGCGATATCTGCTGCAGATTGCCCGATGCCGCCTTAAGACCTACAATATTCTTACATTCGCGTGCCAGACGCACGGTTGTTTCGGGGAGCATATTCACTCCTGTGCGACCGGGAACATTGTATAGATATATGGGAAGCTCGGTAGCTTGGGCTATTGCCTTGAAATGGCAATACATACCCTCCTGGGTGGGTTTGTTGTAGTATGGTACTATTGAGAGGATGGCATCGATGCCGGTGAGGTCCTCTGTCTGCAATTCGTTTACAACTGCATATGTATTGTTACCGCCCACGCCAAGCATTATGGGAATGCGGCCGTTCACCTGTTTTATGATGCGCTTTCGGGTTTCACGTTTTTCCTCTATTGTGAGTGTGGGTGTTTCGCCTGTTGTACCGTGAACGCAAAGGAAATCGGTACCGCAATCGAGGTGCATCTGCACCAAGGCTTCAAGGGCGGGATAATCTACCTCGCCTGTTTGCGTGAAGGGTGTGACTATGGCAACACCCGCTCCGGTAAGTCTTTTTTGCATCATAAATTACTATAAAAATTTTTCGTCGCAAAATTACATCAAATATTGCCAATTACAGCATTTTTCAATAACAAATATTAGGCAAAATATAAATTTCTATAAAATAATTTCCAAAATTGCAAACATATTATCATTCCGCACATATACGCCGGGAAGGAGATTGTTTGGGCTAAAGAGCGTTATTCAACCTCGCCTGCAAGCATTTGCAGGAATTCATCCTCGGTTACAAGCCTTATATTCAATTTGTTGGCTTTTTCGAGCTTGGCAGGGCCCATATTGTCGCCTGCAAGAATAAAAGAGGTTGCCTTGCTCACACTGCCCACACTCTTGCCACCGTTGCGTTCTATCATATCCTTGTACTCGTCGCGCGAATGGTGGGTAAACACGCCGCTTATCACTATGCTTTTGCCCGCGAGAATATCGGTGCGGCCCTGCAGCACCTCCTCCTCAATCTCGAATTTGAGGCCTGCGGCACGTAGTTTTTCCACGATTTCCCTGTTATGGGGAGTAGCAAAGAACCTGCTTACGCTTGCAGCTATGCGCTCGCCTATATCATCCACAGCCATAAGGTCGCTCACCGATGCATTCATTATGGCATCGATGTTACCGAATGCACGAACAAGGCGTTTTGCCACCGTGGCACCTACGTAACGTATTCCAAGGGCAAAAAGCACACGCTCGAACGGCACATTGCACGACTGTTTTACGGCTGCTAAAAGATTTTCCACACTCTTTGCTCCCAAGCGGGGAAGCAGCAGGAAATCCTCCTCCTGCAAGCGATAGAGGTCGGTTATATCTTTTATGAGCCCATAATTGAAAAGCATCTCCACGGTTTCGGGGCCTATTGTTTCTATGTTCATAGCCTCGCGCGACACGAAATGCTCTATGCGGGCACGCATTTGCGGGGCGCAGCCACGCTCATTGGGGCAGTAATGGGCAGCCTCGCCCTCGTTACGCACAAGCGGAGTGCCGCACACAGGGCACTTGGTTATGAATTTCACCTTGTTGCCAAGCAGCAGACGGGCATCGGTGTCCACACCCGTGATTTTGGGAATAATCTCACCACCCTTCTCCACATACACCATATCGCCTATGTGAAGATCGAATTTTTCTATTATATCGGCATTGTGCAACGAAGCGCGTTTTACGATGGTACCCGAAAGGAGCACGGCATCGAGGTTGGCCACGGGGGTAACCACGCCCGTGCGCCCCACCTGATAGGTAACCTCGTTCAGGCGTGTGAGAGCGCGCTCGGCCTGGAACTTATATGCAATGGCCCAACGGGGCGATTTTGCGGTGTAGCCAAGATTCTTTTGCTGACGCAGGGAGTTCACCTTGAGCACTATGCCATCGGTGGCAACAGGCAGCTCCTTGCGCGCGGTGTCGAAATGGTCGATGAAGGCAAACACCTCATCGAGAGTGCGGCACTTGCGGGTGGTATCGGATATTTTGAAGCCCCACTCGCGGGCAGCCTCAAGATTCTCGTAATGCCCTGCGGCAGGCAGTTCCTCGCCAAGCATAAAATAGAGGTAGGCATCGAGCTTTCGTTTGGCAACCTCGGCAGGGTCCATCAATTTCAATGTGCCCGATGCGGCGTTGCGAGGATTGGCAAAAAGCGGTTCGCCCACACGTTCACGCTCGGCGTTCAACTCCTCAAAGACCTTCCACGGCATAAGTATCTCGCCGCGTATTTCAAACTCGGCCGGCCAACCGCTGCCCTTGAGCATTAGTGGCACGGAACGTATGGTTTTTACATTGGCGGTAACGTCGTCGCCCTTTTCTCCATCGCCGCGTGTGACGGCCTGCACAAGCTTGCCATCGCGGTATGTGAGGGATATTGAGGAGCCATCGAATTTCAGTTCGCAACAAATCTCGAAATCCTCGTTCAACGCACGCTTTACACGCTCGTAGAAATCGGCCACCTCGCTTTTTGAATAGGTATTGCCAAGCGACAGCATAGGATATTTGTGAGCCACCTGCTTGAAACCCTTGGCAATATCGCTGCCCACGCGCTGCGTGGGCGACGTGGAGTCGAACATCTCGGGGTGGGCATCCTCGAGCTCTTGCAGTTCGCGCAACAAGGCATCGAACTCGAAATCACTTATCGTGGGAGCCGAAAGAACATAATAGTTGTGGTTATGTTCGTGTAACTGCTTGCGCAGTTCCAATATACGTTCTTGAGGAGTCATTTTCTATAATTATTTAATGCAGCGAAGCGCCATTGCACCCCACTCTGTTTTGGTTGCGCGAATTTACTAATTTATTTACAGCAAGCGAACAAAAGCAACCATTTATTTGCAACTACCGGTATAAAAAAACAGGCTCCATTCGCGAATGGAGCCTGCAAATATTTGCGTATATATATATTACTGCAACACAGTGCTGGTAAATGTAATTACAATATACTTTTCACCGGCAGGAGACGAAGCAGCATTGTATGTAATACCGGCATTCTTGTCTATCTTCACATAGCCCTTGCCCACCTGTGAGAAACCTGCTCTCAGGAGTTTTGCACCATACTCAGCCCAAGTTGCATCTGTAGCAGAATAGAGATAGGAGATTGAATACTCCGATGCCAGATAAGCCTCGGCGGTGAGGTCGAGAGCGGGGAAAGCCTGCATAAGGGGAGCCATAGCAACCTGCTGCTCGGGAGTGAGCCGGCCAACAATGTAGCCCTTCTTCTCCAAATTTTTGAATACCATACCCTGCATACTGCACGAGGTGGTGAGTGTTGCGACAAACATCATTGCCACCAAAGAAAAAAGGAAAAATCTTTTCATAACCTATAAATTAAAATAAATATTTAGTCATACTTTCGTTAGTGATTGCGAAGATAATGCAAATTGCTTGTTTGAGCAATATAAAAATCACAAAAAGAATACAAATATTAAAACTATTTGTATTTTTGTAAAAATCGCACTAACAACAAATAACAGCGGTTGTAATATGAAAAAAGCTATATTTTTCTTTACTGCAATATTGCTTTCTATTGCTCTGTACGCACAAGAAACGGAGCAGGCGGGTGCCACATACCGCTATAACGGCAAGGAGCAGCGCACATCCATTGGCCGAGTGTATGTAAAAAGCACATCATCGCCCAACGGGGTGCTCAGCGACAGCATAGACGGAACATTTTCCATCACCCTGCCAGGCCTGAAAATGGGCGACAGGATAGGCAGCGTCACCATCACCAAAAAGGGGATGATGATTTTCAACAAACAGGCGGTGGAGGAATGGAGCGTGCGCAAGGAGCCTTTGGTTATCATTCTATGCGATGTCGCGGAGTTCGAGAACAGGAAA
>JAFXGV010000015.1 GCA_017536765.1 Bacteroidaceae bacterium
GAGGCTGACTAAAAAGTATTTTTTAGCAGCCTCTTTTTCAGGGAGATGAATAAAAAGATGTAGTTTAAGGCTTGCGCAGCCTGAAAAACCGCAGTTTACTGGGCGTAAATGAGGATTTTGAAGGCAAGCGTAACGCAAAAATACACTTTTTAGTCATCTCCTCTTTTGTTTTGTAGGTTTAACGACTGAACCTCCTCAGCTCTGTAGCAAAGCCATAGTACGGTTCCTCCTAATGAGAAGCTGTTAAAATCCCAAGTTTGCAAAAAGCCACACTCTTTTCTCGCTGTCGCTTGCAAATCACGGCCCTCTCGAGCGGGACACGCAACGCGAATTATTTGCTCATTTTTTATAAAAAGGTGGGCAATTCTTTCAAATATCCAAAATATCTTATATATTTGCAATAAATCGCGAATATAGCCTGCACTATTGTGTATATAAAGTACCATATATCCGCAATAATGATTGTCGTAGTATGACCGAGAACGATAGAATAACATTGATGCATTTTGAGCAGAAGCTCCACCTGCTGTTGCATGGCTACAAGCAGTTGCAAGAGCGCAACAGCGAGCTTGAATCGCTGGTTGAGGAGAAGGAGAACAGGCTCAGGGAACTGCAACAACGTTGCGATTCGTTGGAAAGCAACTACACCAATCTTAAACAGGCAAAGGTAATAACTCTCAGCGACGGCGAAATAGGGCATACGCGTGAGAGGTTATCGAAACTGGTGCGTGAAATCGACCGATGCATCGAGTCGCTAAAGAAATAACCACTAATAGACCGAGCATATGGAAGATAGAGAACTTGGAATTAGCCTTATAATCGACGGGATTTCGTTCCCGCTCACCGTGAAAGCGAGTGAGGAGCCATATTACCGCCAAGCAGCGCGTTTGACAAACGAGAAGCTGGCTATATATAAAAAAAACTTTTCGGGCGAGGGAGGGGTGCGTGTCCTCATAATGACCGCTCTCGACATTGCACTGGAAAAGGTGAAACAGACCGATGATGCAGGTTCTGCCGAGGTATTAAGGAAAGTGAACGAACTTTCGCGCCTCATAGACAGCACACTGCAAGAGAATAAGTGATTCCACACTTTTTATTGAGAGTTCACGCATTGCCGTATTCACGAAGCCGATAACCGACATCGGGTTTGAATATAGCGGTGCGTTTTATTATATATTTTAATTAACGTAACATTATGCTTACATCAACATCATTAGTCATTGGTGCAGTTGCCGGAGCCCTCATAGGCTGCATCTGCCAATACGTAATAATTCGTTTCGGCTTCAAAGCGAAGTTTCAGCGTATCATTGACGAAGCGCACAAAGAGGCCGAGGTTATAAAGAAAAACAAGTTGCTCGAGGTAAAGGAGAAATTCCTTAACAAGAAAGCAGAGTTAGAGAAAGAGATTTCGCAAAGAAACAACAAGATTCAGCAGGCCGAGCACCATTTGAAACAGCGCGAGATACAGTTCAACCAGCGCAACGAGGACTTGCAACGCCGCAAGAACGAGGTGGAGAGCCTGCGTGAAAACCTCGAAGCACAGAAGGGATTGGTGGAACGCAAGCAAGAGGAACTTGACAAGCTGCACTTGCAGGAACGCGAGAAGCTTGAGGCCATCAGCGGTCTTTCGGCCGAGGAGGCAAAAGAACGCCTTGTGGAGTCGCTCAAGGAGGAGGCGAAGAGCCAGGCTGCATCCTACATCAACGACATTATAGACGATGCAAAAATGACAGCCGGCAAGGAGGCCAAGAAGATTGTTATACAGACAATACAGCGTGTGGCCACCGAAACAGCCATCGAGAACTCGGTAACGGTATTCCACATAGACAACGACGAGATGAAGGGCCGCATCATTGGCCGCGAGGGCCGCAACATACGTGCCTTGGAGGCCGCCACCGGTGTAGAAATTGTGGTTGACGACACCCCCGAGGCTATAGTATTGAGCGCGTTCGACCCCGTGCGCCGCGAGATAGCACGCCTTGCCCTGCACCAGCTTGTTGCCGACGGCCGCATACACCCCGCCCGAATCGAGGAGGTGGTAGCCAAGGTTAAAAAGCAGATTGAGGAGGAGATTATCGAAACCGGTAAACGCACCACCATCGACCTGGGAATACACGGTATGCACCCCGAGCTCATACGCATCATAGGTAAGATGAAGTACCGTTCATCATACGGTCAGAACCTGTTGCAGCACGCACGCGAAACAGCCAACCTGTGCGCCGTTATGGCAGCCGAGCTTGGCCTCAACCCCAAGAAGGCAAAACGCGCCGGCTTGTTGCACGACATAGGTAAAGTGCCCGACGAGGAGACCGAGCTACCGCACGCAGAGTATGGTATGAAGATTGCCGAAAAATACAAGGAGAAACCCGACATATGCAACGCCATTGGCGCTCACCACGACGAGGTGGAGATGACAAGCCTCATAGCCCCCATTGTTCAGGTGTGCGATGCCATTTCGGGAGCACGCCCCGGTGCACGCCGCGAAATTGTGGAGGCCTACATCAAGCGCCTGCACGACCTGGAGCAGCTTGCAATGTCGTACCCCGGCGTCACAAAGACCTATGCAATACAGGCAGGCCGCGAGCTACGCGTTATTGTAGGTGCCGACAAGATAGACGACAAGCAGACCGAGTTGCTGTCGGGCGAGATTGCAAAAAAGATTCAAGACGAAATGACCTACCCGGGCCAGGTGAAGATTACCGTAATACGCGAGACACGTGCCGTGAACTACGCACGATAAGTACGCATCGCTATAACGATACAAAGCAAAAGGGGCACCCGCGGGTGCCCCTTTTGCTTTGTATCGTTACGCATAACTATGCAGCCCGCCAAGCAGATAATTCACACCAAAAAAGGTGAAAAGCATTACAAGGAATGCCACCAGACAGAAACAGTGAAACACTAACGGGCGCGCCATAAACGGCAAGGAGCGGGTGTGAAAGCCAAAAGAACAGATGAAAAGAGTGATGAGTGCCCACACCTCCTTGGGATCCCACCCCCAATAACGGCCCCACGAAATATTGGCCCAGGCAGCACCTAAAAAAATGCCCGCCATAAGCAGCCAGGTGGCATAGTAAAGCATCACCCGCCCGCTCACCGCGGTATTCTCCAAGCGCTTGTAATCCCTTGTGCGCCAAAAGCGCACAAGTGCCACAAGAGCATTCACCGCCAACAACCCTATAAGAACATAAGAAAGAATTATTGTAATAACGTGCAGAGGCAGCAAGGGAGTGCGCAGTACAGGCTGCACAGGGCCCGAAGCAGCCACACCACTCAACAACGACACAGCAGCACATATTACAGCCAATGCCAAAGCGCCAAAAGCCAAACTGCGGTTTTTACGCAAGAAGAGCACCGCAAGAGAGGCACACCAGGCAATAAGCATCATTACCTCGGCACCATTTGACACGGGGAACACGCCGCTATCAACCCATCGCCGTATGCCCCAACAACTGATAACGGCAAAAAGCAGCAAGGAGACAGCAACAACCGGCCACCAACGAGATGACGGTATCTTTATACGCGAATAACCAATGGCAGAGAGGCGATGCATAAGCAGGCGCTTTTGGGTGTTACGCGCCACAAATAGGAACACAAAGCCTGCTACCGACAGCAGAAAACCGGCATAAGTGATGGGTACTCCCCAGGCATCGTGGCTCACAAGCAACGTCACACAATCGCCATCTACCGAGGAGAGGCAAAAGCGATACCCTGCCCTGTCATAGACGTTATTCATAGAGAGCGTTGCCCGGCAGGTATTGCCTGCAGCAGGTTCCACGACTATGCGGGCGGTGTAGTCGCGTGGCGAAACAGCATCGTTGTAATACTCCACGGTGCAGTGCTCCAACGTAACGCGGAACGGGAACTTAGCAAGCGAGCCATCATCGGTTACAAACATACTCGACGGGAGCGCATCCTTGCACAAAGTGAGCGTGCCACGCTCGGCAGTGATGTATGTGACAAAAGCGCCTGCAAGCACCACTGCAAATGCCAAATGAAGAAAAAGCGAGGAGGCAACACGCCTCATAGGCGTGTTGAAAATATATAGCAGTGCCGATGCAAGCATCACCACCCATAGCAGCACAAACATCGGCGAGGAGTAAACTATGCTATGGGCTGCCGATATACCCCAAACGGCACCCACCACTGTGGATGCCACAAGCACCACCACCAAAAGCGCTAACGAGCCAAAGGATATATATTTAAGCAAATTCATAACAGTGCAAAAATACTCCTTTTTTCCTATATGCACAATATCTTTGGATGCAACACCCTTTTTTAACACACGGCAAAGTTTCATAGTCTTTTTATACTTAAAAGTTAGCACAAAAAGAAAAAAAAGAGAACGCAGCTATTTGAGAAAAGAGAAAATTGCACTATCTTTGCAGCACGATACCGGGGCTATCTGGATTTGACAGCGGGTAGAAAAGGTACGTAAGCACGCAGTGCCTCGTTGGTTCGCACTATAATCTGAGCCCGCAACAATTATCTGGCGAAACTTCTTATGCTCTCGCTGCTTAATCGAAGTACAGTAGATTAGCTTTATTCCCGCACCAGGTGCGGGAACGAGACATCACCCGGACGCTCTTGTTCCGAAGCAATCCGACAAGGTGGTGCAGGCAAATCGGGACTGGCCGCAGCAGGCCTCGATGCTGTTGTGAGATTTTAGAGGATAAGGTACAAGTTGGTGGTCTCGGTCTTGCTTGTACTCGAAAACCCCACCGAAGACTAAGCGTGTAGAAAGCGTATGGTTTCCTCGTTTGGACGAGGGTTCGACTCCCTCTAGCTCCACTTATGAAGGAATACACATTTCCTGTTTGAAGCTATGAACAACATCTATTTGAAGAAGCTGCCACTGCAGGGGTTCGCCACCACACAATCGTCGTTGCAGCAGTTTATGCAACACGCATACCAGCTGCAACACACCACAATCTTCTACGGCATAAGCGGCGAGGCACTCTTTACCATCGATGGTCAGAAGTATCGCTTCACTCCCGGGCAGACAATCATATGCCCTGCAAACTCAAACATTCTGCTTTTAGACATCACCAGCGACTTTTCGGCACGTTTGCTTGGTCTCACCAAGCACATATGGCTGGCTGCACGCAGTTCCATGGGCCCCGAAACAATGCAGACGATAGAGCGCCGCATACACCAGGGTGGCAACAACGAGCTTGAGAGCGAATATGTGACAAACATATTCAGACAGATAGACATACTCGATGCCGAGCTTGCAAGCAACGAAGGCAACGTGGAATATTGCCGCCAAAATGTAATTCTTGCAGTAAACTCCCTGTTGCTATACATACAGCACATAAACAAGGAGAATGCAAGCAGCGCCAAGGAGCACATATCGGAGAACAAGGACAAGATGTTCTACGAGTTCCGCGTGTTGCTGGCAAAGAAATTTCGCGAAAACCGCTCGGTGCAGTTCTATGCCGACAGCCTTAAGGTATCCACCCGCCAGCTCAACTCAATATGCCAACGTGCCGGCGGACAGAATGCCAAGGAGATTATAGACCACTACACCATAATTGAGTTGCAGGTGGCGCTTATGTACACGCACAAAAGTTTCCAGGAGCTTGTGAACGACTTTAATTTCCCCGACCAATCGTACCTGAACCGCTATTTCAAACGGCACACAGGATATTCGTTATCGGAATTCAGAACAAACGGCGTAATGGTTGACTAACCATCACGCCGTTTTCTTTTTCTCTTTTATTGCAGAAATCAAGCCTCGCCCTTGAAAGAAGGCGCGGGCATATAGCCCTGACGCTCGGGCAGGCGTATCTCTCCAAACTGAGCCTCGTACTTGCGCAGGTTGTCCTGCAGGGCAAGCACCAAACGTTTCGTGTGCTCGGGTGTCATCACAATGCGCGATTTCACCTGCGCCTTGGCCACACCAGGCATAATGCGCACAAAATCCATCACAAATTCCGAGGAAGAGTGAGCTATCACAGCAAGGTTCGAGTAAACGCCCTGAGCTACATCCTCTTTAAGTTCTATCTGCAACTGACCGTCTTTCTTAATATCCATAATTATTCGCCTGCTTTAGGGTGAGAGAAATCTACAAGGTTCACGGTGAATATAAGTGTGGAGTATGCCGGTACCACGCCGTTGTCCATTGCGCCATAGCCAAGTGTGGAAGGTATGAATATCTCCCATATATCACCCTTGACCATCTCCTGCACGGCGGTGGAGAAGCCCTTCACGCAATCGTTAAGAACCAACTGCATGGGCGCTTCGTAATCGGGATTGAGCTCGCCCGAATATGAGGCATCGAATATCTTGTCGTTTATGAGCTTGCCCGAATAGTTCACCCACACGTTGTCGTTGTACAGGGGGTGTGTGGTTCCCGTGCCGTTACTCTTCACTTTGCAATACACATAGTATTGGTTTTCCCACTCCACGTCGGGGTTCAAGCCTGTGGCAACAAAGCGCTTCCACTCACCGTTGCTGTTTTCGGCAGCCTCCACGGCAATGGAATCGATGTATTGGGTGTTTTTAAGTTCCCAGTTGGCATACTCGGCATATTCGTCGCTCTCGCTGCAAGAGGCAAGCCCCACGAGCGCGAGCAACGATACGAGTATTGTTTTTCCTATATTCTTCATCTGAAAAATCAAGCAAGTTTCTTCAACAACGATGTGATGCTTACGTTGTCCTCTATAATGCCACGGAGGTCGGCAATGGCAACGCGGCGCTGCTCCATAGTGTCGCGCTCACGCAGAGTAACCATACCATCCTCGAGTGTCTGATGATCCACTGTCACGCAATAGGGAGTACCAATGGCATCCATACGACGGTAGCGTTTGCCAATGGAGTCCTTCTCCTCGTAGTAACAATTGAAATTGAACTTGAGTTCGTTCATAATCTCGCGAGCCTTCTCGGGCAGACCGTCTTTCTTCACCAAGGGAAGCACAGCCAGCTTCACGGGAGCAAGGGCTGCGGGCAGGCGCAATACCACGCGTGTTTCGCCGTTCTCGAGTTTCTCCTCGCAATAGGATGCACACATAATGCTGAGGAACATACGGTCCACGCCGATAGATGTTTCAATAACATACGGTGTGTAGCTCTCGTTTGTTTCGGGGTCAAAGTATTTGATGTTCTTGCCCGAATATTTCTCGTGCTGGCTGAGGTCGAAATTGGTACGTGAGTGAATACCCTCTACCTCCTTGAAGCCGAAAGGCATCTTGAACTCGATGTCGGTAGCTGCGTTGGCATAGTGGGCGAGTTTGTCGTGGTCGTGGAAACGATACGATGCATCGCCAAAGCCAAGGGCCTTGTGCCAGGCAAGACGAGTCTCCTTCCACTTGTTGAACCACTCGAGCTCGCTGCCGGGGCGCACAAAGAACTGCATCTCCATCTGCTCGAACTCGCGCATACGGAAGATGAACTGGCGGGCAACAATCTCGTTACGGAACGCCTTACCTATCTGTGCTATACCAAAGGGCACGCGCATACGGCCTGTCTTCTGCACATTCAGGTAGTTCACAAATATGCCCTGTGCAGTTTCGGGGCGCAGATAAATCTTCATTGCGGCATCGGCTGTGGAACCCATCTCGGTGGAGAACATAAGGTTGAACTGGCGCACCTCGGTCCAGTTGCGTGTACCCGAAATGGGGCAAACGATCTCCTCGTCAATGATTATCTGGCGTAACTCCTCCAAGTCCATAGCGTTGAGAGCAGCGGCAAAGCGTGTGTGCAATGCATCGCGTTTAGCCTTCTCGGCAAGCACTTTGGGGTTGGTCTCCAGGAAGAGCTCGCGGTTGAAAGAGTCGCCAAAACGCTTTGCTGCCTTCGCAGCCTCTTTCTCAATCTTCTCGTCATATTTTGCAAGCTGCTCCTCAATGAGCACGTCGGCACGGTAGCGCTTCTTTGAGTCGCGATTATCGATGAGGGGGTCATTGAATGCATCGACGTGGCCCGATGCTTTCCAAATTGTGGGGTGCATAAAAATTGCAGAGTCGATACCCACGATGTTGTCGTTGAGCAGCACCATACTCTGCCACCAATATGTCTTGATATTGTTCTTCAGTTCCACGCCCATCTGACCATAGTCGTAAACTGCGCCTAATCCATCGTATATGTCGCTCGAGGGGAAAACAAAACCATACTCCTTGCAGTGAGCGACCACTTTCTTAAATACATCTTCTTGAGCCATAATCTATATTTTATTTATCTTGTTCTTAATATGAATTCAAATATTTCGCAAAGTAAATCATTTTTTAGCTAAAAACCGCCGTTTTACCACATTATAATTATAAATTTATAATAATTTACCATAAAAAAGAGATTGCCGCAATCGCTTCGAAAAATATCAATGCAAACTTTATTGTTTCTGCCGAGGTTTTCACTATATTTGCAATTACTGCAATTATAAGTAAAACAGACAGGGCCGCAGACGGCCGCCTATTTATGGATTACAACGAATACGACGAGAATATCAACGAGATGAGCGAGGAGCCTACCGACGTGCAGGAGGAAAGCACCGACGATGCTCCCGAACAGGGCACGCATAGGCAGAAGGTGTCAAGCGAAGATGTCACCCACAAGCTCACGGGTATGTACCAGAACTGGTTTCTGGACTATGCCTCGTACGTAATTTTGGAGCGCGCCGTGCCCCACCTGTACGATGGCCTAAAACCGGTGCAGCGACGCATACTGCACGCTATGCGCGAGCTTGACGACGGGCGCTACAACAAGGTGGCCAACGTGGTGGGCCACACTATGCAGTATCACCCCCACGGCGATGCATCCATCGCCGGTGCGCTTGTGCAGTTAGGCCAGAAGGACCTGCTCATCGACTGTCAGGGTAACTGGGGTAACATACTCACAGGCGACTCGGCAGCGGCACCCCGTTACATAGAGGCGCGCCTATCGCATTTTGCCCACGACGTGGTATTCAACCCCAAGACCACCGAGTGGAAGCTGTCCTACGACGGCCGCAACAAGGAGCCCATTACCCTGCCCGTGAAGTTTCCCTTGCTGCTTGTGCAGGGCGTGGAGGGTATTGCCGTGGGCCTTTCGTCAAAAATTCTGCCGCACAATTTCAACGAGGTGTGCGATGCCGCCGTGGCCTACCTCAACAAAGAGGAGTTCACCCTATACCCCGACTTTCAGACGGGTGGCTGCATAGACGTGTCGCGCTACCACGACGGCGACCGCACGGGCCGCGTGCGCATCCGTGCCAAGATTTCAAAATCTGACGACAACAAAACGCTCACCATCACCGAAATACCCTTTGGCAAAACCACCCCGCTTATAATAGAGTCTATTCTGAAGGCGGTGGACAATGGCAAAATAAAGATACGCAAGGTAGATGACAACACATCGGACAAGGTGGAGATTCTTGTGCATCTGGCCCCCGGAGTATCGTCGGACAAGACCATAGATGCCCTCTACGCATTTACCGACTGCGAGATAAGCATCACCCCCTGCTGCTGCGTGATAGACGACCACACGCCCCGTTTCCTCACGGTGAGCGACCTGTTGCGCCGTTCGGTCGATGGCACAAAAGAGCTTCTGCGCCGGGAATTGCAGATACGCAAGGGCGAGTTGCTGGAGCAGTTGCACTTTGCATCGCTCGAGAGCATCTTCATCGAGGAGCGCATATACAAGGACAAGGAGTTTGAGCAGGCAAAGGATATGGACACCGCGCTTGCCCACATCGACAGCCGCCTCACCCCATACAAGGAGAGCTTCATACGCGAGATAACACGCGACGACCTGCTGCGCCTTATGGAGATAAAGATGGCGCGCATACTGCGTTTCAACAAGGACAAGGCCGAGGAACTCATCGCCCGCCTGCAAAAAGACATAAAGGAGATAGACAGCCAGTTAGGCCGTATGACCGAGGTGACCATCAAGTGGTTCACTATGCTCAAGGAGAAATATGGCAGCCGCTACCCCCGCCAGACCGAGATACGCAATTTCGACACCATTGTGGCAGCCAAGGTGGTGGAGGCCAACCAGAAGCTATACATAAACCGTGCCGAAGGATTCATTGGTACATCGCTCAAGAAAGACGAGTTTGTAACCAACTGCTCGGACATAGACGACATAATCCTCTTCTACAAAGACGGAAAATACAAGGTGGTAAAGGTGAGCGAAAAACTGTTTGTGGGCAAGAACGTGATACACGTGGATGTGTTCAAGAAGAACGACAAGCGCACTATATACAACGTGGTTTACCGCGACGGCAAGAACGGCATACACTTTATAAAACGCTTTGCTGCTACAGGAATGACACGCGACCGCGAGTATGACCTCACGCAGGGCACACCCGGCTCAAAGATAGCCTACTTTACATCGAACCCCAACGGCGAGGCCGAGGTGATAAAGGTGCAGCTGCGCCCCAACCCACGCCTGCGTATAGCAACCATAGAGAAGGACTTCAGTACCATAGCAATAAAAGGCCGTCAATCAATGGGTAACATACTCACCAAGAACGAGGTTATGCGCATAACGCTCAAAAAGCACGGAAGCTCCACACTTGGCGGCCGCAAGGTGTGGTTCGACCGCGACATACTGCGCATAAATTTCGACAACCACGGAGAGTACCTCGGCGAGTTCCACAACGACGACAAGATACTTGTGATAAGAGAGAACGGCGAGTTCTACCTGTCGCCCATAGACCTTAACAACCACTACGAGGACGACCTTATGGTCATAGAGAAATTCGATGCCGCCAAGGTGTGGTCGGCTGCGCTGTACGATGCTTCGCAGCAGGGCTACCCCTATGTAAAGCGCTTTACATTAGAGGCCGGCACACGTAGGCAGAACTGCTTGGGCGACAACAAGGGTAACAAGCTCATATGGTTCACAAGTACCGCATTCCCGCGCATACAGGTGATGTTTGGCGGAAACGACCAGTTCCGCGAGCCTTTGGTGATAGAGCTCGACGAGTTTATAGCCGTCAAGAGTTTCAAGGCAAGGGGCAAACGACTCACCACATACGAGATTGACGAAATTATAGAGTTGGAGCCCACAAAGTTCCCACCCGAACCCGAGCCCGTGGAAGAAACACCCGCCGAGGAGCCCGATGAAACGGCACCCGAACAGCTATCGCTTTTCAACGAATGATAAAAAGAGCGCTGACATACGCCATTGCACTGCTGTGCGCACCATTCACATTGTGCGCACAGCAGCTTGCAAACGACAGCATAGTGCCCGAAAGGGTTGTGGTAAAGTGTGCATCCTATGGAATAACATATATGAACAACCTCGACACCTATCTCTCGGGGTACAACCACACAGGGCGCGGCCTCTACTACTCAAATGAGAAGTTCCGCGATGCACGCATCGGCAACTACCGTTGGAAATACCAAACACTGCTCACAGCCAACACCGGCATCACCACCCTGCACGACAACACGCAGCTGGCAGGTATGGTGAATTACAGCTGGAGCGGCTTTCACCCTTTCAAGATAAACAGCCGCCTGCAACTGCTTGCCGGCGCACAAATACAGGCAGGGGGCGGTGCGCTCTACATACCCACTAACGGCAACAACCTTGTATCGGTGAAGCTAAGGACAGCCCTTGCCGCAACAGGTGCAGCAATATACCACATACCCACCAAGCGAGGCGACTATGTGCTGCGCGCCCAGGCCGACGTGCCGCTTGCAGGCGTGATGTTCGCACCCGAGTTCGGGCAATCGTACTACGAGATTTTCGGGTTGCAGCAATACAGCCGCACAGTAGCATTCTCCCACCCGTTCAACAGCCCGTCGGTGCGCGGTATATTCTCGGTGGACATACCCATAGCCTGGCGCCTGTTAAACACAACCGTACGCCTCACATACACGGCCGACATATTCCAAAGCGACATAAACCAAATACGCACCCACCTGTACAACCACGCCTTCACCGTGGGGGTTGTAAAAACCATATACAAAGTGAAGAAAAAGGACAACCTTATAAAATATACCCCGTACTAACCGATGATAAAGAAACTGCTCACATACCTGCTACCCGCGCTGCTCTTTACAGCGTGCCTGGAGGAGGATCAATTCAGCAACTCGCCAATGGGCAACTACGATGCCTTGTGGAGCATCATCGACGAACGCTACTGCTTCTTCGAGCAGGCCGGGCAGCAGCACGGGCTCGATTGGGATGCCGTATATCATAAATACAAGCCCCAAGTGCAGACAGCCGAGAGCGATGCCGAACTGTTCGACATCTATGGCAATATGTTGCGCGAGCTGAAGGACGGGCACGTAAACCTGACATCGGACTACGGCACAACGTACTACTGGGACTGGAACCTGAACCATCCGCTCAATTTCAGCGACTCGCTGCAACGCAACTATTTGGGGAATGATTTTCGCCTCACAAACGGCATAAAGTACACCACCCTGCCAAGCAACATAGGCTATGTATATGTGGGCAGTTTCGAGGGCAGTTTAAGCAGCGACAATGTGAGCCTTATGCTGTTGCGTCTGGCCGAAAGCAAGGGCATAATAATAGACATAAGAAACAATGGCGGCGGAATGCTCACGTCGGCCGAGGAGCTTGCAGCACACTTTGTATCGGGAAAAACCCACTGCGGCTACATACAGCACAAAACAGGCAAGGGGCACAACGACTTTTCATCACCCGAGAAACTATACATAGAACCCAATGGAGTTATATGGAAAAAGCCCGTGGCTGTGCTCACCAACCGTGCCGTCTATAGCTCGGCCAACCATTTCGTGATGCTTGTGAAACCCCTGCCGCAGGTGGTGGTAATGGGCGACAAGACGGGCGGCGGTTCGGGCCTGCCTCTCAACAGCACCCTGCCCAATGGCTGGACCGTGCGGTTTTCGGCCTGCCCCATACTCGACATAGAGGGCAAGCACACCGAATTCGGCATTACGCCACACGAGGAGGTGCACATAACATCGGCCGATTGGAACAGCGGGCGCGACACCATAATAGAACGCGCCATAGAGCTCATAAACAGCCTCTACGAGGAAAATAACAATAAAAAAGATTGATAATATAAAAAAATATACTACCTTTGCACAGCCTCGACAAAAAGAGGCAAGCGTCTAAAAAACGCCCGCGCCTGTGGCGAAATTGGTAGACGCGCCAGACTTAGGATCTGGTGTTGAGAGACGTGTAGGTTCGAGTCCTATCAGGCGCACGATGAGACAAAAGAGGAATTCTCAAAAAAAAAGAGAGTTCCTCTTTTTTTTTGAGAATCGACAATGCGAGCAGCAAAAGGTCACGCGAAGCACCGCGCCAGTGGTGCCGCGTGGGTTGCGAAAAGCGAGTATTGTCAATTTCACTATCAGAATCGACAATACTTGCAGCAACAGGTCACGCGAAGCGCCGCGCCAGTGGTGCCGCGTGGGTTGCGAAAAGCGAGTATTGTCAATTTTACTATCAGAATCGACAATGCGAGCAGCAAAAGGTCACGCGAAGCACCGCGCCAGTGGTGCCGCGTGGGTTGCGAAAAGCGAGTATTGTCAATTTCACTATCAGAATCGACAATACTTGCAGCAACAGGTCACGC
>JAFXGV010000016.1 GCA_017536765.1 Bacteroidaceae bacterium
TCGAACGCACTGTTCCCTATAGTTGTTACACTGTTGCCTATTGTTACGCTTGTAAGGCCGGTGCAATACTCGAACGCACTGTTCCCTATAGTTGTTACACTGTTGCCTATTGTTACGCTTGTAAAGTGGGTGCAATTATAGAACGCATAGCTTCCTATGCTTGTTACGCTATTGGGGATTGTAATACTTGTGAGGCCGTCGCAACGACAGAACGCATAGCTTCCAATAGTTGTTACGCTATTGGGGATTGTTACGCTTGTAAGGCCGGTGCAACGACAGAACGCATCGTCTCCTATGCTTGTTACGCTGTAAGTTTTTGAGTTATAGGTTACTGTTTCGGGTATAACAACTACGCCACGATATTCATTATCGGTATAATAGTAACTTCCTTTATAAGTTACCATCACTGTTTTCGCAGCTTCATCAGTAATGTTGTAGTAAATACCACCCACCTCAAAGTGGTGGGCACTTGCCATTGTACTGCACAATAGAACAAATACAGTAATTAGTAAAGTTTTAATTGTTTTCATACAGTCTAAAACTATTTTGAAATTATATATATATAATATTTTTCACTCTCTGCAGTACTTCCATTACCACCATTCTGTTCGTTTTCGATATAATCTTTATAAAAAGTCTTTGAATATTTAATTAAAATTTGTTCTAACTCATTAATCTCGGCTATAGATGAAACTTCCGCAATTATTTTGAAGTTTCTATAACCATCAGCATAATGCTCTTGTTGTCTTCGTTGAGGATTGGCTGTTTTACCAATTTTAAATTTTGAATTAGGAAATAAATTTGTAAAGTTCTTGATTTCAATAATGGCATTTATGGTTTGCCACAAAACATTTTTATACATATTAAAATAGTTTTTGCTTCACAGTCCCCTCCGTTCAGCATTATATAAAAAAGAAAGCGTGGGAACTATTGCTATATCCGTTCAGAGGTATCGCCAAACACCCACAACTCAGATAATAAACAATAGCCCACGCCAAACGGTATATAGCCTACCGCGAATGGGTAGATATATAACATTGACGTGAGCGCCTTGCCTGTCATCTTTGAGTTGTTCATTAAATTGGCGATTTTCTGAACAAAGATTTATTGCAAACGCTCTCTAAAATATGTTCTTCCAAACACTATGGTGCGTGGAATTGCTACAAAAGTAGTGCAAATAAATAGAATAATGCAATTTGCTTCAGTATTTTTTTGCAGCAATGCTTTGTGCAAGAGCGTTGCGGTGGCAAGTATTGTTTTCAGTTGCTGTTGCCAAGGTAATGCTTTGTGCCATTGGCAAGGTTGCTATTTTACCACTTTTTATAGATGTCAGGCAATTTTATTCACATCGGCTTGTTTTTAGACATACTCCTCCGTCTTTACTCGCTTTGCTCGTAAATCCACCTCCTCTACTTTGAGGAGGAGTTTATATAAACTCCATCCCTTCGGGTACTCCGGTATATAAGACATAAGAACAAAAGGCGCTGAGGCGAACAAAACTCTTTCCTCACTTAAAATAAAAAAAGAGTGGCTATAGACTGAAGGAGGTGGGTTAAGTAAGGTTGTTCCTTGATTACAATCTCCTCACCCCTGCGGGGAGTTCCTCTTACCATAATAGGAGCACTATTTAATTTGTGTTTAGAAGGGCACACCAAACATACTCCTCCGTCTTTACTCGCTCTGCGCGTAAATGCACCTCCTCTAACTTTGAGGAGGAGTTTATATAAACACCCTCACACTTCGGGTACTCCGGTATATGAGACATAAGAACAAAAGAACAAAAGAACTATAGGCGCAAAAGTGTATAAACACAAGAATTTTTACCCACTCAAATGAGTGGGTAATTTTCTATTATTCCATAACCTCGATAAAAAAAGTACGTAATTGTTTTGCAGAATAAAAAAACGCCTTTATCTTTGTGGTGTACTAATTCACTAATACACTATGATACAAATTAAAAATTTAGATTTTTCTTATGGGAGTAAAGAGGTGCTCAAAGGCATAAACACGCAGTTTGTTGAAGGCAGAATATACGGGCTGTTGGGCCCCAACGGTGCCGGCAAAACAACACTTATGAAGCTAATATGCGGCATACTAAGGAGCAAATGCGGCAATGTGGAAACAGGTGGTAACAACCCCGCCAAGCGCAGCCCCGAGACTCTGCAAAGCCTCTTTTACCTGCCCGAGCACCCACAGGCTACCATTAACAAGATAAGCACATTTGTGCGCGAGTATGGGCAATTCTACCCCACTTTCAAATACGAGGAGTTCGAGCAGTTGATGAAGGAGTTGCGCCTCGACTGCAACACAAAGTTCGACAAACTATCGACCGGTGAGTGCAAAAAGGTATTCATAGCCTTTGCCCTGGCACTTAACACCCCTTATCTGCTGCTCGATGAACCAACCAACGGGCTCGATGTTACAAGCAAGAACGAGTTCAGGCAGATTATTTCGCGCTATATGAACGACGAGCGTTGCATCATAATTGCCACACACCAGATAAGAGAGGTTTCCACCCTGCTCGACCACATTGTAATTCTAAAAGAGAAGAACATTGCAACCGATGCCTCAATAGTTGATTTGCAACAGCAATATCGTTGTGGCACAGCAAAGGAGCTGCCCGCCGATGCACTCTACAGCGAAGAGAGCATTAACGGGTATAACTACATTGCACCCAACAGCAACGGCCAAGAGAGCAACATTGACATAGAACTGCTTTTCAATTACATTAACCTGAAGAAATAACAATGAACACACAATTCAGCCTTGCACGTTTTGCCAAGTTGTTTATATACGAGCACAGGAGCAGTAATTTTCTACGCTACGCAACACTCCTCATTATCCTTTACTTCATAATCGTAAATATTATAAATACATTTCCTGTATCTGCGGACATTGACGGAGAATCGCTGTTCTTCCCTGTAATAAAAACCTTTATTATGGGGTACCTTTCAGCAGCCTTCTATTATCCCTTACTGAAAAAGGAGAAGAGAGAACTATACGAGATGCTGCCTGCAAGCAACCTCGAAAAATATTTGTCGGTGCTGGCAAACACCGTTATCGTGATACCCGCATTTTTTATATTACTAAATCTTGTTCCATTAATTGGGTTATATATAAAATATGGCGGGGAGATACCGGGGTTGGAATTTTACAAGCCCGGCCTGAATGAGTTGTGCTATTATATACAAATAATAAGCATAGTAACCTACCTGTTCTTCTCCTCGATGAGCCGCAGTAAAATGATCAAAGGCAATATAATCGTAGCAATATATTGGCTAAGCGGCCCACTGCGACGAGAATTTGACGAAACGGGGCACCTCTTAACAAGTTTACTTGTAATTGCAATATTTCAAATTCTCATATATTTAAGAATTAAAAGAATAGGCCAACAATGAATAACACAATAAACATTAAACGCCTTGCACGGCTCATAATTTATGAGAACAGGAGCAACGAGTATATTTACAATATTGCTGCGGTGTCTTTCGCACTGCTGATAATGGTGTTCGGCTTCCGCGCGGCATTTATAGCAATAGGCGAGCCATTGGGTATGGGGCCTTTATTCGGCAATGATAACGAAACGGTTCAACTTATTTTAATGCTGTCGCCTTTTATATTTTACGGCACGCTGCCACGCAAGCAAAAAAAAGAGATGTACCTTTTATTACCCGCAAGCAATGCGGAGAAACACATAGCGATGCTCGTAAATACATTCATAATTGTGCCACTGACAATTACGCTTGCCATAATATGCGTGAACTACATTGCCACAGGCTTTTCCACCACATATATTGCAAGCCTGCAGGAAACAACAGGGCTGCTTAACCGCATTTTGTTTACGTGGGCCGGCATAAGCGTTGCGACGTTTTTCATCATTATGCTGTGCCGATACAGAGCGTGGATAGCCATAACAATGATGGTTGCCATTGCTATAATTGAAACAAAGTGCATAGCAATGATATTCGAAACCACAAGCCAAGGTTACCTGACACCAAGCAGCTTGGCAGAAACATATTTGCTTGCCTCCATTATAAATATACTGCTATTCCAGATACTTATTTACTACAACATAGGTAGGATTAAGGCATAAAGCCTCTGCAACCAACTGCAATTTTTAATAACAAAAACCGAAAAAGGATGAATAATACATTAAACATAAAACGCCTTGCACGGCTCATAATATACGAGAACAAGAGCAGCAGATTCCTGCTTTACATCGTAGCCGCTATGCTCATATACACCGTAAGCTGTATATTTATAAGAACCTTCAACCACACCACACTCTACAGCAACATTATAGGAGAAGGATTTATCGAGATATTGCTTTGCTTTTCACCCATACTTTGCTACTATAAGCTCATAATTGGAAAAGAAAAACGCACACTCTACCCCACCTTGCCTGCAACGAACACCGAAAAATACCTGTCGATGTTTATGAACACATTGGTGATAGCACCCGCAACCATCATAATATTGGCAACGGTGATAAACCACATAGGTTCGCTCATTTACACAGCCGGCCATTACACAGGCAACGAAATACATTTACAGCCCAATTACCTTTTATACGTGCTTGTGAATTGGTCGTGGATAAGCTGCACAACGTTTCTGCTGCTTGTATTCGTGATGTTCAGAAACCTGAAAGGCCTTGCCATTGCATTGGCCATACCTGCAGCCGACATTGCCCTTGCCACCATTTTGATAGGTACGGTAGATGGCGAACATATATCACCCACCACAATGGCATTGTTTATGAACATAATATCGGTTGTAAACCTCATTGTTCTTCAAGCACTCATATACTTAATGATAAAACGCATAAAAGCATAACACAATGGAATTCAGTGAACATAAACCAATATACCTGCAAACAGCCGATATGATGCGGGAACGCATTATGTGCCATACTTGGGAGGAGGAGGCACGCATACCATCGGTGCGCGAGCTTGGTGCCACACTTGGGGTGAACCCCAATACCATTGTGCGCACATACCAGTTGCTGGAGGCCGAGGATATAATATACAACAAACGCGGCCTCGGCTACTTTGTGAAAGAGGGCGCACGCGAGAGAATAAAAGCGGCTCAGAAGCGCGAATTTCTTGAAAACGAACTGCCTCAGTTCAAGGCAAAAGCCGAGCTTTTGGGAATTACCAAAGAGGAACTGTTGGAGCTGCTGTAACAGACATAACAACGATTTTTTACAATGAAAAAGTTTTTAACCAAACTACTTTGGGGGTTCGTAATTGCAATACTCATACTTATAGTATCGTTTATATTTGCCATAAGAGAAGCATTCCACAGTGCATTCGGCCCCGACAACGACGACTTTGGCAAAAAGCACCAAATCCCTGCCGGGCTTGTATATAACCAACCTATGGAACTGCGCGATTCGGTGCTTGTGGCACGCGCCGACAGCCTTGCCACTGACAGCTATCTGCAAATATATAATGGTTTTCAAGGAGGCATATATCTCTATGATTTCCACTACCCTTCGCTGCCCGCCGGCGAAATCTATCTTGAGTGCTACGAGGTAACGGAGAACATTCCACTCTCCAAGAAGCGCATATTGGAAAAAAGCAAGGTTGAAATTGCCGCTACCGATTCTTTTAGCAAATTGGTAAACAAGCAGGAATTCACCATCTACGAAGGAGTGTGGGGCGACTATTATGCAGCCCGCATAGAGGTGTGGCACAAAGATGCCACGACAAAAAAGAGGAGAAAACTCGTTGAAAAGGTATACCGCGTAGAGGGGTGGGAAAGGTAGTATGAAGATGACTAAAAAGTGTATTTGGTTCCCCAAATTTGGCTGCACTCGCAGTAAAACATTAAAGTAAACTTTATGTTTCGCTCGTTTGCACAAATTTTTTGCGTTACGCTTGCCTTCAAAATCCTCATTTACGCTTAGTAAACTGCGGTTTTTAAGGCTGCGCAAGCACACTGCTTATAGCGAACCTTTGCTGCACTCGCAGTAAAACATTAAAGTAAACTTTATGTTTTGCTCGTTTGCAAAAGCTTTAAACTACATCTTTTTATTCATCTCCCTGCAAAAAGAGGCTGCTAAAAAATACTTTTTAGTCAGCCTCTAATACTTAATCTTAAAATAATCGAGCAACGTCTTGTAATTATCCTGTGCAGCAAGGCAAGTGTCCAGCAGAAAACCCCGCACCCTGCTCCACTCGCACAGGCCGCGATAGTAGAACATCTTCAGTTCATCGGTAATGATAAAAGGTACAAAGCCACAGGCAAGGCACTCTTTGAACATCACAAGCCGCCCCACACGCCCATTACCATCCTGGAATGGGTGTATCGCCTCAAAACGTTGATGCAGGTCTATTATATCCTCTATTGTTTTTTGCTTTATTCCATTATACTCTTTAAGCAGTGCCTTCATCTCGCGGCCGACATCAGCGGGAGAAACAGTTTCGTTACCACCCACCTCGTTGGGCAGACGCTTGTATTCCCCCACGGCAAACCAATCCTTGTAGCTGTCTGTTGTGCCCTGTTTCAATACCGCGTGCAACTCCTTGATAAAATGCTCTGTAAGTTTTTCTTCTGCACGGTCTATAACAAGGTCTATGCAACGAAAATGGTTAGTGGTTTCAATAATATCATCAACGCGAAGGGACTCACCCTCGACACCAATTGTATTTGTTTCGAAAATGAATCTTGTCTGTTCGTGTGTGAGGCGGCTACCCTCGATATGGTTGGAATTATACGTTAAATCGATTTGCGTGCGATGATAGATACCCCCCTTCAACCTTGCCTCTTTCTCCCTGCGCAGAACCAGCAACAAAGGCATTGCCTTGCGGCGTTTATTCTTGCGCGCCGGCAACTGCGCATCACAAGGAATGCCCCACGTTTTACCAATGAGCCTTGCACCCTCAATCTTGCCCACTGCGCAATAATTGCGCACCGTTCTCTCCTGCACACCGTGTTTCTTTGCAAACTCCGCAACCGAAATATACTCCATAGAAAAATCCGTTTATCGGCAAGTTGTACCCACCGGTTTCATTGCAAATATAGCATTTCTTGCCGATATCGGCAAGAAATGCTATAAAATTAACTACATAACACAAAAAAGGATTTCCTTTGCGTGAAGGAAATCCTTTTTATAATTAAATAAAAGCAATAGCAATATATCACTTGCTCAACATCTCGTGCATTGAGGCAGCAGCGTGACGGCCATCGCCCATTGCTAGGATAACGGTGGCACCACCGCGAACAATATCGCCACCCGCATAGATATAGGGGATAGACGACTGCATATTCTCATTAACTGCAATGGTGTTCTTGCGGCCAAGCTCCAAGCCCTCTACCGATGTGGGTACAAGGGGGTTAGGCGACACACCTACCGAAACAACAGCCATATCAATGTCTATTGTCTCAATGGCACCCTCAATGGGTACAGGCGAACGACGGCCCGAAGCATCGGGCTCGCCAAGCTCCATCTTCTGCAGAACAATCTGCTTCACGCAACCCTTCTCATCGGCGATATACTCGATGGGGTTATGCAGTGTGAGGAACTCAACACCCTCCTCCTTGGCGTGCTTAACCTCCTCAAGACGGGCGGGCATCTCGGCCTCGGAACGGCGATAGATAATCATTGCACGCTCGGCACCCAAGCGCAACGCTGTGCGCACAGAGTCCATAGCAGTGTTACCGCCACCAACGACAGCCACTCTCTTACCTATGTGCATAGGAGTATCGGTGTCGGGGTTCGATGCGTCCATAAGGTTCACGCGTGTGAGGTATTCGTTAGACGATAGGATATTTATGGAGTTCTCGCCGGGAATGTTCATAAAGTTGGGAAGGCCTGCACCCGATGCCACGAAGACACCCTGATAGCCATCTTCCTGCAACTGTGCTATGGAGATTGTTTTACCAATAACGCAGTCCTTTACAAACTCCACGCCCATTGCGCGCAATGTATCTATCTCCACATCCACGATTGAATTGGGCAAGCGGAATTCGGGAATACCATATTTGAGCACACCGCCAATCTCGTGCAAAGCCTCGAACACGGTTACGCTGTAACCGAGCTTTGCCATATCGCCGGCAAACGAGAGGCCTGCGGGGCCCGAACCCACAACAGCAACCTTCTTGCCGTTTGAGGGGGCCACTGCGGGAACGGCCATTTCGCCATTCTCGCGTGCATAGTCGGCAGCAAAGCGCTCAAGAGCACCAATAGCAACAGCCTTGTGCCCCATCTTCAGGTGGATACACTTGCTCTCGCACTGTTTCTCCTGAGGACACACACGACCGCAAACAGCGGGCAGCGAGCTTGTCATTTTAAGCACCTGTGCAGCCTTGCCGAACTCGCCACGCTCTATATTCTTGATGAACGAAGGAATCTTGATGTTCACGGGGCAACCTTCCATACAGGCAGGGTTGGGGCAGTCGAGGCAGCGCTGTGCCTCCACCATAGCCATCTCCTTTGTGAGGCCGGTGTTCACCTCCTCGCGCAATTTTGTAGCACGGTAGGCAGGGTCCAACTCGGGCATTTCGCAACGCTCTATTGTTGTGCGCTCTTTAGGTTTCATCTTGTTGCGCAGGGCCACACGCCACTCGGCATCGCGGCTTGTGAGGTCGCACACCTCGCCTGCGGGCTCGCCTGTAGCCTCGCATTTGTCGAGTTTGTGAATCTCCTCGGCCTCCTCGCTGCGGAAACTGCCAAGACGCTTCATCATACCGTCGAAATCGACCTGATGACCATCGAACTCGGGGCCATCGACACAAACGAACTTTGTCTTTCCGCCAACAGTTACACGGCAAGCACCGCACATACCTGTTCCATCGACCATAATTGTGTTGAGCGACACAACGGTGGGAATTTCGTACTGCTTTGTGAGCTTGCACACAAATTTCATCATAATAGCGGGACCGATGGCAACGCAGTGGTCAACCTTCTCGCGCTTGATAACACGCTCGATACCCTCGGTAACAAGGCCCTTATCGCCATACGAACCGTCGTCGGTCATTATGATAACCTCGTCGGACACCTCGCGCACCTCTTTTTCAAGGATGATGAGGTCTTTCGAACGGCCTGCAAGCACCGAAATAACTCGGTTGCCCGCCTTTTTGAGAGCTGTTGCGATGGGCAACATAGGTGCCACACCCACACCACCGCCGGCGCACACCACGGTACCGAAATTCTCAATCTCGGTTGCCTGGCCAAGAGGGCCCACAACATCGGTTATGTAATCGCCCTCGTTGAGGTCGCACAAACGCGACGAGCTCAAGCCCACTTTCTGAATAACAAGTGTTATAAGGCCCTTTTCAGTGTCGGCGTGAGCTATAGTCAAGGGGATACGCTCGCCCTTCTCACCCACTCTCACAATTACAAAGTTACCTGCTCTGTATGCTTTTGCAATCAACGGAGCTTCAACCCTCAAACGGAATACCTTTTCCGAGAATTGTTCTTTTGAAACTATTTTATACATAATATTTGTGTTTGTTATCTCTTAATAAACAAATAATAGCGCCTATATACAATTTTACACTAAATACAAATTGTCATCTCGACCATACCTTAATGAAAAAAATCAAAAGAGGTTTTCGATGAGCTATGCGAATAACGTATGTGAGAGATCTCTTTTTTTTTGCACTGTTTTTGAGATTCCTCGTCGCTGCACTCCATCGGAATGACATCTTAGGGCCTGCGATGTTTTTGAAAACGGGAGTTTAGTGAACCTAAATGACTGTTTACAAAAACGAGCGTAACACAGCAGATGCCTTTACTTCCATTATCAATAAATTAAATAAAAAGTGCAGATGCAAGGCCTGCGATGTTTTTGAAAACGGGAGTTTAGTGAGCCTAAATGACTGTTTACAAAAACGAACGTAACGCAGCAGATGCCTTTTTAGTTAATTTATTATTTCGAAACCACAATAAGGAACCAACACCGCCGGAATCCTTATACCCTCGGGAGTCTGGTTATTCTCAAGCAACGCAGCCACTATGCGGGGCAGGGCAAGCGCAGAGCCGTTGAGTGTGTGGCAAAGCTCGGTCTTTTTGTCGGCAGTGCGGTAACGGCATTTAAGGCGGTTGGCCTGGTAGTTGTCGAAGTTAGATACAGAGCTTACCTCGAGCCAGCGTTTCTGTGCCTCGGAATATACCTCGAAGTCGAAGCAGAGGGCTGCGGTAAAACTCATATCGCCGCCGCAAAGACGCAGTATGCGATAAGGAAGTTCCAGTTTCTTCAAGAGGCCCTCAACGTGCTCGAGCATCTCCTTGTGCGACTCCTTGCTGTGCTCGGGGGTGTCGATGCGCACAATCTCAATCTTTGAGAACTCGTGCAGGCGGTTAAGACCACGCACATCCTTGCCGTATGAACCGGCCTCACGACGGAAACATTGTGTGTATGCGCAGTTCTTTATGGGGAGCTGTTTCTCGTCGAGAATAACATCGCGATAGATATTTGTAACAGGAACCTCGGCTGTGGGAATGAGATAGAGGTCGTCGAGGCCGCAATGATACATCTGGCCCTCCTTGTCGGGCAGCTGGCCTGTACCATAACCCGATGCTGCATTCACCACGGTGGGGGGCATCACCTCGGTGTAGCCCGATTTGCGAGCTTCATCGAGGAAGAAATTGATGAGTGCGCGCTGCAACTGCGCACCCTTGCCTTTGTAAACAGGGAAGCCTGCGCCTGTGATTTTAACACCGAGGTCGAAATCTATGAGGTCATATTTCTTTGCAAGTTCCCAGTGAGGGAGAGCATTCTCGGGCAGGGGAGTTTCCATTCCGCCTCTCTTTTCAACTACGTTGTCCTCGGCCGAAACGCCCTCGGGTACCTCGTCATAAGGCAGATTGGGGATTGTGTAGAGCAACTGCTGAACATCGGCAGCAGCGGTGTCCATCTTCTCCTGCAACTCCTTTGCAGTCTCTTTAAGAGCAGCCACCTGCGCCTTTACCTTTTCGGCCTCCTCGACATTCTTCTCCTTCATCAACTTGCCTATTTGCGCTGCAAGCTGCTTATTCTGCGCAAGTATGTTATCGAGTTCCGACTGTGCCGCACGACGCTCTTTGTCGTGTGCAAGCACCTTATCCACAACCTCTTTTGCATTCTTGAAATGCTTTTTCTCCAAGCCTTTAATTACCTTCTCGGTATCTTGGGCAATTACTTTAAGTGTAAGCATATATATGTTTTATTAAATATCCTTGTGTGCGCGCCGCAGGCCGGCGCTATGCTATCTCACAAAGATACAACTAATTTTGCGGTTTTTAACAAGTTATGAAGAAAAATTAGCCGTCACAAAATAAAAAAAATGGAGATAACCGCGGTTATCTCCATTTTATCTTGGATAAATGATTTATTAGTTATTCTCAGCTACGGGAACAACAGAAACATAGCTCTTGTCGTTCTTGCCACGCTTGAAAGTAACTACGCCGTCAACCAACGCGTAAAGAGTGTGGTCGCTACCCATACCGATGTTTGCACCGGGGTTGTGTACTGTACCACGCTGACGAACGATGATATTACCGGCTTTGCATACCTGGCCACCCCAGATTTTAACACCTAATCTCTGGCTTGCTGACTCGCGGCCGTTCTTTGAACTACCAACACCTTTCTTATGTGCCATAATACTTTTCTTTTAAAAATTAACCGATAATTTCTTTAACAACTAACTCTGTGAACTGCTGACGGTGACCGTTCAATTTACGGTAACCTTTGCGGCGACGTTTGTGGAATACCAACACCTTATCACCCTTAACCAAAGTGGGATCGATAGTGCGTGTAGTAACGATGTTCTGACCGTCTTTTGACTTACGAGTCTGCTTCATCTCACGAACATTGCCAATATAGCAAACCACTTTTGCACCCTCTACAGTAGGAGCACCCACTGTGATTGCGCCTTCATTATCCAACAACAACACGCGGTCAAACTCCACTGTTGTGTCATTCTGAGCACCCTTGATGTGGTGCACGTACAGCTTTTTGCCGGCCTCTGCCTTGAACTGCTGTCCGTTAATCTCAACAATTGCGTACATTAAATTATAGCTTTTATTGTGATTTCCGGGAGGTGTGTGCTCTTCGTGAGCCCATCTTCTTCAACCCCTGCGGACTAAATCGGCTGCAAAGATAGCAATAATTTTTATCTGCAAGAAACTTTTTGCCTATTTTTTTTACTCAAAATTCTTATTGTCGATATACACCTCGAGCAGTTTGGTGATTCCCGCCTCGTTGTTGGGTGTAACATCAAAGTCGGCACACGAAGCGGGCACTAAGCAGCTGTTCCCCTGCGTGAGGCGCACCACTCTGTGCTGCTCGTCAAGCATTGCACCCTTTTCATACCCCTCGGTACTCCTTATTCTTATGGTACAATCGCCCTCCACGCACATATATATTATAAAGGAGTCGTATTTGTAGAGTTTGCGATGGAATGCCCTGTCCACCTCAAGAATCTTCACCACAAAGAAACGGTTGACAACAAGCGGAACCGGCTTGTTGATGCGATTCTCGTAGCACACCCTGTATTGGTCGTACACTTTGAAATCTATTGCATCCTTCGCCTCCTGTATATGCAGGCGGCGCAACTTGCCGTCGAGCCCGGGGCGGTTGTAATCGAATATGCGGTATGTTATATCGGAGCTTTGTTGTATTTCGGCAACAAGAAGACCGCCGCATATTGCGTGAACACGCCCCGAAGGGATGTAAAAGCAGTCGCCCGCCTTAACCTCGTGCTTTTGGAGCACCTCGCATATGCTGCCATCCTCCACACGTTTTTCATATTCGTAACGCGAAATGGGCTGGTTGAAACCGGAATAGAGATAAGCACCGGGTGAGGCGCTTATCACATACCACATTTCGCTCTTGCCGAAACAGCCGTGGCGCTCCCCTGCAAGCGCATCATCGGGATGCACTTGAATAGAGAGGTCCTGCACGGCATCGATGTATTTCACAAGTACGGGAAAAACGGTGTCATACTTTTCATACACAGCATTGCCAAGCAGAAGTGCCTTGTAACGCTCCACTATTGCAGCCAATGAAACACCCGCCAGCGGCCCGTTCTTCACAACGGACTCCATCCCGGGCACAGCGCTCACCTCCCAGCTCTCCCCTATGCATTCATCATCGGCCCGAAGCCCCTTCATAGGCTTCAGGCTGTTACCGCCCCACACCACCGTGCGGAAATTATTCTCAAAGAGAAGCGGATACAAGGGCGAAAGCTCACACATTGCAATGCAGCGATTAAAGCATCAAGCCTCTTTGTTGGACAGATAGCGCTCGGCCTCCATAGCCGCACGGCAACCACTTGCCGCAGCGTTTATTGCCTGACGATAATGAGGATCGGCAACATCGCCTGCCACAAATACACCGGGTACAAGAGTTTTCACACCACTGCAATCGGCAGGCACGAAATAGCCTGTTTCGTCGGTTTTGAGATACTTCTTGAAGATGTCGCTGTTAGGCTTGTGACCTATGGCAAGGAAGAAGCCGTCGATGGCAATGTCGTAATATTTCTCGTCGGGCTGGCCCTTGCGCTTTACAAGATGTACACCTTCAACACCATCCTCACCAAAGAGGCCAACGGTGTTATGTTCAAAGAGCACCTCGATTTTGGGGTTGGCAAGCGTTCTGTCCTGCATTGCCTTTGAAGCGCGCAGATAGGGTTTGCGAACAATAAGATAGACCTTAGCTGCAAGCGAAGCAAGATAGTTGGCCTCCTCGCAAGCAGTGTCGCCACCGCCCACAACGGCTACCACCTTCTTGCGATAGAAGAAACCGTCGCAAGTGGCACAGGCGCTCACGCCCATACCCTGATATTTTATTTCGTCGGATAATCCAAGATATTTTGCCGCAGCACCTGTGGCAATGATTACGGTTTCGGCCTCAATTTCGGTACCATTATCAAGTGTCACCTTGTAGGGCATTGTTTCGAAATCCACATCCACCACACTGCCCGAGCGCACGTCGGCCCCCACGTTCACAGCCTGCTTGCGCATATTATCCATAAGTTCGGGGCCGGTGATTCCCTGAGGGAAGCCGGGGAAGTTTTCAATAACGGTTGTCTGTGTGAGCTGACCACCGGGCTGAATGCCCTCGATGAGTACGGGTGACAAATTAGCACGCGACGCATATATAGCCGCTGTGTATCCGGCGGGGCCGGAACCAATAACCAAGCATTTAGTTTTTTCCATAATTATATAATTTAGTTTATCTCATATCAACAATTTCGGCTGTGGGAAAGTCCTCCAACGGGCAGGTATAAACGCGACTATCAAAATCATAACCGCTCTTATAGCTTGTAACATCCACCGTTGTATATCCCTGCCCATCTACAAAAATGCACATTGCAACGGGCTGCGATGTCTTTGCATCCAACGACAATATCACCTTGTCAAAGTCCTGCTCTTCACAAGCCTGCAAGGTTATAACATTTTTGCCGCCCGCACTTTCCACCGAGCAGGTGTAACCTTTTTTATACAGCCCCATAAGATATACGGGGTTATAAATCTGCGCCTCTTGGCTGTCGGCATCGGTAATATATACCTCATTAACCTGAGCCATATAACTCCACTGCGTTTGACCATCGCACCACAGCTTCATAGGCGAGAGCAAAAGAGCGTAGCGTCCGCCATCGAGTTTGAGGCTGCCGTCGTCGGAAAATTGTTCAGTGCCACCCGCGTCATACACGCTATATGAGAAGGTCATCTGCACAGCAGCATCGGCCTCTATCTTCTTTATTGCATTTTCGAGCAACGCCACTGCATTGTTGCCCTGCGCGCACAGCAGCAAGGGGAGAAAGAGCAGAAACGATAATATTATTTTTTTCATACTACAAATTCCTTAAATATATTAGTGCATCAATTGCTTAAGGCGGAACTCCAAATCGGCCTCGTCGGCGCAGAGCACCTGGCGGGGTTTACTCCCCTCCTGCTCACCCACAAGCCCTGTTTGGCACAGCTGGTCCATAATGCGGCCTGCACGGTTGAAACCGACATTAAGTTTACGCTGTATGAGCGATGTTGAGCCCTGTTGGTGAATAACCACAATGCGCGCAGCCTCGGCAAAGAGCGGATCGAGTTTGTCCGACGACAATTCGCCACGTGCGCCACCACCGCCATCGGCGGGAGCCTCATCGGGTTCGGGAAGAATATATGCGGTGGGATAGCCCTGCTGCTTTGCAATGTGGGCACAAACACGCTCCACCTCCTTTGTTTCAACAAGTGCGCACTGCACACGCACAGGATCGTTGCCTGCAAGGAAGAGCATATCGCCGCGGCCCTGCAGCTGATTGGCTCCCTGGCGGTCGAGTATGGTGCGCGAGTCTATTACCGATATCACACGGAAAGCCATACGGGCAGGGAAGTTCGCCTTAATGGTACCGGTGATGATATTCGTTGTGGGGCGCTGCGTGGCTATAATCATATGAATACCTACGGCGCGCGCCTTTTGCGCAATGCGGGCAATGGGTTGCTCCACCTCGCGGCCCGCAGTCATCATAAGGTCGCCATACTCGTCTATGATAACCACGATGTAGGGCATAAAGCGGTGGCCTTTGGTGGGTAATAACTCTTTATTCAAAAATTTCTCGTTATACTCCTTTACGGAGCGCACCATAGCCATTTGCAACAGGCGGTAGCGGCTGTCCATCTCCACGCAGAGCGACTTGAGCGTGCGCACCACCTTGTTCACATCGGTGATGATGGGTTCGTCCTCGCCCTCTAATTTTGCAAGGAAGTGCTTCTCGAGCACGTTGTAAAGGCTCAATTCCACCATCTTGGGGTCCACCATCACAAATTTCAAATAGGCGGGGTGCATCTTGTAGAGCAACGATGTGATGATAGCATTCAAGCCCACCGATTTACCCATACCTGTGGCACCTGCAACAAGCAGGTGGGGCATTTTTGCCATATCCACCATAAACACCTCATTGGATATGGTCTTTCCGAGCGCAAGCGGCAATGCCATATCTGTCTCTTTGTATTTGCGGCTGTTGAGCAGCGATGCCATAGGCACAATCTGCTTGTGAGCATTGGGCACCTCGATACCCACGGTACCCTTACCCGGGATGGGGGCAATGATGCGGATACAGAGCGCGGCAAGGCTCATAGCGATATCATCCTCGAGATTCTTTATCTTGCCTATGCGCACACCGGGAGCGGGGGTAATCTCGTAAAGCGTGATTGTGGGGCCCACGGTTGCTTTAATGGAGCTTATCTCTATATCGAAATTACGCAGCACCTCAACAATTTTGTTTTTATTGGCCTGCTGCTCGTTCATATCTATCGATTGGGCAGCCTGCTCATATTTGTCGAGCAAATCTATGGTGGGCGGTTTATAGTAGCTGAGTTCGTCTTTGGGATTTATGGGGCGCAACATTTTGCCACCCATATCATCGTAGCCCTCGGCACTCTGCACCTCCATTGTCAATTCGTTGCCACCCGCCTCGGCCGCTATTTTAGCCGACATCTTATCGAACGCGGCAGCCGCATCATCCTCATTCGCGGGTTCCTCGGCCGGTTCCACCGCTTCATCATCCACAACATCTTCATCAGCGGCCACATTCACACTGAAATCGTCGCCTTCGGCAGAATATTCGGGCGATTTATCGGCCGCATCCTCACCGGCAAATTCTATAACCTTGGGAGCGGGCTCCTCTTCAACCGCCGTGGCATCATCCTCATCCTCGGCATCATCCTCGCCCTCCACGGGGGTGTTGGGTTTGGGAACAAAACTGAACGAGAAGAGTTTCTGCAACCAGGTGATGGTATCGCGGGTGACATAGGTCATAAAGGCTATCAGGGTGAGCGCAAGCACAAGCACCACACCCACAACGCCTATCTGCGCCTGCAACCAGGCCGCCACCGTTTCACCGTGACGGCCGCCGGGCGACATAAAGCTGCCCTCGAAAAGCGAACCAAGCACAAAGGCGAAGAACACCGAACCCCACACAATGCCAAAGACTGCCATAAAGAACCATTTGAGCAGATTGGGGCGATATATATCCATAAGGCGCAGCATAGCACCCACGAACAGGGGTATCAGCAACACCGACGACCAGCCGAAGCAGCCGTTCACTAAATAGTCTGCAACAATGGCGCCACCCCTGCCCGACGTATTCTGCACGCTCGCATCGGCATCGGCCACGGCCGCCGCGGCGGCATCTATGCTGCTTTGGTCGGCACCACCCGACGAAAAGAACGACAGGAACGAACTGCAGAGGAATATTGCCACCGCTCCCATAAGCAAGCCCAACATAAAACGCAGCGTGGGGTTGGCTGCAATAAATTTCACTCTTTGCAGGAACGACGGTTTCTTATTTTGTGTGTTATTTTTCTTGGCCATATATTTATGCGGTAGAAACTTGAAATATTACTTACTATTTACAATACGTGCGTAAACTTTGCGAAGATATAAAAAAAATAGATACCCTTATCCCTCTGCTACACTATTTTTTTTGTAACTTCGCGGCAAATTCACAAAAACAGAAATGGAAGAGAGCAGAGATATCGTATTTATGCGCAACACGGTGGAGTTTGTAACCGTGGCCGCAGAATTTTGCAGTTACCTTGAGCGTGCAGGCGAGCACAGCCGCAAGGAATTTGTCGACACAATGTTAAAAATTCTGCCATTGCTGTACTTGAAGGCACAAATGCTCCCCGAGGAGGAGCGCAACAGCGAAGAGGACCTCGAGGACTTTGTATCGGAGGACAGCTACGAGGTACTGCGCATATCGCTTAGCGACCTTTTGGCCGAAAAAGACACCTATCTCGATGTATTTGTCGAGGAGATGAAATACAGCGACACGCCTATTACAAAAAACATTTCGGAGGACCTTGCCGACATCTACCAGGATGTAAAGAATTTTGTATGCCTTTTCAGGGTGGGCATAAACGAAACAATGCACGATGCCATCATCGACTGCAAAGAGAATTTCCGTCGATATTGGGGGCAGCGCCTGGTAAACACTCAGCGTGCTCTGCACGACATTGCATACAACACAAACCCCGACGACGATTACAGCGAGGATGACAATTTTTAATTCACACATAGAGAAGAGCGAAATAAACCAGATGCCCATAGTGTTATACCCCGGCCGCATCATAACGATTGACACAGCAGCCGATGTAGACAAGGCTATGAAGGCACTTGGCAAGGAGAGTATCGTGGGAATAGACACTGAAACACGCCCCTCGTTCCGCAAGGGGGTGCAGTACAACGTGTCACTGCTGCAGCTATCCACAGCCGACACCTGCTTTCTGATAAGGCTGTGCCGCACAGGGTTGCCCGATTCATTGGTAGCCTTTCTCGAAAACACAGAAATAACCAAGGTGGGTGTATCGTTGCACGACGACTACCAGGCGCTCGCTCGCCGTCGCCGTTTCAAAGCCGGCGGCTTCTTCGACCTGCAAAAGCACGTAGGCCGTTTTGGTATAGAGGAGATGAGCCTGCAAAAAATTTATGCGATAATCTTTGGCGAGAAGATTTCCAAGAGCCAGCAGCTGACCAACTGGGAAAAAGACGTGCTCACCGACAAGCAGAAACTATATGCAGCCACCGATGCGTGGGCCTGCCTCAAGATATACGAAAAATTAGAACAGACAAGAACAAGAACAAGATAAAGCATTAAAATGGAAAAATCGGTAATTCTCAAACGCGGCAAAGAGGAGTCGCTCAAACGTTTTCACCCGTGGATATTCTCGGGAGCCATCCAACGCATAAACGGCAAGCCCGAGGAGGGCGAAATAGTAACCGTTTATACCAACGACGGCGAATTCATTGCACGCGGACACGTGCAGGTGGGCAGCATAGCAGTGCGCGTGCTCACATTTGAGGATGAACCGATAGACCAAGCCTTTTGGCACCGCCGCATAGCCACCGCATACGACCTGCGCCGCAGCACAGGCATTGCCGAGCGCCCCGACAACGACACCTACCGTCTTGTGCACGGCGAGGGCGACTGCCTCCCCGGCCTCATCATAGACATCTATGGAGAAACAGCCGTGATGCAGGCACACAGCGTGGGTATGCACGTGAACCGCGACGATGTTGCCGAGGCGCTGAAGAGCGTACTTGGCGACAAACTGAAAAATATCTACTACAAATCGGAAACCACACTACCCTACAAGGCCGACATAAGCAAAGAGAACGGCTACATAATGGGTGGCAACGCAAGCAACATATCAACTGAATATGGGCTTAAATTCCACATCGACTGGGTGTGCGGACAAAAGACCGGTTTTTTTGTGGACCAGCGCGAGAACCGTTCATTGCTCGAAAAATATGCCAAAGGCCGCAAACTGCTGAATATGTTCTGCTACACGGGCGGTTTCAGCATATATGCCCTGCGTGGCGGCGCCGAGGTTGTGCACTCGGTTGACAGCTCGGCCAAAGCCATTGACCTCACAAACGCCAACGTGGCAATCAACTTCCCCGACGATGCGCGCCACGCCGCATTTGCCGAGGATGCATTCGACTACCTCGAGCGTATGGGCAGCAACTACGACCTCATAATCCTGGACCCCCCGGCATTTGCCAAGCACCGCGACTCGCTGCGCAACGCCCTCATAGGCTACCGCCGCCTCAACGCAAAGGCGCTCGAGAAGATTCAGCCGGGCGGCATATTGTTCACATTCTCCTGTTCACAGGTGGTGAGCAAGGAGAATTTCCGCACCGCCGTGTTCACCGCCGCAGCTATGGCAAAACGCAACGTGCGCATTCTGCACCAGCTCACCCAACCCGCCGACCACCCCGTGAATATATATCACCCCGAGGGAGAATACCTGAAAGGCCTGGTGCTTTATGTAGAGTAAAACGTTAGACATTGGCCTACGTGAGTTGCAAAGAAAAACGAATCAATAATATTATCATAAATAAAAACCGCGCGAAAAAAGAGCTGTAAAAATTTTGCTAATTAAAGCAAATATACTACCTTTGCACCTCGAAAGCCATTACACACAATTTTTGTTACCAGCAAATTAAAAAAAATTAAAACCATTACGATAATGAAAAAAGACATTCATCCCGCAGGATATCGCCCCGTAGTATTCAAAGATATGTCAAACGGCGATTGTTTCCTTTCTCAGTCAACTTGCAACACCAAGGAGACTATCGAGTTCGAGGGCGAGACCTATCCCCTTGTTAAGCTTGAGATTTCTAACACTTCTCACCCCTTCTACACAGGTAAAGCCAAGCTTGTGGATACAGCAGGTCGCGTAGATAAGTTTATGAGCCGCTACGCTAAAATCAAGAAGTAATTAAGGGATTACAAATATAATATAGGTGTATTGATGCTTGCATTGATACACCTTTTTTAATGCGAAAACGAAGAGCCGCCACAGGATAGGCAACAAAGAATGAAGAGAGCAAGGATATTATTCGGCATACTATTAGCTGCAATCATAACAGGTTGCAGCAGCGACGACACAAACCCGGGCGGGAGCGGAACAGGCCCCGACTACACCAACATAAACGCCAACATCGGCGGCGAAAGATATGCATACCGCATAGAGATGCCACGCTTGAACGATGACGACTACTTTCTATCGCGCACCACAATGGTAAATGACAAGGAGAACATAACCTACAGCATATCTTTCAACAGTGAGCGCCAACACTCCCGCTGGGTGGCATTCACATTTAACAACAGCAACCGTGCGAAAAAAGTAGGCCGCAGCGATAACTTCCGGGCCGATCCCGACTTCTTGGGCGAATATACAATGACAAACGGGCAGATATATGACAAAGGGAGCAACAAGAACATACGCTACCAACGGGGCCACCTTGTGGCATCGTACGACCGCGTATATTCGCGCGAGGCCAACGAACAAACATTCTATATGTCAAACATCTCCCCAATGATAGACAAGTTCAACACCGGACTTTGGAACGACCTTGAATACAAGATAAATAAAGATGGGGAAGGCTGGGGTTGCAACCCCAATTTTGCCGACACGCTATACGTGGTAAAGGGCGGCACCATTGCCGAAGGGCAATACACAAGCAAAGGAACCTGCCCCACGGTGCCCAAATACTACTTTATGGCACTGCTGCGCCTGAAAGGCAACAACTACTACGGCATAGCGTTCTGGATGGAACACAAAAGCAGCCTGTCCGGCACAGTGGCCGATTATGCAATATCCATCGCCGAACTCGAGGAACGCACAGGCATAGATTTCTTCTGCAACCTGAAGGATAATTTAGAGGATGCCGTGGAGAGCACCATAGACAAAAAGAGTTGGAATTTATATTGAAAGGACAACCACCTCACAAAAATCAAAGAATCGGGCAGCACGCTGCCCGATTCTTTAGCTTTAATGCGATGTACGTCGCCACCTATGTATTTTTCGCAGAGCCTTGATGGTAGTCTCCCCCACAATACCGTCGTCGTACAGGCCCGACACTTTTTGAAAAAGCTTTACAGCACGCAGCAGTTCGCCGTCGTAAAGCACTTGGCCGCTTTTGGTATATGGCACTGCGGTCTCTTCCATATAAAGATGCCTCACCATTATCTCGGCGAGCTTCTTGACATCGGCACCGGAATCGCCACGCATCAGCACGCGGTCACCTAACGAATAGCGTAGCGGGGTATATTTTACAGAGTCATTCTTCTGCTTCACCTGTTTGGGCTTAACACTCTTTTTTACAGCCTTTTTCTTAACAGAACCACTCTTTGCAGTTGTACGTTTTTTCTTGGCCGAAGATTTTGGTTGCCGCTTTGCCACTACCGTGTCGGCAGGCATCTTCCTGAACACAAAAACGGTATCGGCAAACACAGGCTCACACTCCTCTGCAGCCGGCAACATAGTGACCGACAGCAGCAATGCAAGCAGAAGCAGATATCTATGATTATTTTCTACCATTCAAACATTTTTCGAAGCAGGCAGGCACGGGTGTTTCAAAACGCATATGTTTGCCATTCACGGGATGACGGAAACATAGCATATAAGCGTGCAAGCCAAGGCGACGTATGGAATCGTCGGTGCTGCCATATTTATGATCGCCCACCACAGGGTGACCGAGTTCTGCCATATGCACGCGAATCTGGTTTTTGCGGCCGGTGAGCAATTCACACTCCACAAGAGAGTAGCCACCACCCTCCTCCAACACGTTATATTTAGTAACGGCAAATTTACCGCCATTATCCACAGGGCTGGAGTGCGTGACAAAGCGCTTGTCCTCGGTGAGCCAAGACTCTATCTTGCCCTGCTTGTTTTCAAATGTTCCCTGCACCAGCGCCACATAGCGGCGGTCGGTAACAAGCTGTTGCCAACCCTCCACGAGATTCTGCTGCGTTTTAATATCTTTGGCATAGACCATAAGGCCCGATGTGTCGCGGTCGAGGCGATGAACAAGATGCGAAGTATTGCGGCCGCCACCCTTTTCAAGGTAGCGGTTGAGCACAGTCTGCACCGTCTCCTGGCGGGTATTGTTGCTCATTGAGAGCAAGCCCGCGTGCTTGTCGATGATGAGCAGATAAGGATCCTCATATACAATGTCGAGGCTGTTGCTATGGAACGACATCTTATGCTTGGAGCGGTCGAGCTGCACCACCTGCCCGGGCTTCAGCTCGGCGAGCGGATGCGTGGTGATTATATTATCGACCAGCACCACGCGGTTGGTCAAAAGCGCCTTTGCGCGGTTGCGGCTTATGCCGTGCATCTTCTCCATCAAAAAAGTTATGAGCTGCGCCTCCTCGGTTACCTTGAAAGTGAGCAAGCTCTTTATATTTCTTCGCATATTGAATACTGTTTACAGATGATTATCTTCTTTCGAGCAGAACAACGTTCTCCACGTGGTGCGTATGCGGGAACATATCCACAGGCTGCACGGCAGTCACCTTGTAGTCGCGGTCGAGCAGCGAAAGGTCGCGTGCCTGGGTTGCAGGGTTACAGCTCACATACACTATGCGACGAGGTGCCGCAAAAAGTATGGTGTCAATCACGTCGTTATGCATACCGGCGCGCGGGGGGTCGGTAATTATCACATCGGGGCGGCCGTGTGCATCTATAAATTCTCGGGTGAGAATATCCTTCATATCTCCCGCAAAGAAGGTGAGATTGTCGTAACCGTTAAGTTCCGCATTCACACGCGCATCTATGATGGCATCCTCGACATATTCGATGCCGACCACCTTTTTTGCCTTGCCGGCCACAAAGTTGGCAATGGTGCCGGTGCCGGTGTAGAGGTCGTAAACCACCTCCTCGCCTGTGAGCGCCGCAAAATCTCGTGCCACTTTATATAGGTTGTATGCCTGCGCGCTGTTTGTCTGATAGAAAGATTTCGGGCCCACCTTGAAACGCAGCCCCTCCATCTCCTCGTAGATGACATCCGTACCTTTGAAGGTGTGCACCTCCAGGTCGCCGAATGTGTCGTTGCACTTGTTGTTTATCACATAGAGCAACGAGGTAACCTCGGGGAAAGCATCGCCCACGAAAGCAAGCACTTTTTCAAACTGAGCCATCTCCTCGTCGGTGGTTACCTTGGCCTGCAGGAGCAGCATAACCTCGCCCGTGGTGGAGGTACGCAACATAATGTTACGCAACACGCCCGTCTGCGAGCGCAAGTCGAAGAAAGGCACGCCCTCGCTGTGGGCGAAATCCCTTATTGCGTTGCGCAAGCGGTTGTTCAAGTCGCCCATAAGGGCACACTCCTCTATGTCGAGCACCTTGTCGAATGCACCGGGGATGTGGAAACCCAGCGCGTCCATATTATCATACGACACGCCTTGCGCTACCTCTTCCCAGGTGAGCCAACGCTTGTTGCTAAATGTAAATTCGAGTTTGTTTCTATAGGCACGTGTATTTTCCGAGCCCAATATCGGCATCACATCGGGCAGCTCCACCTTACCTATGCGGGTGAGAGCATCCACCACCTGCTGCTGCTTGTATTTAAGCTGATGTTCGTAGGCCAGGCACTGCCATTTGCAACCGCCGCACACACCATAGTGTTTGCAGAAGGGAGTGGCACGCTCGGACGAATATGTGTGGAATTTCACAGCCTCGGCCTCGGCATAACTGTGTTTCTTGCGCCTTACCTGCAAATCGACCACATCGCCGGGTACCACATAGGGCACAAACACCACCATATCATTCACACGCGCCAGCGCTTTACCCTCGGCTGCCACGCCCGTTATCTCTATCTGCTCCAGCAAAGGGAGCTCTTTTTTCTTTCTTGCCATTTTATCGCATATTTCTCACTATCGGCAAAATTACATCTAATTTCCCGATTATCGGCATTTTTAACACAATAACTTAAAATTTTAATATCTATAGCGATATTTTAGGCAAGAAATTTCGCAATACAAACATTTTTCTTATATTTGCAAATTAGTTAGGAGTGTGGGCACAAAAGCCCCTTCCCGACTATAAAAGTGAATCAGTTACATATTTTTATTTATCAACAAACAATAAACTCAAAAAATTTATGGCAGACAAAAGAGTCTATACCTTTGGTAACGGTCTTGCTGAAGGTAATGCGTCAATGAGAAATTTGTTAGGAGGTAAAGGTGCCAACTTGGCAGAAATGAACCTTATCGGCATTCCCGTTCCTCCCGGATTTACCATTACAACCGACGTTTGTAACGAGTACTACAAACTTGGCAGAGAGCAGGTTATCGAGCTTCTCAAGGCAGAGGTTCAGGCCGCAGTGAAAAACATCGAGACATTGATGAACTCGACATTCGGCGACCCTGCAAACCCCTTGTTGGTTTCGGTACGTTCAGGTGCCCGTGCTTCAATGCCCGGTATGATGGACACAATCCTCAACCTCGGTCTTAACGACACGGTAGTTGAGGGCCTTGCCGCAAAAACAGGCAACCCCAAATTCGCGTGGGACTCTTATCGTCGTTTCGTGCAGATGTACGGCGACGTGGTTCTTGGTATGAAACCCACAAGCAAAGAGGAGATCGACCCGTTTGAGGCTATCATCGAGAAGGTGAAAGAGGAGCAGGGTGTTGTTCTCGACAAAGACCTCAGCGTAGAGGCTTTGCAGGAGCTTGTTAAGAAGTTCAAGGCTGCCGTAAAGGCACAGACAGGCAAAGACTTCCCCACCGACGCTTACGAGCAGCTTTGGGGTGCTGTGTGCGCTGTGTTTGAGTCTTGGAACAACGAGCGCGCTATTCTTTATCGTCGTATGGAGAAAATTCCCGATGAGTGGGGAACAGCCGTTTCGGTTCAGGCTATGGTATTCGGTAATATGGGCGACACATCGGCTACCGGTGTTTGCTTCTCACGCGATGCCGCTACAGGTGAGAACCTCTTCAACGGAGAGTATCTTATCAACGCACAGGGTGAGGACGTTGTTGCAGGTATCCGCACACCTCAGCAGATTACAAAGATCGGTTCTCAGCGCTGGGCTGCATTGCAGAACATCAGCGAGGAGGAGCGTGCATCTAAATACCCCTCTATGGAGGAGGCTATGCCCGAGATCTACAAGGAGCTCGATGCTATACAGACACGCTTGGAGGACCACTACAAAGATATGCAGGATATGGAGTTCACCGTTCAGGAGGGCAAACTCTGGTTCTTGCAGACACGTAACGGTAAACGTACCGGTGCTGCGATGGTAAAAATCGCAATGGACTTCTACCGCGACGGTATCATCGATGACAAGACAGTTTTGAAACGTATGGAGCCCGAGAAGCTCAACGAGCTCTTGCACCCCGTATTCGACACAGCTGCTCTTGCAAAGGCCAAGGTTATCGCCAACGGTCTTCCCGCATCTCCTGGTGCTGCTACAGGCCGCATCGTATTCTTTGCCGACGACGCTGCAAAATGGCACGAGGATGGCGAGAAGGTTGTTCTCGTACGTATCGAGACCTCTCCCGAGGACCTCGCAGGTATGGCAGCAGCCGAGGGTATCCTCACCGCTCGCGGTGGTATGACCTCTCACGCAGCCGTTGTTGCCCGTGGTATGGGTAAGTGCTGTGTATCGGGTGCAGGTACATTGGTTATCGACTACAAGAAACGTACATTGACAGTTGACGGCACCGTATTCAACGAGGGCGACTACATCTCATTGAACGGTTCTACAGGCCAGGTTATCGAGGGTAAAGTAAATACAAAGGCTCCCGAGCTCAGCGGCGACTTCGCAGAGTTGATGGAGATTTGCGACAAATATGCACGTTTGGGTGTTCGCACCAACGCCGATACTCCCCACGATGCACAGGTTGCACGCAACTTCGGTGCCATCGGTATCGGTCTCTGCCGTACAGAGCATATGTTCTTCGAGGGCGAGAAGATTAAGGCAATGCGCGAGATGATTCTTGCCGAGACAGTTAAGGAGCGCCAGGTGGCTCTCGACAAGCTGCTCCCCTTCCAGAAGGCCGACTTCGTTGGTATCTTCAAGGCTATGGAGGGCTTGCACGTAACCGTACGTCTTTTGGATCCCCCTCTCCACGAGTTCGTTCCCCACGATGCAAAAGGCCAGCAGATGCTTGCCGAGGCTATGGGCAAGAGCGTAGAGGCTGTTCAGCGTCGCGTTAAGTCTTTGGAGGAGTTCAACCCGATGCTCGGCCACCGCGGTTGCCGTTTGGGTAACACCTATCCCGAGATTACAAGAATGCAGACAACAGCCATCTTGGGCGCTGCTCTCGAGTTGAAGAAAGAGGGCAAGGTTATCTACCCCGAGATTATGGTTCCCCTCGTTGGTATCATCAACGAGTTCGAGGAGCAGAAGAACGCCATCATCGAGGCAGCCAACGCATTGTTCGCAGCCGAGGGCGACAGCGTAGAGTACACAATCGGTACAATGATTGAGATTCCTCGCGCAGCTCTCACAGCCGACCAGATTGCACAGCAGGCTCAGTTCTTCTCATTCGGTACTAACGACTTGACACAGATGACCTTCGGTTACTCTCGTGACGACGTTAACTCATTCTTGCCCATCTACTTGCGCAAGAAGATTTTGAAGAACGACCCCTTCCAGGTACTCGACCAGACAGGTGTAGGCCAGCTCGTTGAGATGGCAACAACCAAGGGCCGTTCGGTGAACCCCGACCTCAAGTGCGGTATCTGCGGTGAGCACGGTGGTGAGCCCGAGTCGGTTAAGTTCTGCCACAGAGTAGGTTTGAACTATGTTTCTTGTTCACCCTTCCGCGTGCCTATCGCACGTTTGGCTGCTGCACAGGCTGCTGTAGAGGAATAATCGAAAGATGCTGAAAATTAGTGAAAACGAGGCAGGTACTTGGCGAACAAGTAGTTGCCTCGTATTGTTTGTTCTTTGAAAGTATTTAATTTTTGTTAATTAACTGGCAGGAATTTGAATTTTTTGAGAAAAATATCTATATTTTAATATGGTATAAAACAGTTATCTATACAGTCTTATGAACACAATTGAATTATTTAGCTCGATGAAACAAGAAGGCAAGGAAATTTTCTTGTCAGCAGAAGATCTTTTGACAATGTTTAATAGGAACATTTCAAAAAATACAGAACTCCTTGACTATATAGGCAAGAAAAACATTTTTGAGGTTATAGGTAAGACAAGAAACGAGGGTGTTCACAGTCGTTTCATTGCCGAACTGCTATCTGGAGATTTCTTCAAGGGGCAATCTCGTGAATCAACTCTATTTCACTTTTTGGATTTACTTCTTTACAGGTCTGCTAAAGAAAATAAAACTTCAGAGATCAATGAGCATCTCAAGAAACAAATACTGACACGTTCTCTTTTGATTGAAAATGCCACGTCTGTTTGTGAA
>JAFXGV010000017.1 GCA_017536765.1 Bacteroidaceae bacterium
CGTCGCTACGCTCTGTCGAAATGACAAAACTTGTTTTGTCATCGGCAAAGCGAGCCAATGACAAAGATTAAATTAACAAAAACAAACATAAATAGTTATGAAAAAGAGATATTCAGAGCCCACAGTGGCAGAGCAGGAGATTGCAACAACAAATTTTATCACCGTTTCGGTTGATATTACCGTAGGCGAGGACCAAGAGACCGGTAGCGCCGATGCCGGCAAGCAGCGTGGCGAGTGGGGCAACCTCTGGAAAAAATAAGATGTAGATTTTTATCATTCAATCCCGCGTGGTGCAGTATGTGCCACGTGGGATTTGTTTGTTTGCCCATAGGAAACGCAAGCAGCCCCCTCCTCTAAGCTAACGCAGAGGAAAAGTTTGTTACTTTTTGTTCCGCCCACTGCAAGCGCAAGCAAAACACTATTTATACACATCGCCATAGAGCAATTGTTTGAGCGAAGCACCCTGCTGCACACTCACAGGCAGGCGCAGTACGGTATCAACCCATTCGTAATCATCGCCCTGTCGGCGACGCAAGCTATACGTTATCTGCATTACAGGGTGCAGAGTATCGTACTCAATGAGTTCGATGTTATAGTGCGCGGGAATAAAATCATCTACACTCCAACGACGGTTCTCAATGCCATAGGGTAACACATAAACCGCCTTTTCAGGAGATGCGGGTTCATTCGAAACACTCTGCTTGCAGGCAACGGCAAACAGCAGTGTTAATATTAGAAAAAAGATACGTGCCATTCTCTAAAATATTATTATATGAGAACAACACGGTGTGAAAAATTGTTTACTCTGCCTCTATTACATTTGCAAATTTTTCCCACACGCGGGCAAAACCATACTCGGCAACGGCACCGCGCGGAACAACCAATGTGGCAGCGGCATACACCGCAGCATCGGCAATATCGCCCGAGCACATAGGGGCAGCCTCGCACTGCAGACGCAATTCCTTGAGCAACGAGCAGCTGCGGAATGCCTGGTCGCCCACATTGACAACAGCAGCGGGGATGGTTATACTCGCAAGCGAGGAGCAATTATAGAACGCCCCATACCCTATGCTGAGCACGCCACCGTGCAACGCCACCGAACGCAACGATGAACAGCCTGCGAGCACGCCCTGGTCAAGCATATTGACACCCACGGGCAAGGTGAACGACAAGAGCGACGAACAGCCCCAGAAAGCGCCCTTTTTAATGGACACTAGCGATGTGGGCAAATCAATAATCTCCAATGCCTTGCAATCGCGGAAGGCCCATCCTTCGATGGATAGCACACCCGCAGGCAAGGAGATGGCACGCAACGATGAGCATCCGCAAAAGGCATACTCGCCCACGCTCTCTACCGAGCCGCCCACCGACACCTTTTCGAGTGCCGTACAGCCATCGAACAACGATGGTTCTATGTTTATGAGCATATCGGACAGGAAGGCATTGCGCAGCGATGTGCACCCCGCAAATGCGGCACGGCCTATAACCAATACACGCGCAGGGAGCACCACCTCGGCAAGCGAGGAACACCCTTTGAAAGCGTTCATACCCACAATATGCAATGCATTGCCAAAGGTCACTTTGGCAAGCGACGTGCAGCCCTCGAAAGCCGAAATACCAATGCTTTCGACCTCGGCGCCAAACTCCACCGAAAGCAGGCCTGCGCAGCCGGCAAAAGCCTCATCGAGAATCTCTGTAACGCGATATTCGCGCCCACCGACCGTCACGGTTGCGGGAATCACTACCCTGCCCTCATACGGGGCATCGTTCTTGGTAACGGTTGCAGTGTTCTCTGCATCGTTCAGCAGGTATGGTATGGAATCTATCTTTGTTATCATAATCACGGTATTAGCAGCGAACTGTCGCCATAGCTGAGGAAACGGAAATCGTGAGCCAAAGCATAGTCGTAAATATTTTTCCAATCGCCCTTCACAAATGCCGACACAAGGAGCAGCAGCGTGCTTTTCGGCTGGTGGAAATTGGTTACTATGGCCTTTACTATGCGGAATGTGTAGCCGGGGGCTATCATAATCTGCGTGTGGGCGTGCAGGGCTGCAAGGCCGTGCTTTTTAAGATAATCGACAAGCGCCTGCAAGGCATCTATGGTGCTTGTGGTGTGCCGGCACTCGTATGGTGTCCACTGGCTCACGTTGAGGGCGTCGGGGGCTATTGAGGGGTTCTGCAACACCTTTTCGCCAATGAAATAGAGGCTTTCGAGCGTGCGCACCGATGTGGTGCCCACAGCCACTGCCCGGCCGCCTGCAGCAATGAGTTTTTCTAACAGCTCCACACGCACTTCGATATACTCCTCGTGCATTTCGTGCTCTGCAATGAGCTCGCTCTTCACCGGCTTGAACGTGCCCGCACCCACGTGCAGGGTAACCTCATCGCGACTGATACCTGCGCAGTCTATCGCCTCCATCACCGCAGGGGTGAAATGAAGGCCGGCCGTGGGTGCTGCCACCGAGCCTTTTACCTTTGAATATACCGTTTGGTATGTGGTGTTGTCGCTCTCCTCGGTGCGGCGGTTAAGATACGGGGGAATGGGAAGCTCGCCTGCGGCCTCGAGCAACTCGGCAAACGAATAGCCGCCATCCCAGCTGAAACGCACGTTGTTCACGGCTCCTGTGGTGAGGCGCTCCACGGTGAGGGTGACATCGTGGCCTCCTATGTTTATCACCTGCGACAGGGTGCCGCTCTTCCAACGGTTGCTGTTACCCACAAGGCACTGCCACACGCACTCACTTGTCTGCTGAAAAATCAACTGATAGTCGGCCGGGCTCTCGGGCTCAAGGCAGAATACCTCGACCTGTGCTCCTGTCTCTTTGCGGAAACGCAGACGTGCCTGAATAACTTTTGTATTGTTGAATATCATCAGGCTGCCTTGTGGCAGATATTGAGGTAACGAGGAGAAAGTATCCTCGCTCACCGTACCGCCATTATATAATAGGAGTTTCGATGTATCGCGCTGCGCAAGCGGATATTTTGCAATTCGCTCGTCGGGCAACGGATAGTCGTACTCGGCTATGGCTATGTTTTGTATCTCTTTCATCGGGGTGTGCGTGTTATTTGTTGCGAAGATAACTATTTTATGGCACAAAAAAATTATGGAGCCGCAACAAATTGCGGCTCCATAATATAATTAAATCCCTAATTACTGAGCAAGCTTGTTGTCAGAACCAAGTACGTTCACAATCTTGTGGATGTACTGCTTCTTCATATTCTCGCGAGCGGGGCCCAAGTACTTGCGGGGGTCGAACTCTGCGGGGCTTGTTGCAAATACCTCACGGATGGCAGCTGTCATAGCCAAGCGGCTGTCGCTGTCGATGTTGATTTTGCAAACTGCGAGTGAAGCAGCCTTGCGGAGCTCCTCCTCGGGAATACCGATAGCATCCTTCAATGCACCACCATACTTGTTGATTGTCTCAACCTCCTCCTGGGGAACTGAAGAAGAACCGTGGAGAACGATGGGGAAACCGGGAAGTTCCTTCATACAGCCTTCGAGAACGTCGAATGCCAATGGGGGAGGAACAAGGATACCCTTCTCGTTGCGTGTGCACTGCTCGGGTTTGAACTTGTTGGCACCGTGAGAAGTACCGATTGAGATAG
>JAFXGV010000018.1 GCA_017536765.1 Bacteroidaceae bacterium
AATCTCAAACAATACGCGATAACAGAGATGTCTCACATACGTTCGACATGACAAAACTATGAAAAAGAGAGATCTCCCGTTCGGTTGACATGACAAATACACTCAATTACAGTACCAATTATTATATCGAACTCACGTTAAATAACCAAAAAACGAGCAACCGCGGTTGCTCGTTTTTTGGTTATTATATGCTTTTTATTTGGTAATAAAAATATACCGCAGCTGTTATGAATAGCAGGCCGGCTATGCCATAGAGAATGCGGCTCTTTGTGCGGCCAATGCGTTTAACGATAAATTCGGCATTACGGGCGGTGAAGAACCAGTCCCAGTCCAATATTGCTGCAAGAATGGCTGTGACACCGGCTGCAACAAATATTGTCTGTATTATGTGGTGCAGTATCATTGCTTATTTGCCGTTCTGCACCCAGCCCTGCGCTTTCAGCTCCATCTCCACACCATCGCGGGTGATGAGTGCAAGCCCCATATCCTTGTTCACCACATAGCCTATGACGTGCACGTTCTTTATTGCGGCAACCTTCTCGTGGTCGGCAATGGGCACTGTAAAGAGCAGTTCGTGGTCGTCGCCTCCGTTAAGCGCGCAGGTGATGACGTTGAGGTTCAGTTCCTCGGCCATAATGGCTGTCTGGTAGTCTATGGGTATGCGCTCCTCGTATATGCGGCAACCACTGCCACTCTGTTTGCATATGTGCATAAGTTCCGATGAGAGGCCGTCGGTAACACTTATCATAGATGTGGGGCGAATGTTCTCCTCGCGCAGCTTCTCTATTATCTCCTTGCGTGCCTCGGGCTTCAGCTGGCGCTCCAATATGTACTCCTTGCCCGAAAAGTCGGGCTGAATCTCGTAACCTTCGGTGGCAATCTTCTCGCGTTCAAGCAACTGCAGGCCCATATATGCCGCGCCTAAATTACCTGTTACGCAAATGAGATCGGTCTCCTTTGCACCGCTGCGTTTCACGCTTGCCCCTTTGGGCGCTGTGCCTGTCACTGCAGTGCTTATGGCAAAACCTGTGAGCGATGCTGTGATTTCGGTTCCTGCGATATCCACATTGTGGTTCTTGCAGGCGAGTTTCACTCCTTCGTAGAAGTCCTCGGTATCCTCAATGCATAGCTTTTTGCTTACGGCAAGCGAAACTGTCAGCTGCTTGGGGGTGCCGTTCATTGCATAGATGCTCGAGAATGTTGCCATAGCCACCTTGTAACCAAGGTGCTCCAATGGGAAATAGGTGAGGTCGAAATGTATGCCCTCCATAAAGAGCTTGGTTGCAAGCAGGGCCTCTTCGTTCTCGTTGAATTGGAATACAGCGGCATCGTCGCCCACTCCAAGCAGGGTTTCCTTGTTGGAGCGGGTGATGCCTTGTGTCAGGTGTTCTATGAGGCCGAATTTGCCAAGTTGGGCAATTTCGGTTCGTTTGTTTGTGTTCATAGCAGGCTTATGCTCTGTTTACAATCTCACGGAAGATGGTTGTCATTCGGGGTTGTGCCTCGTCGGCGGCTTTCTGCACCTCCTCGTGGCTCACCTCCACAATCTTGCCCTCGACACCCAGGTCGGTGATTACCGAAATGCCGAATACTCTTATGCCGCAGTGGCGTGCAACGATAACCTCGGGCACGGTTGACATACCCACGGCATCGCCGCCCATACGGTGGAACATACGATATTCCGACGGAGTTTCGAATGTGGGGCCTTGTGTGCCAAGATACACTCCCTCAACCACGCGGATGCCTTTCTCCTTGGCAATCTCTTTGGCCATTGCAATCAGCTCGCTGCTATATGCCTGGCTCATATCGGGGAAACGGTCGCCATAGGGGATATTCTTGCCGCGCAAGGGGTGCTCGGGGAACATATTTATGTGGTCGGTGATAATCATAAGGTCGCCGATGATGAAATCGGGGCTCATACCGCCTGCGGCGTTGGATACAAAGAGTGTCTTTATTCCAAGCTCGCGCATCACGCGCACGGGGAAGGTTACCTCCTTCATCGAGTATCCCTCGTAAAAGTGGAAGCGGCCTTGCATCGCCATAATCTCCTTGTTGCCAAGCTTGCCGAAGATGAGCTTGCCGGAGTGTCCCTCAACGGTAGAAAGGGGGAAGTTGGGGATATCCTCGTACTTGATCTCGTATTTATCGGTGATCTCGTTGACAAGGCTGCCGAGGCCTGTGCCCAGAATTATGGCAGTTTCGGGCGCTGTAGTCATTTTCGATTTCAAAAACTCAGCTGTTTCTTGAATTTTCTGTAACATAGTCTAATATTTTTTGGTTAAACTCTTTTTCCTTGTTATCAATAATTTTTACCTCTATGGGTATTGCGTAAATATTCTCCTTTATCTCCTGTGGCAACCCGGCGGTGCGGCGCAGGCGGGTGGCATCCTTCTCGGTTGTGAGTATAAGTTTTTTACCACTTAACTTGTTGTATACCGCGGCAATGGCGTTTATGTCGTTGTTGCCGAAGTTGTGGTGGTCGGCATACTGCAGAAGGGTTACATTGGCGCCGCGTTTTTCAATCTCCTTTTTAAGCGGTGCGGGGTTTGCTATGCCGGCAAGCAGCAATATGTTGTCGCCTTTTTGAATATCCCTTGCCACAGGTTGCGCTGTTTCAAAAAGCGGGTATATGCCACCATATTCCACTTTTGAAAAGAACACGGGAACGCCCTCTTTTGTTTTGAGGTTTTTGCGGCACAGCTCCATCTGCTCTTTTGTGATGTGGGGTGGGCATTTGGTAACTATCACAACATCGGCTCGGCGGGTGCCGCTGTCGCTCTCGCGCAGGCGGCCGAACGGCAGTGTGCAGTCGCTCCACACAGGTCGGTTGAAATCTACCAATAATATATATAACCCGGCCTTTATGTGGCGGTGCTGGTAGGCATCGTCAAGCAGTATCACCGATGGCGCATCATCGTTTGCAAGCAGGTTGGTTGCTCCGGTAACGCGTTTCTCGCACACGGCTACCGTTATATCGGGGAATTTCTCCTTTATCTGGAACGGCTCGTCGCCAATCATAGGCATAGTGGTGTGCTCGTCGGCTTTTATATATCCACGGGTTTTGCGCCCATAGCCGCGGCTTAGCACAGCTACCTTCCAATGCTCCTTGAGCAGGCGTATAAGATATTCTGTGTGAGGGGTTTTGCCTGTGCCACCCACCGTGATGTTGCCAATGCATATGATGGGCGTGTCGAAGGGTTGGCTGCGGAGCCTTCCGCTATCGAATGCGCGGTTGCGCGCCTCCATTATCCAGCGATAGGGGTTCAGCGTGTCGGCAATGGTTTTTAATATACCTTTCTCCTTGTGCATCGGCAATTGATTTTCTTAATGCAAAAATAGCCAAATAATCGGTAATGGAAATACTTTAATCCCATTTTCTCCGTTTATTACTATGTAAAAATGTTAAAAAAGAACTATTAGGCCGCTTTTTTGCATTTTAGGCAAAAGGTTTTTTCATAAAAGTTTATGTATTCGAAAAAAAAACTTACTTTTGCCGTGAAATAGAGTGCAGGTTATAAAAATTTTTGTATCTTGCACGCCGAATAGCGGGTTGTTGCCTGTAAAGGGAAAGGTGCTCGAGTGGCTGAAGAGGCACGCCTGGAAAGCGTGTATACGTCAAAAGCGTATCGGGGGTTCGAATCCCCCTCTTTCCGCAACTGAGATAATATTAACTTAAAATATAAATTTTTAAAAATTACACACAATGAAAAAGCTTTTTGCAATTGTTGCAATGTTGGGTATGTTCACATTCGGTACCCAAATGGTTTATGCACAGGACGAAGCTGCTCCTGTTGCTACAGAGGTAAGTGATTCAACTGCTACTGATTCAACAGCTGTTGCCGAGGAGGTTGCTCCCGTAGAAGAGGCTCCCGCCGTTGTTGAGGAGGCTGAGCAGGAGGGTTTCCACAAAATCTTGAAGACAAAGTTCATCGAGGGTGATGCTGCATTTATGGCATTGGTTGCCATCGCTATGGTTATCGGTCTTGCATTCTGCATTGAGCGTATCATCTATTTGAGCCTTGCTCAGGTAAACACAAAGAAACTTATGGAGTCTATCGCTGCTGCTTTGGAGGCTAAGGACGTTGAGAAAGCAAAAGAGATCTGCCGCAACACAGCCGGTCCCGTTGCCGCTATCTGCTACCAGGGCTTGATGCGCATTGACGAGGGCTTGGACACTGTTGAGCGTTCGGTTGTTTCTTACGGTAGCGTTCAGAGCGGTCTTTTGGAGAATGGTTGCTCTTGGATTACACTTTTGATTGCTATGGCTCCTTCACTCGGATTCTTGGGTACTGTGATTGGTATGGTTATGGCGTTCGACGAAATCCAGCGTGCAGGTGACATCTCTCCGACTATCGTTGCCGGCGGTATGAAGGTGGCCTTGATTACCACTATCTATGGTATCATCGTAGCTCTTATCCTTCAGGTATTCTACAACTACATCCTTAGTAAGATTGAGGCTATCACAGCCGATATGGAGGATTCTTCTATCGTGCTCCTCGACCTTCTTACAAAGTACAACCTTAAAAAGTAATTTCAAACAGCTCTAAATACTATTAAATTATGAAAGCTGAATTATCAAGTAAAATTTCATCTTACATATTCTATATCCTTATGGCAGTAACAGCCTTTGTGCTTGTTATGTTCTATTGCGTGGGATATGACAATATGTCAAGTGTAACGGGCGGTGCCTTTGTTACCGATCCCGAGTACACCGACCTATTGATGTATTGGATATATGTATTGATGGTGGTTGGCATTGTGCTGGTTGTCGTATTCGGTTTCGCACAGTTCGTTGCCAACATTAAGACCGATCCCAAGGGCGCGGTAAAGAGCATTGGCTCTATTGCCGCTATGGTAGCGCTGTTTGCGGCTGCTTATGCGGTTTCTTCAGACGCTCCCATTCTCATCAATAATACATTGTTCGAGGATAAGGGTACATTGGTGCTTGCTGACGTTTGCATCTATGTGCAGTATGTGCTCTTCTCTGTATGTTTGGTTGCTGCTATTCTCAGCCTCTTGGGCGTATTCAAAGGATTTAACAAAATTAAAGCGTAATAAAAATGGGTAAAAGAAAAGTTCCGGGAATTAACGCCAGCTCAACGGCCGACATCTCGTTCATCTTGCTCATATTCTTCCTGGTAACCACTTCAATGGATACCGACCGCGGTTTGCAGGTACGCTTGCCTCAGCCACCCGATGAAACACAGCTGCAGGATCCTCCCAAGATTCGCAAACGTAACAGTTTGGTGGTGAATGTAAATATGAATAACGAGATTCTTATTACCCAGGGTGAGAAGGTTCCCTATGTTATTCCTGTTACAGAGCTTCGCGCATTGGCAAAGGAGTTTATCGCTAACCCCGAAAACCGCCCCGACTATCCCGAGAAGCACGCAGAGAAACTGCCCGATCCCTTCGGAGTGCAGATGGTTACAAGCAAGCACGTTATTTCGTTGCAGACCGACCGTGCCACAAACTACGATACCTATTTCCAGGTGGAGAACGAGTTGTACGGTGCCTACAATGAATTGCGCGACGAGTTGGCAAGAAAGACTTTCGGTCGTCCCTTTGATGAGTGTAACGAAGACCAGCAATTCGCTTGTCGTATGTACTATAAAACAATGATATCGGAGGCAGAACCCCGTACATATAATCAGTAATAACTATGAGTAAGTTCGGAAAAAAGGAAAAGGCAGAAATGCCTGAGTTGAACACCTCGTCATTGCCCGACTTGATCTTCTCTATCCTCTTCTTCTTTATGATTGTGACATCAATGCGTGAAGTGGAGTTGAAGGTGGAGTTTAAGATTCCTCAGGGTACTGAGTTGGAGAAACTCGAACGCAAGTCTTTGGTATCAAACATATACATAGGTAAGCCTACTCGCGATTACCGTGCAAAGCTCGGTGTTTCGAGCCGCATTCAGTTGAACGACAAGTTTGCTGATGTATCGCATATTCGCGAGTATATCCAGGATGAGCGTGAGGGTTTGGCCGAGCGTGACAAACCTTTTATGAAGGTTTCTATCAAAGCCGACGTTAATACCCAAATGGGTATTCTTACCGACGTGAAGATGGAGTTGCGTAAGGCGTGGGCGCTTGCTATAGTTTATTCTTCTACACAGCGCTAAAAGTGATTTAATCCCTTCGGGGGTACATAGATAAAATAGTTCGGCAGCCCGCGGGCTGCCGAACTATTTTTATTGTTGAAACAGACAGGGGAGTGTATAAGGCTTGCTATGGCTTTTACCCTCTTTTCAAGTATGTGACAAAACGGTAATCGTGGCTGTGTTTCTCGTCGGCCGTGTAGTCCGCCTGCTCAATAACCTCCCACTCCTTTTTGTCAAACGTGGGGAAGAAGGCGTCGGCCTCGGCAGGGGTGTCTTTCACCTCGGTGAGGCACAGAATATCGGCAATGGGCAGCGCGCTCCTGTATAGCTGCTCACCGCCTATTATGTAAACTATCTCCTCGTCTATGCAGTTGGCAAGTGCCTCTTCCAATGATGTGAAGTGCTCGGCGCCGGCAAACTCGCTCTCCTTGCGCGAGAGTACAATGTTGCGACGGTTAGGCAGCGCTCCCTTGGGCAGGGAACGGAATGTGTTGCTGCCCATAATTATTGTGTGCCCTATGGTGAGCTCCTTGAAGCGCTTGAGGTCGTTGGGCAGCCAATAGATAAGCTTGTTGTTTATGCCTATGGCGTTGTTCTGTGCCACAGCGGCAATAAGTGCAACCTTGTACATCGTTTTTTTTGTTTTAGTTGTTTGTAATACTCCTCTCCCTTATACCGATACCTCGGCTTTTATGTGGGGGTGCGCATCGTAATCTTCCAATGAGAAATCTTCGAACTTGAACCCGAAAATGTCCTTTACATCGGGGTTTATTGCCATACGGGGCAGCTTGCGCGGCTCGCGTGTGAGTTGCAGTTTGGCCTGCTCTATGTGGTTCAGGTATAGGTGCGCATCACCTAAGGTGTGGACAAAATCACCCGGTTTCAAGCCTGTTACTTGTGCCATCATAAGCAGCAGCAACGAGTACGATGCAATGTTGAAGGGAACGCCTAAGAAACAGTCGGCGCTGCGCTGGTATAGTTGCAGGCTCAAACGGCCGTCGGCAACGTAGAACTGGAACATTGCGTGGCAGGGTGGCAGGTTCATATTCTTTATGTCGGCTACGTTCCAGGCGTTCACAATTATGCGGCGCGAATCGGGGTTGTTCTTCAGTGTGTTCACAACCTCGCTTATCTGGTCTATGTGCTCGCCGTCGTACCCGGGCCACGACCTCCATTGGTAGCCGTAAATATGCCCCAAATCGCCCTTTTCATCGGCCCGTTCGTTCCATATTCTCACGCCGTTGTCCTGCAAATATTTTACGTTAGTGTCGCCGTTGAGGAACCACAGCAGTTCGTGAATAATGGATTTCAGGTGCAGCTTTTTTGTGGTGAGGCAGGGGAAACCATCTTCGAGGTTGAAGCGCATCTGGTGGCCGAACACGCTTATTGTGCCCGTGCCTGTGCGGTCCTCCTTTTTTGTGCCTTCGGTGAGTATCCTGTTGAGCAGGTCTAAATATTGTTTCATTTTATTTGATGTTTCTTTTGTGCGAAGATACAATTTATTTTTATAGATTGAAATCAGTATAACGATAATTGCATAAATAATAGTTATTATTTATTCATTTTTGCTATCTTTGCATTTATACCGGCGAAAATAGACTGCACACGCTGGAATTGCACTATGGAGTTAAACGGTGTTTTTGAAACCGGCACGCGCGCCCTTTTCGGCAATGAACGTTATGGGCGTTTTGCATCGGCACTCGACGAGGAGCCGGTTGTGAGCGTGCGCCTCAACGATCGCAAACCGTTTGCAATGCTTGGCGGCGAGCCCGTTTCCTGGGCGCCCGAAGGACGTTACCTATCTGCCCGCCCTGCTTTTACGGCCGATCCGCTCTTTCACGCGGGCTGCTACTATGTACAGGAGGCATCTTCTATGTTCTTAGGGCAGGTGGTGCGGCAGCTTGTAAACGGGCCGGTGCGCGCGCTCGACCTATGCGCCGCACCCGGTGGCAAAACCACGCACCTATTGCAGTGCCTGCCTGCAGGCAGCCTGCTCGTTTCTAACGAGCCAATGCCACTGCGTGCGCAGGTGCTTGCCGAGAATGTCATCAAGTGGGGCGCAGCCGCGGCGGTTGTCACTAAGAACGAGCCTGCCGACTTTGCCTCGTTTAAGAACTTTTTCGACTTGATTGTGGTAGATGCTCCCTGTTCGGGCGAGGGTATGTTCCGCAAGGACTCCTTTGCGGTGGAGCAGTGGAGCGAAGCTGTTGTAAAGCAGTGCGCCGCCCGTCAGCGTGAAATACTTGCCGATATTTGGGGCTGTTTGCGCTCGGGAGGGTTGCTTGTCTATAGCACCTGCACCTTCAATGCAAGCGAGGACGAGGAGTGCGTGCAGTGGATTGCCGATGAGCTTGGGGCAGAGCCCATAGCCTTGCAAACCGATGCCGCTTGGGGTATAACAGGCTCGCTCACCGATGCCGCCCTGCCGGTATATCGCTTTATCCCCGGCTTCACCCGCGGCGAGGGCTTTTTCCTTGCCACCTTGCGCAAGGATGGCGATGCGCCCGTTGCACAGCCGCGCCCCGCGAAAATGCAGCCCGTGGCGGCGAAAATGAGAACTGAGGTTGCGGGCTGGTTAAAGTCGCCCGCCGATTTCGACATAATTATGCAGGGTGAAACCATTACAGCCCTGCCGCGTGAACATTCGGCGGCTATGATGGCCTTGCGGCAGAAATTGCGCGTGTTGCACGCAGGCGTGCCCCTTGCCGCGGTAAAGAACAACAAATTGCTGCCGCTGCATCAGTTGGCAATGAGCGAGGCGCTTGAACGCAATGCCTTCCGCTGTGTCGATGTGGAGCGCGAGCAGGCTCTGGCCTATCTGCATCGCGAGGCGCTTGCCTTCCCCGATGCACCCGCAGGCCATCTGTTGTTGATATACGATGGAGTCCCCATCGGTTTTGTGAAAAATGTGGGTAACAGGGCCAACAACCTCTATCCCGCAGAGTGGAGAATAAGAAAGAATCCAATGGAATTATAATAAATAAAAATAAAATAGCTATGAAAAAATTATTATTGTCACTCTTTTTGGGAGTAGTTGCGCAGCTTGCTTTTGCGCAGATGTTCAACCCCGTTACCATCGAGCAGAAATTCGAGGCCGATGGTGCCAATGGTAAAATAGTGTTTAGCGCCACAATAGAGGATGGCTGGCATCTCTATTCCACAAACATTGCCGAAGGTGGCCCCACTGCGGCAACCATTACATTCGAAAAACTCGAGGGTGCCGAGCTCGTGGGTGTTCTCACACCATCCGAGGGTGCCATCGATGTCATGGACCCCGTGTTTGGTATGCAGGTCTCTTATTTCGAGGGTGAGGCTTCTTTTACACAGAAGGTTAAATTCACAGGTGGTGCATACACTTTGCAGGGCTATTTGGAGTATGGTGCCTGCAACGACGAGAACTGCACACCTCCCACAGCCTTTGAATTCAACATCACAGGCACAGCCAAGGCTGCCGCCCCTGCTGCAAAGCCCGCTGCCACAGTGAAGGAGAAACCTGCATCGGTGCCTGCAGCCAAGATAGAGCCCCTGCCTGTTGCCAAAGAGGAGAAACCTGCCGAGGTGATAGAGGCTGCCGAACTTGTACCCGCCACCGTGGTTGCCGATAACGGCTTCTCGCAGTTGTGGACACCTGTAATAGATAAGTTGGATGCCTTCCAGAATAGCGGCAGCACTGCTACACGCTCTTTGTGGATTACATTCCTGCTTGGTTTCGGTGGTGGATTCCTCGCGCTGCTCACCCCCTGCGTATGGCCCATCATCCCTATGACCGTGAGCTTCTTCCTCAAACGCTCAAAGAGCCGCAAAAAGGCTATCAGCGAGGCTGTGTTCTACGGAATTTCTATCGTTGTAATCTACCTCATATTGGGCTTGGCCGTTACAATATTCTTTGGAGCAAGTGCTCTTAACGCCCTATCGACCAACGCGGTGTTCAATATATTCTTCTGCGCACTGCTGTTGCTCTTCGGTGCATCGTTCCTCGGTGGATTCGAGCTCACATTGCCCTCTTCGTGGACAAACAAGGTGGATGAGAAGGCAAGCAACACCACAGGTTTGCTCAGTATCTTCCTTATGGCATTTACCCTCACACTTGTATCGTTCTCTTGCACAGGCCCCATCATCGGCTTCCTGCTTGTAGAGGTATCCACAACCGGCTCGCTCTTTGGCCCTGCCGTGGGTATGCTTGGTTTTGCCCTTGCATTGGCATTGCCTTTCACACTGTTTGCCCTCTTCCCCACACTGCTCAAACAGGCTCCCCGCTCGGGTGGTTGGATGAACACCATCAAGGTGGTTCTCGGTTTTGTGGAGATTGCATTTGCCCTCAAGTTCTTCTCGGTGGCCGACCTTGCGTACGGCTGGCGTTTGCTCGACCGCGAGACATTCCTTGCCATCTGGATTGTGCTGTTTGCTCTTCTCGGCCTCTATCTGTTGAATATCATACGCTTCCCCCACGACGATGCCGATGAGAAACAGACCTCTGTTCCCAAGTTCTTCATCGCGCTCATCTCGTTGGCGTTTGCAGTGTATATGATTCCCGGTTTGTGGGGCGCTCCCTGCAAGGCTATCAGCGCTTTTGCTCCCCCTATGTGGACACAGGATTTCAATATGTACGACAACGAGGTACACCCCGCCAGCGACGACTACGAGGAGGGTATGGCTATGGCACGCCGTTTGGGCAAGCCTGCAATGCTCGATTTCACCGGCTACGGCTGTGTAAACTGCCGTAATATGGAGTCTTCGGTTTGGACCAACGACCGCGTGGCCGACATTTTGCGCGACGATTATGTGCTCATTTCGCTCTTTGTCGATGACAAGACCCCCTTCCTGCGCCCATAGAGGTAGAGGAGCAGGGCGTGAAACGCAAGCTGCGTACAGTGGGCGACAAGTGGAGCTACCTGCAGCGCTATAAGTTCGGTGCCAATGCACAGCCCTTCTATGTGCCTGTGGATAACGACGGCAATCCTCTTGCAGGCTCATACTCATTCGACCTCGATGTAGATTCATACATCAAGTTCTTGAACCAGGGATTGGATAACTATAAGAAATAAGAAACAATATAATTTGCCTTGTTGCAGCATTATGCAGCTAACCTACTATGAACGAAACATCACTTTTAAGGTCTGTGTTAAACCACAGAGTAAAGAAAATTGAGAAGTATGCCACTGAGGCAGAGCAGATTCAGCGCGACGTACTTAAAAGATTGGTGTCTGTGGCAGCAAACACCGAGTGGGGTGTGAAGCACAACTATGCATCCTGCACAAGTTATGAAAAATTTGCCGCAGCGGTTGATGTGCAGAACTACGAGACGCTTAAAGGCTATATCGACCGTATGCGTCACGGCGAGAAGGATGTGCTGTGGAAGGGGCGCTGCAAATGGTATGCCAAATCGTCGGGTACTACAAACGACAAGAGCAAATTCATTCCCGTAACCCCCGCAGGCTTGCAGAATGCCCACTACAAGGGTGGTATGGATGTTGTTGCCCTCTACCTTGCCAACAACCCGCAGAGCCGTATGTTCAAGGGCCGCGGTCTTATATTGGGTGGCAGCCACGCCCCCAACTACAACCTGCCAGGCAGCCTTGTTGGCGACCTCAGTGCCATCCTCATAGAAAACTGCAACCCGCTTGTGAATATGGTGCGCGTGCCCGACAAATCCATAGCCTTGCTCAGCGACTTTGAGGAGAAGATGGAGAGGATTGCCCGTGCCACCTGCACCAAGAATGTGACCAACCTCTCAGGTGTTCCCTCTTGGATGATGGCTGTGCTCAAACATATGCTCGAAATCACAGGAAAGAACAGCGTGGAGGAGGTGTGGCCCAATCTTGAGGTCTTCTTCCACGGTGGTGTGGCCTTCACACCATACCGCGAGCAGTACCTGCAGCTCATACGCAAGCCTGATATGAAGTATATGGAAACATATAATGCCAGCGAGGGTTTCTTCGGCATACAGAACGATCCTGGCGACACGGCTATGATGCTTATGATAGACTACGATGTGTTCTACGAGTTTATCCCGTTTGAGGATATCGACTCGCCTAATCCCCGCGTGCTTCCATTGTGGGAGGTTGAGGTTGGCAAGAACTATGCAATGCTCATAAGTACTTCCTGCGGTTTATGGCGTTATATGATAGGCGACACCGTGCGCTTTATGAGCAAAGATCCCTATAAAATTGTTATATCAGGGCGCACCAAGCACTTTATAAATGCCTTTGGCGAGGAACTTATCGTGGATAATGCCGAAAAGGGCCTTAAAAAGGCTTGTGAAGAGACCGGCGCACAGGTGTCGGAATATACCGCAGCCCCGGTGTTTATGGATGCCAACGCACAGTGCCGCCACCAGTGGCTCATAGAGTTCTCCAAAGAACCCGATTCGCTGGAGCGCTTTGCCGAGATACTCGACACCACACTGCAGCAGATAAACTCCGACTACGAGGCCAAACGCTACAAGAACATTACTCTGCAACCATTGGAGATTGTGGTGGCGCGCAAGAACCTCTTCAACGATTGGCTCAAGAGCAAAGGCAAGTTGGGTGGCCAGCACAAGGTACCCCGCCTGAGCAACAGCCGCCAGTATATTGAGGAAATGATGTCGTTTAATGAATAGATTTATGTCGCTTAAAGAGATACTTTTATCATTGCTTGTGGTGGCGCTGTTAGCTGCTTGTGCAAGTATGGGAACACCCGACGGCGGCCCCTTTGACGAGGACCCGCCGGTGTTTGTAGGTGGTGTCCCATCGCTCAATGCAACGGGTGTGACCGATGGCAAGGTGGTTATAAACTTCAACGAGAACATAAGGCTCGAGAATGCTTTTGAGAAGGTTGTCATATCGCCTCCGCAAATAGAGCAGCCGCAAATAAAATACAGCGGCAAGCACGTAACCGTGCAGCTGTACGACTCGTTATTGCCCAACACCACATACTCCATCGACTTCAACGATGCCATAGTGGATAACAACGAGGGTAACCCGTTGGAAAACTTTGCCTATGTCTTCTCCACCGGTAATACGGTGGATACCTTGGCGGTGTCGGGTACGGTGCTTAATGCCGAGGACCTTGAGCCCATAAAAGGCATTATGGTGGGCCTCCACTCCTCAATGAGCGACACCGCATTTACAAAGAAACATTTTGACCGCGTGGCACGTACCGACAGCCGTGGCCGCTTTTCCATTAAAGGTCTCGCCCCGGGTAAGTACCGCGTATATGCCTTGGCCGATGCCAACGGCAACTATTTCTACGACCAGAAGAGCGAGGCCGTGGCATTTATGGATGCCGAGGTGTCGCCATCGGCAGTTCGCGCAATGCGTGCCGACACCATTTGGCGCGACAGCATCACGGTAGATACCGTGCGTATGGTGGAGTATACACGCAACCTTCCCGACGACATTGTGCTGCGTGCCTTCAAAGAGCCTTTCTACACACAGTATCTTGTGAAGTATCCGCGCGAGGAGCACAGCAATTTCACACTCTATTTTGCTGCCCCCAACAGCGAATTGCCGCGTATCGAAGGCCTTAATTTCGATGCAAAGGATGCCTACATCTTGGAGCCCAATGCCACAATGGACACCTTGCGCTATTGGCTCAAGGATACTGCCGTATATTACAAGGATACCCTGCAAGTAGCTGTAACCTACAATATACTCGACTCTCTGCAACTGCCTGTGCCGCGTACCGACACTCTTTATATAACATCGAAACGCAGCAGAGAGGCCGTCATAAAGGCCGAGGCCGAGAGGTATGAAAAGGCAAAAAAGCGCTTCTTGAAAAAGGTGAGCAAGCTCCCCGATTACGACGAGAATAATCCACCCGAATATATTCCGCCTACAAAGGAGTTGCCCATCTCCACAACAGCCAACTCGCAGATGGATTTCAATAAGAAGGTGGAGTTCCTCTTCGATGAGCCTCTTGCAAGCTACGATGTGTCAATGATACATCTTGCATCGGTGGTCGATTCTACCCTCACGCCCATTCCTTTTGTGTTTGAGCAGAACAGCAAGAACATCCGCGCATACAACCTCTATGCAGAGTGGCGCCCGGGTGAGAAGTATATGCTCACAATAGACTCTGCGACCTTCAAGGGATTGTATGGCGGGGTGTCGGAGTACTATGAGCAGGAGATGACATATCGCAAGCTCGACGATTATGCCGTGCTCTACCTCACAATACCTCACACGGGCAACGATGCCGTTGTGCAGCTTGTGCAGGGCGAAAAGATTACTGCTACCGCACGCACCGAGGGCGATAAATGTGCGTTCTATTTCATAAAACCGGGTAAATATTCGTTGCGCCTTTTTATGGACAGGAACGGTAATGGTAAGTGGGATACAGGCTCATATGAAGACAAACTGCAGCCCGAGGAGGTCTATTACTATCCCCGCCTGCTCGACCTGCGCGCCCTCTTTGAGTATGAGCAGACCGATTGGGACATAAAGGCTCCGCTTGACACACAGAAGCCTTTGGAGATAACCAAGCAGAAGCCCGAGAAGGAGAGGAAGAAGATGAACCGCAATGCTACGCGAAAATTCAAGTAAACCAATGAAAAACAGATTATTTTTATTGCTTATTGTGGTTCTGCTTGCCGTGCCTGCCGCAGCTATCAAGATAAAGGCAAAACCTTCGTATAAGGCGGGTGAGACATTGGAGTGTGTCTTCTATTTCAACTGGAAATTTGTGTGGGTGAAGGCCGGTGGTGCCAAGCTCATCATACGCGATACCATATATAATGGGCAGAAGGCGCAGTATATGTCCCTCCTAAGCAGCACCAACGAGAAGGCCGATGCCTTCTTCAGAATGCGCGACACGCTCACCACAATATATCTGCCGGGTGAGGAGGTTCGCCCCTTGTATTACCGTAAATTCTCGGAGCAGGGGCGGCGCAAGTATCTTAACGAGGTGCATTACAACTATCTGCCTTCGGGCAAGGTGGCTGTGTCGCAACACTATGCCCGCACCGACCGTAAACCTGTCAATCGCATCGATACCTGCGATGCAGGTGTTTTCGATATGATGAGTATGCTTGCCTATGCCCGTAATTTCGATTTCTCCTCCATCAAGCCCGGGCAGCGCATATCATACCCCATAGCCACAGGTCGCAGGGTAGAGGAGCAACGCCTTATCTATCGCGGCAAGGAGAAAGTGAAGGCCAACGATGGCCTCACATACAACTGCCTTAAGATATCACTTGTGGAACTCGATGATAAGGACAAGGAGAAAACCATTGTGAATTTCTTTGTCACCGACGACGAGAACCACCTGCCCATCCTGCTCGACCTTGCATTGAACTTTGGTACAGCCAAGGCCCGCCTGTCAAAGAAATCGGGGCTTATGTACCCGCTTATACCATCAAGGGAATAGCAATAACATCAAAAAAGGAGCACTTCAGCTGAAGTGCTCCTTTTTTGATGTGTAATCCATATTAAATGTTTGCTATTCGCATAATGTCGGCAAACACTCCGGCAGCGGTAACGCCCGCACCTGCACCATAGCCCTTTATAATCATAGGGTCCTTGTAGCGCTCGGTATTGAGCATTATTATGTTGTTGCTGCCCTCGAGGTTGTAGAATGGGTGTTTCTCATCTACCTTGCAAAGCGACACAGAGCCTTTGCCGTTCTCGAATTTTGCAATGAAACGCCAATGCATATTGTCGGCCTCTAACTGCTTGCGCTCCTCCTCGAATTTGTCGTTTAGCTCGGGCAGTCTTTGCCAGAAGTTATCCAAGCTACCCTCGAATAGTTCGTTAGGTATAAACAGGTTGGCTTCAACCTCCTCCTGTTCTATCACATAGCCTGCCTCGCGTGCAAGGATGACCAACTTGCGTATGACGTCTTTTCCGCAGAGGTCGATACGGGGGTCTGGCTCGCTGTACCCGTTCTCCTTGGCAAGGCGCACTGCCTCGCTCATAGGTACATCCTTGCTCAATACATTGAAAATGAAGTTCAGCGTGCCGCTGAGCACAGCCTCTATCTTCAATATCTTGTCGCCGCTGTTTATGAGGTCGTTCATTGTGTTTATCACAGGCAAACCGGCACCCACATTGGTTTCGAACAGATATTTGATGTTGCGCTGGCGTGCAATGTGCTTCAGATTGCTGTATGTGGCATAGTCGCTCGATGCGGCAATCTTGTTGGCTGCCACAACCGATATGTTGTGCGACAGAAGGTCGGCATAGATAGATGCCACTTCGCCGTTGGCGGTGCAATCCACAAATACCGAGTTGAAGATGTTCATATCTATTATTTCGTCGCGCAACTTGCCTATGCTGCTCTCCTTGCTTGCGGCAAGTGCCTCGCGGTAGTTGTCGAGGCAAAGCCCGTCGCGGTCGAATATGGCGTGGCGGCTGTTGGCTATACCCACGATGTTGAGCATCAGCCCGTGCTCCTTTTTAAGAGTTTCCTGTTGCGATGCTATCTGCTCTATGAGGCTGCCGCCCACGGTGCCTATACCGCAGATGAAGAGGTTGAGCACCTTGTACTCCGACAGGAAGAACGAGTCGTGTATCACATTGAGTGTCTTGCGCAGCTGCTCGGCCTTTACCACAAATGAGATATTAGTCTCCTGCGCACCCTGTGCGCAGGCAACCACATTGATACCGTTGCGGCCCAATGTCTGGAACAATTTACCTATTATACCGGGTGTGTGGCGCATATTCTCGCCCACAATGGCCACGGTCGATAGCTCGCTCTGCGCGGTTACAGCCTCCATAAGGCCCATTGCTATCTCCTTTTTGAACTCCTCGTTGAGTACGTCGCAGGCCTTTTGCGCATCTATGTGGCGCAATCCAAGCGAGGTGCTGTTCTCCGACGATGCCTGTGCCACGAAGAACACACTCACATCGGCATTGGCAAGGGCGCTGAATATTCGCTGGTTCACGCCCACAACACCCACCATACCAAGTCCTTGTACGGTGAGCAGGTCGGTGTCGCTTATGCTCGATATACCTTTGATTATGCGCTCTTTGTCGCCACACTCGGCGCTTATTATGGTGCCGGCTCCCTCGGGGTTGTATGTGTTGAGTACCTTTATGGGAATGTTGGCTTTGAATACGGGGTATATGGTAGGGGGGTAAACCACCTTTGCACCGAAGTTACACAACTCGGTGGCCTCCACATAGCTCAAGCGGTCAATTGTGTATGCTGTGTTTATCACGCGCGGATCGGCTGTCATAAATCCATCCACGTCGGTCCATATCTGCAACATATTGGCATTGAGCGCCGCTGCAAGAATGGCCGCAGTGTAGTCCGAACCGCCGCGCCCCAGGTTGGTGGTCTCGCCACTCTCCTTGTCCGACGATATGAAGCCGGGGGCCACGGTTATTTGGTTTTTGTTGGCCGAAAAATATTCGTGAATGAGCTTGTCGGTGGCCTCGTCGGCAAGAATGTATTTGTTGTGCTTGGTCTCGGTCTTTATATATTTGCGCGAGTTGAAACGCACGGCACCGTTGATGAGCGCGGTGACGATGCGGCTCGACAATCTCTCGCCGTAGCTCACAATGGTAGCTTCGGTCTTTGGGGTTGTATTGTTAATGAGCGAAAGGCCCAAATAGATGTTCTGCAACTGGTTGAGCAGGGTATCTACCTCCTGCAATAGAGCGTTACGCTTCTGCTCGTCGGTGATAACTGCATATATGAGGTCGTGATGTCTTGCCACAAGCTCCTGAAACTCCTCGTTAAAGGCCTCGTCGCCGGCAACTGCCATTTTTGAAATCTTTATGAGCTTGTCCGTTACACCACCCAAGGCCGATACCACAACAATCACCGGCTCTGTTTTTGCTGCATTCTCTACAATGCTTTTAAGATTAAGAATACTATTTACTGAACCAACCGATGTCCCGCCAAATTTCATTACTTTCATTTTTCTTAGCTTCTAATAAAGAAAACAGCACTCCCTGTGGGCTCTCGTAGCCCTTCCACGGAAAGCTGTTCACCGTGCATTTTGTGCACTCTGTTTCTAATCCTGTGAATATTAGTGCAAAAATATGAACTTTGCACAAATTAGGCAAGCGTTTAACGGCTTTACGTTAGATTTTTACGCAGATATTCACTAATTTCGCAGTGTAAATGGCAAAACATAGGACAAATGGCAAAAGATAAGACTATATTTCTCTGCAACGATTGCGGTTACGAGTCGCCCAAGTGGGCGGGCAAGTGCCCTGCCTGCGGGGCTTGGAATAGTTTTGTGGAGAAGGTGGTACGTGGCGGTGCGTCCTCGCGTGCATCGGTGACAGCAGGGGATGGCATCCCTTCGCGCCCTGTTCTCATAGACGATGTGAATACCGATGAACTGCCGCGCATTGATATGGGCGATGCCGAGCTCAACCGTGTGCTTGGCGGTGGTCTTGTCCCCGGTTCACTTGTTTTGCTTGGCGGCGAGCCCGGCATAGGCAAGTCAACGCTTGTTTTGCAAACCATATTGGGGCTGCCGCAACGTCGCGTGCTCTATGTGTCGGGCGAGGAGAGCGTGCAGCAGATAAAACTGCGTGCCGACCGCATAACCCACACCCGTGGCAATTGTCACATAGTGTGCGAAACCGTACTCGAGACCATCTTCACACATATTAAAAACGTGAACCCCGAGCTGTTGGTAATCGACTCCATACAAACTATGTGCACCGAGGCAGTCGATTCCTCACCGGGCAGTATGGCACAGGTGCGCGAGTGCACGGCGTTGCTGCTCAAATATGCCAAAGAGAATAACGTACCTGTGATTCTCATAGGCCACATAACAAAAGACGGCGCCATTGCAGGCCCCAAGATACTGGAGCATATAGTTGATGTGGTTATTCAGTTCGAGGGCGACCAGCACTACCTCTACCGCGTTCTGCGCTCCATAAAGAACCGTTTCGGCAGCACTGCCGAGCTTGGCATATACGAAATGCGCCGCGAGGGCTTGCGACAGGTGAGCAACCCGTCGGAACTGCTGCTGAGTGAAAGGCACAAGGGAATGAGCGGCATAGCCATTGCGTCGGCAATAGAGGGTGTGAGCCCCTTCCTCATAGAGGCGCAGGCGCTTGTGAGCACGGCAGCTTACGGCACCCCGCAACGCTCTGCCACGGGCTTCGACATACGCCGTATGAATATGTTGCTTGCGGTGCTCGAAAAACGTGTGGGCTTCAAACTTGCGCAAAAGGATGTCTATCTGAACATAGCGGGCGGCTTGCGTGTGAATGATCCCGCCATAGACCTTTCGGTCATAAGCGCCATTCTCTCAAGCAATATGGATGTGGAGATTGAGCCCGCCGTGTGTATGTCGGGCGAGGTTGGTTTGTCGGGCGAGATACGCCCTGTGAACCGTATAGAACAACGCATAGCCGAGGCTGCCAAGCTCGGTTTCAAGCAGATAATTGTTCCGAAATCGAATATAAAGGGGATTGACCTTTCGCGTTTTGTCATTGAGGTGTCGCCTGTGAGCAAGGTAGAGGAGGCGTTCCGCCTGCTGTTCGGTTAATATATAATGAATTGAGGGTACTATGATACACGAATTCCAAGTACGTGCTTTGCCGCATCAGGCTGTGAATGAGCAGGCGTTGAAACGCTTTGTGGCCGATGAGAAGGGCTGGGATATACGCACCATAAATGCCGTGCGCGTGTTGCGCCGCAGCATAGATGCGCGCCAGCGCACGATATTCATAAACCTATCGTTGCGCGTCTTTGTTAACGAGCAACCCACCACAGAGGAGTATGTGAGCCGTGAGTATGGTAGCGTGGAGGGCCGCACGCCTGTTATTGTGGTGGGTGCAGGCCCTGCGGGCCTTTTTGCAGCCCTCAAACTCATTGAAAACGGTTTGCGCCCCATTGTGGTGGAGCGCGGTCGCGATGTGCGCACCCGCAAGGTCGATTTGGCCGGTATATCGCGCACGCATAAGGTAAATCCCGAATCGAACTACTGTTTTGGTGAGGGTGGTGCAGGCGCCTACTCCGACGGCAAGCTCTACACGCGCAGCAAAAAGCGCGGCAGCATAGAGGGTGTTTTGAATCTCTTCTGCCAACACGGGGCAAGCCCCACAATTCTGGCCGATGCCCACCCTCATATAGGTACCGACAAACTGCCTCGCGTGATAGAGAATATGCGCCTCACGATACTGCGTTGCGGTGGCGAGGTTCATTTTGAAACCCGTATGGAGGGGCTTTTGATAAAGAATGGCGCAGTGCAAGGCATTGTCACCAACAAGGGCGATTTCCTTGCACAGGCTGTTATTCTTGCCACAGGCCATTCGGCTAAAGATGTATATCGCAATCTGCACAGCAATGGTGTGGCATTGGAGAGCAAGGGCTTCGCAGTGGGTGTGCGCCTTGAACATCCATCGGCACTTATAGACAGTATTCAATACCACAACCCCAAAGGGCGCGGCAAGTATCTGCCCGCTGCCGAGTATAGCTTCACCACGCAGGCCGACGGCCGTGGCGTATATAGCTTTTGTATGTGCCCGGGTGGTGTCATCATCCCCTCGGCATCGGCCGAAAAGGAGCTGCTCGTAAACGGAATGTCGCCCTCGCATCGTGGTGGCGCGTGGAGTAATTCGGGTATGGTGGTGCAGGTGAACCCCGAGGATGTCCTCCTGCCCGAAATGCAGATAGATGTAGAGGATGTTGCAGCGGTACCCGACGATTCCCCCCTGCGTGTGATGAATTTCCAGGAGCGCCTCGAAAGGCTGTGCTGGACAATGGGTAACTACAAGCAGACTGCCCCTGCGCAACGTATGGCCGATTTTGTGCGTAACAAACTCAGTTACGACCTGCCCCGCAGTTCCTATGCTCCCGGGCTCATATCTTCGCCTATGCACTTCTGGTTGCCCAAGTTCATTTCGTCGCGCCTGCAGCGCGGCTTCGAGCAGTTTGGCCGTATGTCGCGCGGTTTCCTCACTAACGAGGCGGTGATGATAGGTGTGGAGACACGCACCTCGTCGCCTGTGCGCATAGTGCGCGATGCCGATAGCCTGCAACACGTTGCTGTTGAGGGCCTCTTCCCCTGTGGTGAGGGCGCCGGCTATGCAGGTGGCATAGTATCGGCTGCTGTCGATGGCGAGCGTTGCGCTCTATCGGCAGGGGAGTATGTGAAGAGGATTAAATGATTCTTTCTATTTTACCACAATTTCGTCGGTGAACATAAAGCCGCCCTGCTTGCCGCGTATGGCGCGGTAACGTATGTAGCGTGCTTTTGTGTTTCCTTCCCAACCGTATGATTTGAAACTGAGTGTGTCGTCACGCACCACGTTGTGCCCTATGGTTGCAAGGGTGTGGAATGTGCAGCTGTCGGACGATGCCGAAATCTCCACCTCGGCAGGCAGGTAGATGCCAGGTTCGCATAGTTGCATAAAGTCGGCTACAATGCTCCTTACCTCTTTTTCCTCTTCGAGGTCTATACAGACATCAATGCCTCCGCGCCCTATGAAGCCCTGCCAGCGCTTGTCGCTGTTGTTCCAACCGCCGTGTATGCCGTCGGTGAGTGCGCTGTCGCCACCTGCTGTGTAGGTGGGGTAGTAGGGCGAGCCTGTGGCGTATGCCACCCTCTTCCCTTTTGCAAGGTGGTTGTTAATGGCGAGTGACAGCGGGCGGTTGCCATATTCGCGGCTCAAATCAAAAGCGTTGTAACCCTTGTCGCGCAACTGTTTCACGGCGTTGAGCGCCCTTATGCGGAACTGCGTGTAGTTGCGCTTCTCCTGCGGGCTCCATCCAATCTCGGCTATGGCAAGAATGCGTGGGTATATCATATGCTCGTTCTGCTGTTCGGTGGGTATATATTCGGCCCACACATTGCCCTGTACGCCATATATGAGTGCCGCCTCGTTGTGTGTGAGGCTGTCGGGCACAGGGTTGTATGAATATACTTTTTCAATAGGTAGGTAGCCGCCAAAAGCCACGGGCTGCGTGTGTGGTGCATCCTGGTAGCTGTCGAGGTAGCAGAACTCTCCCGGTGTCATTATGGCCTTGTGCCCTGCACGCACCGCCTTTATTCCGCCGTCGGTGCCACGCCACGACATAACGGTGGCATTGGGGGCAAGCCCGCCTTCGAGAATCTCATCCCATCCTATGATGCTGCGCCCCTTGCTGTTCACGAAACGTTCCATACGCTCTATGAGATAGCTTTGCAGCTCGTTCACATTGGCAAGCCCCTCCTCCTTCATACGGCGTGTGCATAGCGGGCAGATGCCCCACGATGCCTTCCCTGCTTCATCGCCGCCTATGTGTATATATTCGCTTGGGAACAGTTCCATTATCTCTGTGAGCACGTTTTCGAGGAAGGTATATACCTCCTCGTTGCCCACGCAAAAATCGGCCTGCTTGTATGGCTCGTGTGTGCAGGATAGCTGCGGGTAGGCTGTGAGCACCTCTTCGGAGTGTGCCGGCATCTCAATCTCGGGGATTACCGTGATGTATCGGTCGGCGGCGTATTGCACAATTTCGCGTATGTCGTCCTGTGTGTAGTAGCCGCCGTGTGCATCGGGTGTTCCCTCCTCTTTATAAAGGCGGTCGCCATACCACCAATCCTTCCACAATTCTTGGCTGCGCCACGCGGCAAACTGTGTGAGTCGCGGGTATTGCTTTATCTCCACACGCCACCCCGCGGCATCGGTCAGATGCAGGTGCAGACGGTTCATCTTGTAACGGGCAATGGCATCTATCTGCTTTTTCACATACTCCTTGCCAAAGAAGTGGCGCGACACGTCGAGCATAAGCCCGCGATACTCAAAGCGCGGTTGGTCGGTTATTGTGCCACAAGGTATGCAGCCTGCCGCATTGTGCAGTTGTGCTATGGTCTGCACGGCATAAAAGAGGCCTGCGCCGTTTGTGCCCTCGGCCGTTATATGCGTGGGTGTGGTGGTTATGCGGTATCCCTCGGGCGATGTGATGCCTGCAACGCTGTCGCGCAGTTGCAGGGTAATGCTCTTTGTGGCATTGCCGTCGGTTGTTATGCCGGCACTTGCAAGCGCTTGTTGCAACCTTGTGCTATCTTCCCGAATTGCGTTTATCTCTATATTTATCCCTCTGTCGAATGTGAATTTGCCACTTGTCTTTTCTATGTGCATTGGTGCGGGGAGCACGTTCTCTTCTATCACTTGGCTGTTGTTACCACACGAAAGGAGCAACAGGGTTGCTGCGGCAAAAATTACTCTTTTAATCATAGGGTGCTGTTATTTTTTAGCATAATGGCTGAGCCAGTTGTTGAACAGCTTGTGGGCTGTGCCTTGCCAAAAGTTCATAGGCGGCTGCGATGGATCGTCGTTCAGGTAGTAGTTGGTGGGTATGTTTATGGGCAAGCCGCGGTGAACATCTCGCTTGTGCTCGCTGTCGAGCGTGTACAGGGCATACTCGGAATGTCCTGTAATGAAGAAATTCCTTGTTCCCCTCTCCTGCATTATATATACGCCCGACTCTTCCGATTCCGACAGCAGTTCGAGCCTCTCCTCGGCAACCACATCCTCGCGTTTTATGTTCGTATGGCGGCTGTGCGGCACATATATTATGTGGTCGAAATCCTTTACCAGCAGGTGGTCGTGGTTGTTGAGCGTGTGAGCGAACACACCGAACATCTTGCTGGGTAGCAGATACTTCTGTATGCCGAACTTCCTGTACAACCCGGCCTGTGCAGCCCAGCAGATGAAGAGCGTGGATGTTACATTGCTCTTTGCCCATTCAAAAATCTCGCAAAGTTCGGGCCAATAGGTAACCTCTTCAAAGGCTATCTTCTCTATGGGTGCACCTGTTATGATGAGCCCGTCGAACTTGCTGCCACGCAGTTCGCTAAATCCCTTGTAGAAACGCTGCATATGTTCGGGTGTGGCGTGCTTGGGAGTGTGGGTGTCCAGTTTCATAAGCACAAGCTCCACCTCCTCCTTGCTGGTCGATAGCACGCGTATGAAATCGGCCTCTGTGGTCTCTTTCATAGGCATAAGGTTGAGCAGAACTATTTTCAAGGTCTTCTCGGTGGTGGTTGTCAGCACCTCTATTTCGCATCCTTCGTCAATGACGGCTTGCAGCGCAGGTAGTCCTGTCGGTACTTTTATGGGCATAGCTTAATGGTTGTGTGTATGGTAGTTATAAGTTTTTCGCTGTGTGGTTTGTTACCAAATATCGAGACGCTCCTCCTTGGGCACAAAGAGCGGGTCTTTTTCGGTGATGCCGAATGCGGTGTACCAATCGTCGATATGTGGCAGCGTGCCGTTCACGCGCCAGCGTGTGAGCGAGTGGGGGTCGGTCTTTGTGAGGTTGCGTATCTCCTCGTCGCGTATGTTGCCTGCCCACACATTGGAGTATGAGAGGTAGAAACGCTGTTCGGGTGTGAAGCCCTCCTTCACTGGCAGGGGGTTGTTCTTGGTGGCGTTCTTAAATGCCTGCATAGCAATCTTCAAGCCGCCGTGGTCGGCAATGTTCTCGCCCACGGTGAGCTCGCCGTTGGCATTGAGTCCGGGGAGCACCTCAATATTGTTGAAGAAATCTATAATCACTTTGGTGCGCTCGGTAAAGCTCTTTGCATCCTCCTCGTTCCACCAGTTGGCGAAATTGCCCTCTTTGTTGAACTGGCGGCCCTGGTCGTCGAATCCGTGTGTCATTTCGTGCCCTATAACCACGCCAATGGCACCGTAGTTAAACGCATCGTCGCCCTTCATATCAAAGAACGGGTATTGCAGAATGGCTGCGGGGAAGCATATTTCATTTGTTACGGGGCTGTAGTATGCATTCACGGTTTGCGGCGAAATCTGCCACTCGCTCTTGTCAACAGGCTTTTTGAAATTACGTTCAACGTGGTCGTCCCAACTGAATGCGGCAATGTCGCGGCACACCTCGCTGTAGCTCTTTTTTGAGTCTATGGTTAGCTTGCTGTAGTCCTGCCACTTGTCGGGGTATCCTATCTTCACGGTGAATGCGTCAAGCTTTTCGTGTGCGGCGGCCTTGGTGCTGTCGCTCATCCAGCCTTGTGCATCGATGCGTTCGCCCAACGCTGTCTGCAGGTTCTTTACAAGTGCCACCATACGCTCTTTGGCTTCGGGTGGGAAGTATTTTGCAACGTACAGCTGGCCGATAATCTCGCTCAACGAACCGTCTGTGGCCGAAAGGGCACGTTTCCAGCGTGCCTGCTGCGCCTGTCTGCCACTCATAGTGCGGCCATAGAAATCGAAGGCAAGTTCGCCGATTTCGTCGCTCAATTCATTGGTGGTGGAGCTTATTATGCGCCACTGAATGTATGCAATGATGTCGCTCATTGGTGCGTTGTTTATAATCTCGCTCACCTCGGCAATGGGTGCGGGTTGTGCTACGTTTATCTCCTCGATATCCTTGAGGCCGAGCGGTGCAAAGAAACTGTCCCAGTCTATTGCGGGGAACTGCTCCTTGAGCTCTGCGTAGCTCATAAGGTGGTAGCTGTTGAGCGGGTTACGCCTTTCCACGCGGCTGAGCGACTTGGCTGCAATGCGTGTCTCTATGTTCATTACTGCATTCATATTGGCTGTGGCCTGCTCCTCGCTGAAACCTTGCAGGCGGAACATATTTACCACATACTCCTTGAACTTGTTGCGTATGTTTGTGGTGGCCTCGTCGGTGTCGCTGTAGTAGCTCTTTTCGGGGAGCGACAGCCCTGCTTGTGCCACGGTGAGCAGGTTTTTGTTACTGTCCATAATGTCGCTGCCTATGCCTGTGGCAAAGAAACCGCCTATTCCGCGGCGATAATTCCTGGCCACGAGTGGCAGTATGTCGGCACGGTCGGTTAATGCCGCGGCCTCCTGCAACAGCGGTAATATGGGGCTGTTACCCAGTTCATTGCGGCGTGTGCTGTCCATTGCAAGATTGTACAGGTCGCCCACCTTCTGCCCGTTTGAGCCAGGTGCGTTCTCCTGTGCGGCAATCTCGAGAACAAGTTCTTTCAACTGCTCTCTGCTCTTCTCGCGCAGGGCATCGAACTGCGTGTAGCGTGCATATTCGTCGGTAAGCGGGTTCTTGCGGCTCCACCCGCCTGTGGCATATTCGTAAAAATCGGTTCCCGGGCACTTTGTAGTGTCCATATTGGTAAAATCAATCATCGACTCCATCTTCTTTTCCGTTGTGCAGGCAGCTATGCCCACAAGCATTGCTGCCCAAATAAATATTCTCTTCATTTCCTATATATAAATGATATTTCTCTCTCTCTGGTTTGTCAGCCTATCTCCTCCAACTGCTCCATACTCTTTTCCCATTCACTCATAGCATCGGCAAGTTGTTTTTTGAGCGATGCGTATTTTGTGAAATTCTGCTCGGTGCTGCCCTCAATAGTGCTCATCAGCTCCTCCATTGCTGCTATGTCGGTCTCAATCTCGTTTACGCGGCGCTCGCTATCTTCAACCATCTTTTCGAGTTTTCTGCGTTGCTTTTGCAACTGCTTTTCGGCCTCGTAGCTCAGGCGGTTTTCGTTTGCAGGCTTGGGTGTGTCGGCCACAGGGCTGCTCTTGGCTGTAGTTTGCAGCGCCTCGTTTATGTTAGTGGTATTTTTTGCTGCCAGATAATCGTATATGCCGCCGAGGTGTTCGCGCACCTTGCCATCGCCAAATTCATAAACCTTGGTTACAAGCCCGTCGAGGAATTCGCGGTCGTGGCTCACAAGGATAACCGTGCCGTCGAAGTCGCGTATGGCCTCCTTGAGTACATCCTTTGACTGCATATCGAGGTGGTTGGTGGGCTCGTCGAGTATAAGCAGGTTCATCTGTTGCAGCAGCAGGCGTATCATTGCAAGGCGGCTCCTTTCGCCACCCGACAGCACCTTCACCGGCTTGTCCGATGCCTCACCGCCAAACATAAATGCTCCCAATATGTCGCGTATGCGCAATCTTATATCTCCGGTGGCCACGTTGTCTATCGTTTGGAACACGGTAAGTTTCTCGTCGAGCAACTGTGCCTGGTGCTGTGCAAAGTAACCCACCTGCACATTGTGTCCTATTACAATCTCTCCTTCGTAGTCCAGTTCCTTGAGTATGCAGCGCACAAGGGTGGTCTTTCCCTCACCGTTGCGCCCCACAAAGGCCACCTTCTCGCCGCGGTTTATTGTAAAGTTTACGTTGCTGAACACTTTGTGGTTGCCAAAGCTCTTTTCCACATCGTTGCATATGACGGGGTAGTTGCCGCTGCGTGTGGCGGGTGCAAAACGTAACCTTAAACGGCTTGTGTCCTCCTCGTCTATCTCAATGGGCACCATCTTCTCGAGCTGCTTTATGCGGCTCTGCACCTGCACTGCCTTCGTGGGTTTGTAGCGGAAACGCTCTATAAACTCCTTTATGTCGGCAATCTCCTTTTGCTGGTTCTCGTAGGCGCGTATCTGTTGCTCGCGGCGCTCCTTGCGAGTCTCCATAAATTTGTCATACGGCAGTTTGTAGTCGTATATGCGCCCGCACGAAATCTCTATGGTGCGGTTTGTCACTGCATTCAGGAAAGCGCGGTCGTGGCTCACAAGCATCACAGCATTGCTGCTGCGGGCAAGGAACTGTTCCAGCCACTGTATGCTCTCTATGTCCAGATGGTTGGTGGGCTCGTCGAGCAGCAACACATCGGGGTGCTGCAACAGCAGTTTGGCAAGCTCTATGCGCATTCTCCAACCACCGCTGAATTCGCTCGTGGGGCGGGTGAAATCGCTGCGTTTGAATCCCAGGCCCTGCAAAGCCTTTTCAATTTCAGCCTCGTAGTGGCTGCCACCCATCATTGTGTATTGTTCATTAATGTGGGTATATTCCTCTATCAGTTTTTGGTAATCCTCGCTTTCGTAGTCGGTGCGTGTGGCGAGCCGGTCGTTGAGGTCTGCTATCTGCTCCTCCATTTCGTGTATGTGGGCAAATGCCGTTTCGGCCTCTTCGAATACCGTGCGACCATCGGTGTGGTTCATCACCTGTGGCAGGTAGCCTATGGTGCAGCCTCGCGGCTTCGACAGCGCACCCTCGGTAGGTTGCTGCAAGCCTGCGATTATTTTGAGCAAAGTGCTCTTGCCCGCACCGTTCTTTCCTACAAGAGCAATGCGGTCCTTCTTATTTATTATGAAACTGACGTCGTGAAACAGGTTCCTGCCTCCGAAATCAACCCTTATGTTGTCAACCGATAACAAATTTATTTATATTTGCAATGTTTAATAGTGCGAAGTTATACTATTGGCGCGATAAAAACAAGGTTGCACCCCCTAATTTAGGGCTGTAAAAAGGCTGTTTCATAAAAATTTTGCAAAAAAGTTGAAAAAAGTTCCTTAAAAATTTGGAGGAAATAATAAAATGGTTTTATATTTGCAATGATTTCAGAAATGAACTACGAAATAAAACCAAAAAGAGAGAAGATGATAGCACGTTCCGAACTTAAAAAAGAGCTGATAAATGCGGGAATCCGCCCGTCGGTGCAGCGCTTGGCAATTTACGAATATGTGAAGAGCCACCACACACATCCCACGGCCGACGTGGTTTACGATGCACTGCGCGATGTGCTTGGTTCACTCTCGCTCACTACGGTCTATAACACATTGAAACTCTTTGTCGATGCAGGCCTTGTGCAGTTGCTCACAATAGACGACACTTTCCGCTGTTTCGACGGCGACACAACGAGCCACGCACACTTTCGTTGCGACTCGTGTGGCAGAATAGTGGATTTGAAGATAAAAAGCGATTTCCTTGCAATGGTCGATGGGCTCGGTGGTTTTGAAATTAAAGAAGCACAGTTATATTTGAAAGGCATTTGCCCCATATGTAAAAGAAAAAATTGAGATAATATAAAATAAAGGATAATAACAATTTAAAAATTAAAGGATTATGAAAAAGTTTATTTGTTCAGTATGTGGTTATATTCACGAAGGAGATTCAGCACCCGAGCGTTGCCCAATGTGTAAAGTACCTTCGGAGAGATTCAACGAACTTGTTGAGAATGGTAAGTTGGAGTTTGTTCAGGAGCACGTTGTAGGTGTGGCAAAAGGTTGCGACAGCGAGATGATTAAAGACCTCAACGACCACTTTATGGGTGAGTGCACCGAGGTGGGTATGTATCTTGCAATGAGCCGCCAGGCCGACCGCGAGGGCTATCCCGAAATTGCCGAAGCTTTCAAGCGCTATGCTTGGGAAGAGGCTGAGCATGCTGCAAAATTTGCCGAGCTCCTTGGCGATGTTGTTTGGGATACAAAGACAAACCTCGACAAACGTATGAACGCAGAGTCGGGTGCTTGTGCCGACAAGTTCCGCATTGCAAAACGTGCAAAGGAGCTTAACCTCGATGCTATCCACGATACAGTACACGAGATGGCTAAGGACGAGGCTCGTCACGGCAAGGGCTTCGAAGGCCTCTACCACCGCTACTTTGGAAAGTAATAATAGGTTGATAGTAAATTAAAGGAATCAGGGAGAATTTTCGCGGAAATTCTCCCTGATTATATTATATTTTATATTGGTGGGGAATACATTTTGTGTATATTCCTTTTCACTATTCGTAAACAATCTCCAATCTGTCGCTTACGTGGAACTCCTTCTTCCAACTATCCCAAGATGTATATACAATATGCAGCCCGCGATAGTAGGCCGACAGTGTGATGCTTTCGAAATTCTCCCATTCCGGCTCGCCATACTCGCTCGATGCACCGCTGAGCAGCAGCCTGTGAGTTATGTAGTCGAGTTCGTAGAACCCGCCACCGCAGCAAACCTCGCCCGGTTTAAGCAACAGGCAATGCCTGCTCACCATTCCCAAACGCAGCCTTCCCTCCTTGGTTACAATGAATTTCGGTTGTTTCCTCTCCAAATCTCTTTATTTGAATTGAGCCATCATCTGTAATGCAGTAACGGCACACTCGTCGCCCTTGTTGCCCAAGCGGCCACCGCTGCGCTCCTGTGCCTGCAACAGGTTGTTTGTGGTTATGAGGCCGAATATCACGGGCACGTCATACTCTACATTCAGTTTGGACAACCCTGCGGTCACTCCCTCGCAAATGTAGTCGAAATGCGGGGTGTCGCCTCTTATCACGCAGCCAATGGCTATCACGCTGTCATATTTCCCGCTCTTTACCATTTGTGCCGCGCCGAATATCAGTTCGAAACTGCCCGGTACGCTGCGCAGGTCTATATCCTCCTTGTTCACCCCATTGGCAACAAGTGTCTGCACTGCGCCGTCGCGCAATGCGTATGTTATTTCGTTGTTCCACTCGGCATATACTATGCCCACTTTTCTTCCTTTTCCGTCTGCCACTTTGCTTGCATCGTAGGCAGAGAGGTTATGCATTTCTGTAGCCATAAAATTGTTTTATAAAGGCATCTACTGCGTTGTTGCTTGCTTCTTATTACTAAAAAAGCAGCCTACGACGTGTCGCAGGCTGCTTTTTGTATTGGTTCAACCTACATTATTTAACGCGGTTGATGTATTTGTCGATGTCGGTGGCAAAAGACGATGTGCTGTAGTCGTTCTTAATCTGCTCATACAGTTTCAAAGCCTTGCTTGCCTTGCCCTGCTGCTCATAAATGTTGCCTGCCTGCAACAGGTAGAAGGGGCTGAGGCTGTTGTTGTGGGCCATCTCTGCTGCCTCTACAAAATATTTTGCAGCGGCATCGGCATCGCCTGTCTGTGCATAGCAGCTGCCAAGTGTACCAAGTGCAGCGGGTGCAACAATCTGGTCATCGGCATCGAATGCCTCCAATTCGTCGATAGCCCCCTCGTAACGGCCAAGCTGTGCAAGTGCCATACCTGCATATGCGTGTGCAAGGTTGCCCGCAGCTGTGCTGCCATACTCGTCGGCAATCTGCAGGAAACCGAGGTTCACACCATCACCGTTGATGGCTTTCTCAAAGTCTTGTGCTGCGAAAAGGCTCTCTGCAATATACATAGCCTCGGCTGCCTCTTTCTCCTGGGGCTCTGCCACGTATGTGTTATATGCCATACTACCTACCATTACTATTAATACGGCTGCAATGACTGCAATAATGGTGTTTTTGTATTTAAGGATTAACGCCTCTGATTTTGACAATACCTCATCTGCTGCGATGGGTGCGTCTGAATGTGTTTTGTTACTCATAATTATAATGTTTTTTGTTATTATCGCGCAAAATATGCGCAAAAATAATCAATTTATGTTTAGCTTAAAAATTATAACTGCTTTTTTTGCAAATTCGTGGGTTAATCTTCTGTTTTTATGCTTATCTTTGAGCATAATATCATTTATGTTTGGAAACAGATGTTAGTTAAAAATATATCCATACTCAACTACAGGAACCTACCCGATGTGAGCATAGCGCTCTCGCCCAAGATTAACTGCTTCATAGGCAGCAACGGTATGGGCAAGACAAATCTGCTCGATGCCATCTATTACCTCTCCTTTTGCAAGAGCGCTGTTACTGTGAGCGACAGCTCCAATATCTTGCACGATGCCCCTTTCTTTATGTTGCAGGGGGCATATTGCAGCGATAGCGGCATTGACGAAGAGGTTTCCTGCGGCCTTAAACGTGGCGAGAAAAAGCTATTCAAACGCAATAAAAAGAGTTACGACCGCTTGGCCGACCACATAGGCTCCCTGCCGCTTGTGATGATATCCCCTGCCGACAACGAACTTATTGCAGGTGGCAGCGAGGAGCGCCGCCGCTTTATGGATATGGTAATTTCGCAGTACGACAAGGAGTATCTTAATTCCCTTATACGTTACAACCGCGCCCTTGCGCAGCGCAATGTGCTGCTGCGTGGCGAGCGCGAGCCCGATGCCGAGATGCTCTCGCTTATTGAGGATATGATGGTTGCCGAGGCGGTGCATATATACAACGGGCGCGTGGCTTTTGTAAACGAGCTTGTGCCTATCTTCTCCGAGTTTCACAATGCCATAACGGGTGGCAAGGAGAGTGTGAGCCTTGCTTTCCGCAGCCATATGAACGAGGGTGATTGGTCGGCCTTGTTGCGCGCCTCGCGTGCCGATGACCGCCGCGTGGGGCACACTACAAAGGGGTGCCATCGCGACGACCTTGTGATGCAGCTTGGCGGATATGCCATTAAAAAAGAGGGTTCGCAGGGGCAGAACAAGAGTTTTCTTGTGGCGCTTAAACTGGCGCAGTTCCATTTCCTCCATCGCAAAGGTGGCGAGATGCCGCTGCTGCTGCTCGATGATATTTTCGATAAGCTCGATTCCCGCCGCGTGGAGCAGATTGTGAACCTTGTGTCGGGCGACAAGTTCGGCCAGATTTTCATTACCGATGTAAACCGCGAGCACATCGATAATATCCTGGAGCGTATAGAGGGTGAGTATAAACTTTTTGAGGTTGTTGCAGGCGAGGTGCAACAGATAAAGGAGCGATGAAAAGGGGAGAAACCAAGCCTATAGCCGCCCTTGTGCGTGCGATGTTGCGCGAGGAGGGGCTCGAAACACCGCTTAATGAGCATCGTCTCATAAATGCTTGGGGCGAGGTGCTTGGCGGTGCTGTAAATTCATATACCAAGGATCTGTACATACGCAACCAGGTGCTCTATGTGACGCTCACATCGTCGGTTCTGCGGCACGAGCTCTTTATGAACCGCAAGGAACTTGTGCGCAAACTCAATGAACATGTGCGTGCGGTGGTCATTACCGATATAAATTTCCGTTAATACTCCTGTTTTTGCCATTTAAGTGAACTTATTTACCGGGTAGCGGTTTTCTTTTTAAGAAAAAAGCTAAATTTGCGGTTGGTTTAAGATAAAAACTAAAATTTATACGTTATGCAAGGATTTGAAACTAAAGTGAGGCTCGTTGTACTGAGCTTCTTGCAATTTGCTGTTTGGGGTGCCTACCTCACATCTATGGGCCGTTATCTTGGCGGTGCCGGCTTGGGTACATATATCGGCTGGTTCTATGCCGTGCAGGGTATTGTATCTATCTTTATGCCTGCCATCATTGGTATTGTAGCCGACAGATGGGTGCCTGCGCAGCGTCTGCTTGCCTTCTGCCACGCCATGGCGGCCGTGTTTATGATTCTCACAGGTTATATGGGCCTCTCAAAAGGTGCCGATGTGGCATTTAACGACCTATTTTGGTTCTATACTATGAGTGTGGCCTTCTATATGCCCACTTTGGCGCTCTCCAACTCTGTGTCATATACCGTGCTCGACAAGGCCAAGCTCGATACCGTGAAGGCCTTCCCGCCTATCCGCGTGTTCGGCACCATTGGTTTCATAGTATCTATGTGGATTGTGGATATCACCGGTTTCCAAGGCGATTACAACCAATTCTTCGCATCGGCTGTGTGGGGCCTGCTGCTTGCCGCGTACTGCTTCACATTGCCCTCTTGCCCCGTGAACAAGGGTGGCGACAAGAAATCCATCGCTTCGGCTCTCGGGCTCGATGCCTTCAAACTCTTCGGGCAAAAGCGTATGGCTATATTCTTCATATTCTCAATGCTGCTTGGCGGTGCGTTGCAGATTTCCAACGGCTATGCCAATGGCTTTATAAGCGGCTACGGCGCCTTCCCGCAGTATGCAGGTACATTTGCAGTGGAGCACACCAATATCCTCATATCATTGTCGCAGATGTCCGAAACACTCTGCATCCTGCTCATTCCCTTCTTCCTCAGCCGCTTTGGCATTAAAAGGGTGATGCTGCTTGCTATGCTTGCGTGGGTGTTGCGCTTTGGTTTCTTTGCCGTGGGCGATCCCGGTATGCCGGGTGTGCTCTTCTTTGTGGCATCTATGATAGTGTATGGTGTGGCATTCGATTTCTTTAATATATCGGGCTCGCTGTTTGTGGATAGGGAGGTGCCCGAAAGCCAACGTTCAAGTGCACAGGGCCTCTTTATGCTTATGACCAACGGTCTTGGAGCATCGGTGGGCGTGATTGCTGCACAGGAGGTTGTGAACCACTATACTATGCAGGGCAACAACTTCGAGGGATGGCCCACAGCGTGGTATATATTTGCCGGCTATGCACTTGTGGTTGCATTGGTGTTTGCCGTGGTGTTCAAAGAGAAAAAACAGGCATAAGAGTATATGGTTGAGTTGGTTATTGCCGATATAATGTCGAGGGCGGCCGACAACAGGGCCTATGTGCTACTGTTGCAGGAGCGTAACGGCCTGCGCAAGATTATGGTGGCTCTTGGTATGGCCGAGGCTCAGTCCATCATCTTCTCAATGCAGGGCGCGCATCCGCCGCGCCCGCTCACGCACCAGCTGTTCGGCTCGCTCACCGCGGCATTCGGCATCAAAATGCAATATGCCCTTATAAGCAGCATTGTGGATGGCACCTTCTGCTCTACAATCCTTTTTGAGAAGGGCGACGAGGTGCACGAAATTGATGCCCGCACGTCCGACGCCATAGCACTTGCCCTGCGTGCCGGTGTTCCCATACTCATAACCGAGGAACTGCTCAACCGCACCTGTGTACACGACGAACACAACGGGGCGATATCGATACCCATCCACGCCGTGAACGAGGCTGTGTTGCGCCAGGCGATGGACGAGGCTGTGCGCAACGAGAACTACGAGCTTGCAAAGGCGCTTAAAGAGGAACTCGACTCCCGCCACACAACCCCGGCAGAGCCCGAAACAGAAAACTGACAACCGAACAAATAAAACACGATATATGGCACTATTCTATGTACCCGACATTGCCGACAAGTGGGAACTCTCCGAGGAGGAGGCAGCCCACTGCCTGCGTGTGCTACGTCTTTCGGTGGGCGATGCACTCGACATCACCGACGGCTGTGGCACGCTCTACAAGGCTGTGATATCTTCAATAGCAGGCAAACACTGCTATGTTGAGGCCCGGGAAACAATCGCTATGCCCAAAAACTGGCGTGGCAACATACACATAGCCATTGCCCCCACAAAGAATATGGACCGCATAGAGTGGCTTGCCGAAAAGGCCACCGAGATAGGCATAGATGCCATTACCTTCCTCAACTGCCGTTTTTCGGAACGCAAGGTGGTGAAGACGGAACGTGTGGAGCGCATTGTGGTGTCGGCAATGAAGCAGTCGCTCAAATACAACAAACCGGTTGTGGGCGAGATGGTCGATTTCAAAAAGTTCATATCCACGCCCCGCAGCGGTGCCAAATTCATAGCCCATTGCTATGACAGCGAACGCGTGTTGCTCAAGGAGGTATTGCGTGAGGGCGAAGATGCCACGGTGCTCATAGGTCCCGAAGGCGATTTCAGCCCCGAGGAGGTGGCGCTTGCCGTCGAGGCCGGTTTCCGCCCCGTGAGCCTGGGCAGTTCCCGCTTGAGGACCGAAACCGCCGGCCTTGCTGCCTGCCACACATTTATATTGAAGAACGAAATTTAGAGAACATCACCCCCGTATGGCACGCTATTTTATATATCTATCGTACGACGGAGCGGCATATCACGGCTGGCAGATACAGCCCAACGGCATCACCGTTCAGCAACAGCTCGAGGAGGCGCTCTCCACCCTTATGCGCCACCCTGTACAGGTGGTGGGTGCAGGGCGCACCGATGCAGGTGTGAACGCAGCCCTTATGGTGGCGCACGCCGATTTTCCTGCCGAGATAGATGTGCCTCATATGATTTATAAACTGAACCGCCTGCTGCCTCCCGATATTGCCGTGAGCGACATACGTCGCGTGCGCGACGATGCCCACGCCCGTTTCGATGCTGTGGCGCGCAGATACAATTACAGGGTGGTTACGGCAAAATCGCCGTTTGCACGCAAGTATGCCTGCCGCGTGCAGCCCGATATTGATTTTGCGGCTATGAACGAGGCTGCGGCCCTGTTGTTGCAATATACCGATTTCACCTCGTTCAGCAAGCTGCACACCGATGTAAAGACAAACAACTGCAAGGTCACTGCGGCCGCCTGGCATAGACTGTCGCCCACGGAGTGGGTGTTTGAGATTGAGGCCGACCGCTTTTTGCGTAATATGGTGCGTGCTATTGTGGGCACTCTGCTTATGGTGGGGCGGCACAAGCTGTCGCTCGATGGTTTCAGGGCGGTTATAGAGAACAAGGAGCGCAGCGCAGCGGGCGACTCTGCTATGGGCGAGGCTCTCTTCCTTGTCGATGTTAAATATCCAAGTGACATTTTCCTATGATGTGGGCTCTGTTGGCATTTGTGTCGGCGGCACTGCTTGGCTGCTACGATTTCTTCAAGAAGATTTCGTTGCGCGACAATTCGGTGGTGGGTGTCCTTTTCCTTAACACGCTTTTTTCGGCCATTCTTTTTCTGCCGTTCATTCTGCTTTCGCGCGCAGGTGTTATAACGGCAGGCCCTCTCTATGTGCCGCAGGCGGGGGTTGAAACACACCTGTTTTTGCTGCTCAAAGCGGTTATTGTGCTCTCTTCGTGGTTGTGTGGCTACATAGGCATAAAGCACCTGCCTATAACCATTGTTTCTCCCATACAATCTACCCGCCCCGTGCTTGTGCTGCTTGGTGCGCTGCTGCTATTTGGCGAGCAGTTGAACGGCTATCAGTGGGTGGGCGTGCTGCTTGCCATTCTGTCGGTCTTTTTGTTGAGCAGGAGCGGCAAGCGCGAGGGTATATCCTTTACCCATAACCGTTGGGTGGTGTTTGTGGCACTCGCTGCCCTGTTTGGTGCTGTGAGCGCGCTGTACGATAAGTTTCTTATGCGTTCTCTGCAGCCCGTGCTTGTACAAAGCTGGTTCAACCTGTACCAATGCCTGCTGATGGCCCTGCTTTTGGTGGTGCTGAATGCATTGTCGCCGGCGCAACGAGCAAAAAGAGTGTCGTGGCGCTGGTCCATCCCTATGATATCCCTCTTCCTCGGCGCCGCCGATTTTTGTTATTTCACAGCGTTGGCACAGGATGGTGCGCTCATAGCTGTGGTCTCTATGATACGCCGCGGCAGTGTAGTGGTGGCCTTCCTCTTTGGAGCCTTGCTGCTGCACGAAAAGAATCTCAAAAGCAAAGCAGTTGACCTTGCATTGATACTTATTGGATTATTCTTCTTATATTTGGGCTCGAAATGAAAAAACTATCTATAATAGCTGTTATCTTTTTATTAGCGGTAGCCGATGTGGCTGCCCAGTCTATGCGCGAGGTGTTTGTAAATGCCCCCGACTCGGTGTTGCCGCTGCTCACTCGCATAAACCGCGAGGATTGTGTAGATTTCCTCGATGCCGGTATGCGTGCCACTGTAACCAACCGCCTCGATGGCAAGAGCGAGCTTTTGTCGCTCACCGATAACTATCTGGAGTTGCGCAGCAGTGAGTGCTCCACAGTGCAGATGCGCCTGCTGTCACTTGCCGGTGACACCGTGGTTGCTGTGGTAAAGAGCGTGTGTGCCGAGGCTTGCGACAGCCGCATTTCGTTCTACAAAAGCAATTGGGAGCCTTGCTCGGTATCGTTTGTGCGCCCGCCGATAGCCGATTTTTTCCTGTCGCCCGACTCGGCGGCACGTTATATGCCCAAGTGTGATATTTACCTTGTGAAACTCACCCTGTCGCCCACCGACGAAACTGTTGTGGCAGAATATACTATGCCGCAATATATGAACGAAGAGGACAAGGCTGTGGTTGCTCCCTGTCTGCATCCGCTTCTCTATCGTTGGAAGGGTGGTGCTTTTGTGCGTGAGTAGCTATTTGGCGGCAGTTCCAATCTTGAACTCCTTTATAGCTCCCTTGTTGTGTCGTTTGAAGAGGGCGCGCGTATCCTCTATGAACTGCTGCATTTTGTTGCGCCCTGTTGCGCTGTGTACCAGGCTTGTGTCGGCCGGCAGAATGGTGAAATTGTCGTAGCCGTCTCTTTCGGGGCGTGCCACCCAGGTGAGGGCATATTCCAATGAACTGAGCCAGCAGATGTCATATATCTTAACTAATCCTATGCGCACCAAAAGGCCGCCGTCGCGCCCGCGTGCATACATCCCCGATATGAGATTTCCCAACGAGTAGGTTACTGCACTGCGCTTGGCTGTGAGTGAGTCGCTGCGCATCTCCATTGGCTGTACAACGTGCGGGTGGTTGCCCATAATGTGGTCCACCCCCTGCGCAAGCAACCAGTCGGTAAGCTCCTTTATGTGGCGGGGTGGTGTGTTCACATATTCGTCGCCCCAGTGCATACAGGCGATTATGGCATCGGGCTTCATCTGCTTTGCATCTGCTATGTCCTTTGCTATCTGCTCTTTGTCTATGAAGTTTACTATCAATGGTGGGGGCACGGGTATTCCGTTTGTGCCGTATGTGTAGTTGAGCAGGGCTATCTTCACTCTCTTTCTTTCAATGAGCAGGGGGTAGCGCTTTTTGCGGTCGGCGCTGTCGCGATATACACCGCAGTGCACTATCCCCAAAGAGTCCATCATATCCATTGTGTGCAATGCGCCGCGGCCTCCTCTGTCGAGGCAATGGTTGTTTGCAAAGAGCAGCACATCGAACCCTGCCCCCTTTGCGGCATAGAGGAAACTGTCGGGGGCGCAGAATGACGGGTAGCCGGCATATCTTTTATTGCCTATGGTGGTCTCGAGATTGGCAATGGCAAGGTGGGCACTGCTCACCTCGCTCCTTATATAATTGAAACAGGGGGAGTAACTGTACTGCCCGTCGGCTGTGCGTGCAGCATTCAACTGGCTCTGGTGCTGCATAAGGTCGCCGCCAAACAGGATGTTTATGCGCGTAATAGGGTTGATGATATTCTGCGCCGCCACTATTGCAGCGGTGCAGAATATCATCAACAATATTTTTCCTCTGATGTTCAAGCTTGTGAATCAGTAAATCTGGTGTGTGGCGGCCAATAGCGTGTTTTTCATAAGCGACACTATGGTCATAGGCCCTACACCGCCCGGAACGGGTGTTATGAATGAACATTTAGGTGCCACGTTCTCGAAATCGACGTCGCCGCACAGGCGGAATCCCTGTTTGCGGGTGGCATCGGGCACGCGTGTGGTGCCCATGTCTATGATTACAGCGCCCTCTTTCACCATATCGGCTTTCACAAAGTGCGGTTGTCCCAAGGCGGCAATTATGATATCGGCCTTGCGGCACTCATCGGCAATGTTCTGTGTGTGGCTGTGGCACACGGTGACTGTGGCATCGCCGGGTATCTGCTTCTGCATCATAAGGCTTGCCATAGGTTTTCCTACAATGTTGCTGCGCCCCAGTACCACGCACTTTTTACCCTTTGTGTCTATGTTGTAGCGGCGCAACAGCTCCATTATGCCGTTGGGTGTTGCAGATAGGAAGCAGGGGAGGCCTATGGCCAGGCGGCCTGCGTTTACGGGGTGAAACCCATCGACATCCTTGCGGTAGTCTATGGCCTCGGTAATCTTCTGCTCGTCGATATGCCGGGGCAGTGGCAACTGCACTATGAAACCGTCGATGTCGCTGTCGTTGTTCAGCTCATCGACCTTTGCAAGCAATTGCTCCTCGGTAATGTCATCCTCGTAGCGTATGAGGGTGGATGTGAAGCCACACTCCTCGCAGGCACGTACCTTGTTGGCAACGTATGTTTCGCTGCCGCCGTCGTGCCCCACAAGTATTGCTGCCAGGTGCGGGCGTTTGCCGCCCTGTGCCATTATCTTCTCTACCTCTGCGGCTATCTCCTTCTTTATGGTTGCCGCAATTGCTTTACCGTCAATCAGTTGCATAGTGTTTGTTTAGCGGGTTTTACATTTTGAAACGCGACATAAGGTTGCCCATCTTGTTGCCGGCAACGTTCTTCATCACCTTGCGTATCTGCTCAAACTGTTTCATAAGGCGGTTCACCTCCTGAATGTTTGTGCCGCTGCCTCGGGCAATGCGTTCGCGGCGCGATGTGTTTATTATATCGGGGTTGGCACGCTCTTTGGGTGTCATAGAACGTATGATTGCCTCCACGCTCTTGAAGGCGTTGTCGTCTATGTCCAAATCCTTTATGGCCTTGCCCACACCGGGAATCATACCCATAAGCTCCTTTATGTTGCCCATCTTCTTTATCTGCTCAATCTGCCCCAGGAAGTCGTTGAAGTCGAACTGGTTGCGTGCGAGTTTGCGCTGCAGTTTCTTGGCCTCCTCCTCGTCGAACTGCTCCTGTGCTCGCTCCACGAGTGAAACAACGTCGCCCATACCGAGTATGCGGTCGGCCATACGGTTGGGGTGGAACTGGTCGATGGCCTCCATCTTCTCGCCTGTACCGATGAACTTGATGGGTTTATCGACAACGGTGCGGATAGAGAGCGCTGCACCGCCGCGTGTGTCGCCGTCGAGCTTGGTGAGGATGACACCGGTGAAATCCAGACGGTCGTTGAACTCTTTGGCGGTGTTCACGGCATCCTGTCCGGTCATTGAATCCACTACAAAGAGTGTTTCGGTGGGGTTCACTGCCTCTTTTATGGCTGCTATCTCCTGCATCATTGCCTCGTCTATGGCCAAGCGGCCGGCGGTATCTATAATCACGAGGTTGTATCCCTTCTGCTTTGCCTCCTTTATGGCATTGAGGGCTATCTCCACCGGGTTTTTGTTCTCGGGCTCGCTATATACGGGCACCTCAATCTGCTCGCCAAGCACCTTCAGCTGGTCGATGGCTGCGGGGCGGTACACGTCGCAGGCAACAAGCAGCGGGTTGCGGTTCTTCTTTTTCTTAAGGAAATTGGCCAACTTTGACGAGAAGGTTGTTTTACCCGAACCCTGCAAACCCGACATAAGAATGACAGCGGGGTGCCCTTCGTAGTTTATATCGGCTGTCTGCCCGCCCATAAGGGTGGTGAGCTCGTCGTGTACAATCTTTATCATCAACTGGCTGGGACGAATGGATGTGAGCACATTCTGTCCTATGGCTTTGTTCTTCACCGTGTCGGTGAATGTTTTTGCCACCTTGTAGTTTACGTCGGCATCGAGTAGTGCCTTGCGCACATCCTTCAGTGTCTCGGCTACGTTCACCTCGGTGATGCGGCCCTCTCCTTTCAGTATCTTAAATGAGCGTTCAAGGCGCTCGCTTAGGTTTTCAAACATTCTGTTTCCTTTTTATATTGTTATTATTCTATTTTTCTATGCTTGTTATTCCGCCTGTGGCTTTGTCGAACAGCACCTTTGTGGTGGCGTTCTTGTTAAATAGTGCCTTTGAAAGTATCTCCGTTGTTCCAAGCTGTGCTATGGGCACCTCATCATCGTAAAGCACTTTGCCGCTTGTATATATCTTGAGGGCTGCTTTGCCGGGAACGTTGTAGCACACACCCTCCTTCTTTATCTCTTTTTTCTTTATCTCCTCGGGGGTGGGAATATAAACGCTGTGCAGGTTGCGGAAGTCGTAATATACGGGTGCGCCGGCAAGGTTGGCGTTGTCCACAAGCCCCAACTTGCGCGAGAAACGGAACATCACCGCCTTGGCGGTGTCGCTCTGTGTATTTGGGGTGAAACGTACCGTCTGGCTCACACGCATCGTGTCGGTCACTCCGGTGAAAAGTTCCAGCAGGGCCTTCTCCTGCTTGTCTAACTCGTTGAGAACAAGCTGCATTGCTACACCGTCTTTGGGCATATTATCGGCCTGTCCGCGGGTGATAGCTATCTTGCTCTCGCGTATGGCGTATATCTCTTTTGCAACTAATTCGGCCATCTTGGCTGTGGAGCTGGCTTGCAGAATCTCCTCGGTCATATATTGGCCGGCATTGGTTCTTGCTGTGCCCAAGGGCTTTTTTGCTTTTTTTTCCAATGCCGCGGCGGGCTCACGGTTTATGCTCTCTATGATGCCGTCGTCGGTAAGGTGCACATTGCTTGCCGAGCTGTTGTTCAGCTTTATGGTGTACATTTTGCTCGCATCCGGCTTGCCTGTGAGCTGCACATCCACGTTCTCAATCTCCCAATATTTCTCCTCGCTCGATATTACATTGCTTATGCGCAGGTAGCGGTCGGCATATCGGTGGAACTCACCCGGCTTGCTTGTGATGCACAGGGCATCTATCGTGATGTTTACGGTGGTGGCAGGCAAGTAGTATGTTACCCCCTCGGCTGTGCCCGCAAGGAATGAACTCACGTCGGTCTGTGCCACGGCAGGCACGGCTATCAGTGACAAAAGCGCAAGAAACATCTTTTTCATATAGCTTTGTTTTAATGAAAAACTATGCCTTCTCGCGTGGTGCTGCAAGGGCGTAATCTTTCTAATTTGGTGCGAAGATAGTAAATTGTTTTGAATTAATTTGTAAAATATAGGTTTACTTGTGATTTGGCATCCCCTCTTTTCGGTTTTATTAACCTATGAACGAAAAAATGCAAGAAATTCGGGCGGTATTCTGTAATTTTTCAGAAGATTATACTATTTTTGTAGAATCTTTACTAATGTGCAATAATAAGTGCTGTAATTATGTCACGGATTAAAATTCACGATAAGGAATTTGAGATATCGATTCCAAGAGAGGAGATTCTGAAGGAGGTAAAACGTGTGGCCGATGAGATAAACCGCGACTATGCGGGCAAACGTCCCATTCTGCTGGGTGTTCTCAACGGCTGTTTTATGTTTGCTGCCGACCTTATGAAAAACCTCAATATCGAGTGCGAGATTTCGTTTGTGAAGCTCTCTTCATATCAGGGAACAACCACCACGGGCGTTATTCGCGAGGTGCTTGGCCTTGCTGAGTCCATTGCCGGTCGCGATGTGATAGTTGTTGAGGATATTGTAGATACAGGCTACACTATGCAGCGTATGATAGAGTCGCTTGGAACGCGCGAGCCCGCATCGGTGCAGATAGCATCGCTTTTCCTTAAACCCGCGCGCTTGAAGGTGCCCGTGGATGTGAAGTACAGCGCATTTACCATCCCCGATAGGTTTATAGTGGGTTATGGTCTCGATTACGATGGCTTGGGCCGCAATCTGCCCGATGTTTACGATGTTGTAGAAGAATAAAATAAATTAGGATATGCTTAATATTGTGATATTTGGTGCTCCCGGCAGCGGAAAGGGCACACAGAGCGAGAGAATAGTTGAAAAGTATGGCTTGGACCACATATCTACAGGAGATGTGTTGCGTGGCGAGATAAAAGCCGACACCGAGCTTGGTAAAAAGGCTCAGGCGCTCATCGATAACGGCCAGCTTATCCCCGACGAACTTATGGTGAGCATATTGGCTGCAAAACTCGATGGCTTCACACAGAGCAAGGGCGTTATTTTTGATGGTTTCCCCCGCACCATAGCCCAGGCCGAGGCATTGAAGGTGATGCTTGCCGAGCGTGGCCAGGAGGTAACAGCGATGATAGAGCTCGATGTTCCCGAAGAGGAACTTATGACACGCCTTTTGTTGCGTGGCCAGGCAAGTGGCCGTGCCGACGACAACGAGGAGACCATCAAAAAGCGCCTGGTGGTGTATCACGACCAGACAGCTCCTTTGAAGGATTGGTACAAGGCCGATGGCAAGCATTGCTACATTAACGGTCTTGGCGAGCTCGACCGCATATTTGCCGACATCGTAGCGGCAATAGATGCAAGAATTTAATATACAACCATATTACAAGGGGAGTGGCAAGGGTTTGCTGCGCCCCCTTGTTTTGTATTACTCCATAGTGGCGCGGCTGTAAACAAAACCGCTCCCGAAACTATTTTTGATATAAGAAGCCCACCTGTAAAAGGCATAGATTATGGCAGAATCGAATTTTATAGACTATGTGAAGATTGTGTGTCGTTCGGGCCGTGGAGGCCGTGGTATGGCACACTTGCATCGTGCAAAGTATATTCCCAATGGCGGCCCCGATGGTGGCGATGGCGGCAAGGGTGGCGACATCATTCTGCGTGGCAACCGCAACTATTGGACATTGCTGCACCTTAAATATCAGCGCCACGTGTTTGCCGGTAACGGGCAGAATGGCGGTATAAACAAGAGCACGGGAGCCGATGGCGAGAGCAAGATTATAGACGTGCCTTGCGGCACCGTGGCATATAATGCCGAAACGGGTGAGTTCCTATGTGATGTAATGGAGGATGGGCAGCTGGTTACCCTGCTAAAGGGCGGCCGCGGCGGTCTTGGCAATGTGCATTTCGCCACCCCCACACGTCAGGCACCACGCTTTGCGCAGCCGGGTGAGCCTATGCGCGAAATGACCGTTACGCTTGAGCTAAAACTGCTTGCCGATGTGGGCCTTGTGGGTTTCCCAAATGCGGGTAAATCAACCCTGTTGTCTTCGGTGTCGGCCGCAAAGCCCAAAATTGCCAATTATCCCTTTACCACGCTGGAGCCCAACTTAGGTATTGTATCCTATCGCGACAACAGGTCGTTTGTGATGGCCGACATCCCTGGTATAATAGAGGGTGCAAGCCAAGGCAAGGGCCTTGGTCTGCGTTTTCTGCGCCACATAGAGCGTAACTCGCTGTTGCTGTTTATGGTGCCTGCCGATACCGACGATATTAAAAAGGAGTACGAGGTGTTGCTTAACGAGCTTGCCACCTTCAATCCCGAAATGCTCGACAAACAGCGCGTGTTGGCGGTTACAAAGTGCGACCTCATAGACGATGAGCTCAAGGAGATGCTCGCCCCCTCGTTGCCCGAGGGTGTTCCCACTGTGTTTATATCGGCTGCCACGGGCGAGGGTATCCCACAACTGAAGGATATGCTTTGGGAGGCTCTTAACAGCGAGGAGAACCGTATGGCGGCTGTCAAGCGCGACGAGCTTGTTCACCGTGACTACGATGCAAGTATGCTTGCAAATGATTTTGCTGACTGGGAGAGCGATTTTGAGGATGACGATGCGGCCGACGATGACGACCTCAATTACGAGGAGTTCGATTTCGACGAAGAGTGATATCATCCCAATTATATAATCCCAAAACGCCTCGGTCAGTGACCGAGGCGTTTTGGGTTATTGCCTATATAATAAAGGTATATGTTACTGGGGCAGGGTGATGTTGTTGAATAGGTCTATGTCGCTTGTTGTGTGCTCCTGTAATATTATCTCCTTCATCCGGGCTACGATGTCGGGGTATTGCGATGCTATGTCGGTGTCTTCGTGTACATCGTTGGCAAGGTCGTAAAGACGGCAGTTGCCATTCTTTACCACCATCTTCCAATTATCCATACGCAGTGCCATCATATTGGTCTCGTGGAACTCCCAATATAGGAATTCGTGCTTCTCCTGGCCGGGTTGTCCCAAAAGAGTTTTTGCAAATGAGATGCCGTCAAAATAGTCGTTCTCAACGTCGGGGTTGCGGTATTTATCTTCGTAGTTCTCAATGCCGATAATCTCGCACAATGTGGGCATCACGTCGTAGAATGCGAGTTGATGATCATTTACGCTACCTGCTGCCACCTTGCCGGGCCAACGTACTATATAAGGCACGCGTATGCCGCCCTCGTGTGTGGAGCGCTTGGTGCCGCGTAGCTTGCCGTCGTGGTTGAAGAATGCGGGATCGGCACCGCCCTCCTCGTGGGGGCCGTTGTCGCTGGTGAATACCACGATGGTGTTCTCGTCGAAACCTTTCTTTTTGAGCAGTGCGAATATTTCACCCACATAAGCATCGAGGCGAGTTATCATTCCTGCAAACTGTGCGTGTGCACAGTCGGTGGGGTTGTAGCGTGAGCTTGAATCGCCACCGTATGTCTTTTCCGAGCAGAAACTGCTGCGGTAGGCCTGCAGAATTGAATCATTGGGCTGTGCAAGTTCGGCGTGGGGCAGTGTGTAGGTGAAGATGCCGAAGAAGGGTGTTTCGTCGGTCTGCTTGTCTATCCACTCCATAGCTTTGCGGTGTATGATATCGGCCGAGTAGTCGCGGCGGTTCTTGTAGTCATCGCCGTGCATTGCGTAGTTGATGTTGTTCTCCAGGATGTCGCGTGTTACCTCGGTGTCGCCATCGGCCTTGCTATACTTGTTCAAGAAGTTGGGGTAGTACAGATGGGCCTGGAACTGGCACATAAAGCCGTAGTACTCGTCAATACCACGTTTGTCGGGGGTGCTCTCCGAGCCTTCGTAGCCTCCTGCCCACTTACCGAACATACCGGTGTTGTAGCCGTTCTTCTTCATAATCTCGGGGAGGATTATGTGGTCGGGATCGTAGGGCTCCTGTCCTGTTTGTACCGGGTCTGTGGTCTTGCCGTATGTGATGTTGCCAATGCGGTATTCCTTATTACCACGCACCTTGGTGTGGCCTGTGTGCTGGCCTGTCATAAGCGATGCGCGCGAGGGGGCGCTCACGGGGCTGCCTGCATAGGCGTCGGTGAAGAGCATTCCCTCGGCTGCCATTCTGTCGATGTTGGGGGTGCTTATGTATTTCTGGCCATAGCAACCGAGGTCGCCGTATCCCATATCATCACACATTATATATATAATGTTGGGTTTCTGTGCCTCCTCGGCCTGCATTGCTGTTGTTGCGAGCAAACCGCAACCGAAAAGCATTAGTTTATCCTTGTTCATATTGTTTATGTTTTTTATGTTATCGGTTAGTGTTTATCTGTTGTAGAACTTGAAATTCTTTTCTCCGTTGGCGCTATATACCTTTATTATATATATACCGTTTGCAAGTGAGGCTGTGGAGATGGTGTTGCCTTTGCTGTTGGCAACAAGTGCAGCGTTGCTGTTGTAGATGGCAATGCTCTTTATAGCCTTGCCTGTTGCTGTAACGGTGTTGTCGCCGTAGATGATGCCGATTTCGTCGGCCTTGGTACTTTCAACACCTGTTGTGCCGGGGAAACGGAAACTGTATGCTGCGGCCTCGGCATCACTTATGCTCATATACATCTTGAAACCATTGATGTGACTGCCTGTGTAACGGCGCATAACCACTCCGTTCTCGGCTGTGTCGTCGGTTTGCAGGGTGTAGGGGTTGGGTATGCTGCCGGTGGATGTTTTTTCTACAGTACCAAGCAGTACGTTGTCCTCTACTGTTTCGCTGCTTTCGGTGATGGTGAACCCGTAGGTGCCCTTTTCTCCTTTTATAATTACAGCTGTGCTTGCGGGAATTATGCCGTTGGGCACTTCTGTGAGGTTAATGTGGTCGCCATCAATCTGTGCGGTGTATGCTGTCACACCTGCAGGAACCTCTAATGCTATGGGACAGAAGATTGTGGTGTAGCCTGTGTCGTCTATAGTCACAGGCAACTCGGTGATGTTGGTTACAGCCCACTCGCAGTTGTTTGCTGCGTAGCTGCTGTTGCGATCTACTTTTGTGGTGTTGTCATAAACATACTTTGAACCGCTGTAGTTGGTGTATAGGGTGTTGTAGCCCTCGGTGCCACTCTGTGATGCACGGAACTCCACGGTTTCTGCGTTTGCACGGCCTATTGTGCCTATGCTGTGTGTGCTGTGCATATATGTTCCGGCAGTGTAGCTCAGTAGCTTGTTCTCCGATGTGTGGAAGAATACGGTGCTTGCGGCGGTGCCGTCGGCAATCATTGACATCTGTTCGCCGCTGATGGGTGTGGCACTCATATAGTTGCCCGAGGCTTTTCCTTGCAAGCGTACAAAGGTTCCGGTTATAGGTGTCTCCTCGACGTAGGGTGAGAAGAATGCAACGAGGTCCATATCGTGCTCCACAGTGAAACTGTATGTGGCGTCGGTGGATACAATGTTGTTGCTCTCTTTCCAGCAGATGAAGGTGTAGCCTTTGTATGGTGTGGCAGTAGCTGTGAGTGCTGTTCCTTTGGCATAGCTTTCGCTTGCGGGGGATAACAGTACGCTACCGCGTGCTTTGTCGTTTACAGCTACGGTTACATTGCGGCCCTCTTTTGCGGGAGTTACATTGACGATGAAATCGTAAAGGAATCCCTCTACGTCGTCGTCGGCGAGGTTGAGCCCGTTGCTGTTGATGCGCACGCGCATACGTACGTCGGTCTGCTCGGCCCAGTCGGGTACTGTTATGGTGCCCGATGCGCTTGTGCCGTTAACGGTAAGCTCCTCTGTGGTGTCAAACGCGCCGTCGGCATTCCAATCGAAATAGGAAAATGCTTTAAGGTTGGTACCTGCTGCCTGCGAGAGGGTGATGTTGAGTGTTGACTCACCGCCCAATGCCACTGTGGCTTTGTCGTGTGAATATATCTTGTGCCAAGTAGAGGGCTTCGATGTGCTCTCGTAATTGAGAGCGTTTATTGTGCCCTCGCCTGCAAGTTTTAGGCTGGTGATATATGTGCTGCCAAGTGTTCCGCAGGGGTTGTAGTAGATTTTGCTGTCGAGTGCGTATGTTGTGCGCTGACGGTTTACATAGAAAATGCTTTCGCCGTCGATTTCGAGTGTGATACCGCCCTCTTTGCTGCGGAAGGTGAACCCATCGCCCTCGGCAAATACCTGCCAACGTGTGTCGTTGGCTGTGGTGGCTGTTATTGCACCGTTCTCATCAATACCTATGGTGGTGCTTACGAACTTGGCCGATGCTATGAGGTAGCCCTCTTGGTTGTTGCTACCTACAAAGTACCAACCCTGATATGTGTCGGCCACGTCTTTGGTCTGCAGGCTGATGTTGTTGTCATAGATAGATACGTTGTTCTGCGATGTACCTATGCTGTAGATGATGTCGATGTTGCCAATGGCATCGGTGGGCTCAAAGTTGCGTACCTCGTAAAGGTCCTCGGTTTCTGTGAGCTTCCAATATGAACCAACGCGGCCGGTACCTGCCTGCCAGGTGATTACATAGTTAGACGCGCCGTCTTTGTTCAATGCGCGTGGGCCGGCAGCCTCGTCGCTGTAGCTTTCGCAGTCGGTTGATGAGAAGTAGTGGCAGCCTGCAATCTCGCCGCTTGTGGCGGCAGTGGGAGCAACGTAGTACTCCACGCGTTCGGTTCCGGTGGTTATGCGCGATGCCGATGACGGAGTCTTGTTGCAACTGGTTATGTAGTTACCTGTTGCGGTGTTCTGAATATAGTAGCAGTTCTCGTTGCCTGTGGGGATGAACTTCCAGAACTGGCGCTCGGTTATGCTGTAGCTTGCTACGTACATAGATTGGTCGGTGCCCTCGGTGATATAGTTGCTACCTGTGGTCTTCCAGCTTATGGTGTATATTTTACTGCCATCATCTTCGGGGGTGTCGGTTTCACCGCCTTCTTCACCCTCTCCACCTTCTTCTTCATTGGTGTTGATGAGCGAAAGCTCCGAAAGGCCGAAGAAACAGCCTTTGTTTGTGTTGCCTGCTGTGATGGTAAGCTCCACAACCAATGTGTTTGTTGCTGCAACCTCGCTGCCTTCAATTGTCCACACCTTGTTTGCGCCGGTTATGCCGGCTGCAATGTCGATGTTGCTCAATGAACCGAATGTGGCAAGGTTGCTGCTACTGCTGCCTTGTTTTGCCACTACGTTCCATTGGCGCACAACGCCATCGCCTGTTTCCTGATAGTTGCTGCTACCGTTGAGCGCGTGAATGTGAGTGTCGATGTTGTCGAACTTAAAAGCTGTGGGCACACCGGTGACGGTGAAGGTTAGCTTTATTGTGGGGCTTGTGTTTCCGTTTACATCGGGGCAGATAATGCTCTGTGTCACGGCGCCACCTGTGCCCTTGAAGGTGTGCGATGATGTGAGTGTTGCTGCTGCGCCATTGATGGCTGTGCCGTTCTCGTCGGTTACGCTGATGGTAACGCTCTGTGCATCGGTGCCGGTTCTCGTGAAACCGAGTTTGATGCTCGATGCTGCACTTGCCGGCATTATTGCGGCGAGTGCAAGCAATAGAAATAAAAAGTAAGTTTTTCTCATATTTTAATTAGTTATAATATTCATTGGCTGTAAAAATATTGCTTTTTTATAAAAAATACCAAATATATGATGACTTTTCACGCATTTATAATAAATAAGGTGTGTTATTGGCTGCAGTTACCCACTGCGCAGGCTGTTATTTTTACAAGTTTTCATTAAAAATGCAACAAACGCTTTTTTATTAGAAAAATAATTTCTATCTTTGCAAGCCAAAATGGACCACCGTGTCCACTTGAATAGAATATAATTGAAACATAATATAATAATTAAAAATTAAACAAAATGCCTACAATTCAGCAATTAGTAAGAAAAGGCAGAGAGGTTATCGTGGAGAAGAGCAAGTCGCCCGCACTCGACAACTGTCCCCAGCGTCGTGGTGTTTGCGTACGTGTTTACACTACCACACCCAAGAAACCTAACTCTGCTATGAGAAAGGTTGCTCGTGTTCGCTTGACCAATCAGAAGGAGGTGAACTCTTACATCCCCGGTGAAGGTCATAACTTGCAGGAGCACTCAATCGTGTTAGTACGTGGTGGCCGTGTTAAGGACCTCCCCGGTGTACGTTATCACATCGTTCGCGGTACTTTGGATACTGCTGGTGTTGCCAACCGTACACAGCGCCGTTCAAAATATGGTGCAAAGCGTCCTAAAGCCAAGAAATAATAACGCGAATTTGAAAAACAAGCTGTGAAAGCGGTGAATTCGGCTTGTAAAACAATGAATACACCCATATATTTATTTAACAGTTTTGGTTTGTTGGATAAGTTATATATAGGTTGAGTAAATGCCTCGGTGGAGGCGTTGAAGAATTTGCAATAACGCAGCCCAAACAAAACATAATTTTCGTAAAAAGAAAATGAGAAAAGCAAAACCAAAAAAGCGTGTGATCCTTCCGGATCCCGTATTTAATGATCAGATGGTGTCTAAATTCGTTAACCATTTGATGTATGACGGAAAGAAAAACGTTTCGTACACCATCTTCTATGGTGCTCTGGAGCTCGTTGGTAACAAGATGAAGAACGAGGAGAAGGCTCCTCTGGAAATCTGGAAACAGGCTTTGGAGAACATTACTCCCAAAGTAGAGGTTAAATCTCGCCGTATCGGTGGTGCCACATTCCAGGTGCCCACAGAGATTCGTCCCGACCGTAAAGAGTCTATCTCAATGAAGAATATGATTTTGTTCGCTCGCAAACGCGGTGGCAAATCTATGGCTGAGAAGCTCTGCAGTGAGATTATGGATGCATACAACAACCAGGGTGGTGCGTTCAAGCGTAAAGAGGATATGCACCGTATGGCCGAGGCTAACCGTGCATTTGCACATTTCCGTTTCTAATCCAAGATAATTTATACGACGATGGCTAACGACTTAAAATTTACCCGTAATATTGGTATCAGTGCTCACATTGATGCCGGTAAAACAACTACATCAGAGCGTATTTTGTTCTACACCGGTTTGTCTCACAAGATTGGTGAGGTTCACGATGGTGCAGCAACAATGGACTGGATGGAGCAGGAGCAGGAGCGTGGTATCACCATTACCTCTGCTGCTACAACAACCTTCTGGAACTGGAAAGGTACACAGTACAAGTTTAACTTGATTGATACTCCGGGACACGTGGATTTTACCGCCGAGGTAGAGCGTTCGCTCCGTGTACTCGACGGCGCTATCGCTGCTTTCTGTGCAGTAGGTGGTGTTGAGCCTCAGTCTGAGACTGTATGGCGCCAGGCCGACAAGTACAATGTTCCCCGTATCGCTTATGTGAACAAGATGGACCGTTCGGGTGCCGACTACTTCTCTGTAATGCGCCAGATGAAGGAGATTCTTGGTGCTAACCCCTGCCCCGTGACAATTCCTATCGGTGCCGAGGAGAAGTTCCTTGGTGTTATCAACCTCATCACTATGAAGGCTCTCGTTTACAAGGATGGCAGTCTCGATTACACTGTTGAGGAGATTCCCGCAGAGATGGTTGACGAGGCTAACCAGTGGCGCGAGCACCTTCTTGAGAAGGCTGCCGATTTCGACGAGGAGTTGATGATGAAGGTTCTCGAGGATCCCGAAAGCATCACAGAGGAGGAGATTATAGCTGCTATCCGCAAGGGTACACTTGCTATGGAGATTACTCCTATGACTTGTGGTTCTTCGTTCAAGAATAAAGGTGTTCAGCCTCTTCTCGACTTTGTATGTGCATTCTTGCCTTCTCCTCTGGATACTGCTGCTGTTGAGGGTATCAACCCCAAAACAGACGAGACCGAGCTCCGTAAGCCCAGCGAGGATGACAAGACATCGGCTCTTGTGTTCAAGATTGCCACAAACCCCTTCGTAGGTCGTTTGATTTATGTTCGCGTTTATTCAGGTAAATTGGAGTCGGGTTCATATATCTTCGATACACGTTCAGGTCGCAAGGAGCGTATCTCTCGTATGTTCCAGATGCACTCTAACAAGCAGAACCCAATCGAAGTTCTTGGTGCTGGTGATATCGGTGCCGTTATCGGTCTTAAGGATGTTCGCACAGGTGATACACTTTGCGCAGAGGATGCACCCATTGTACTCGAGTCTATGTCGTTCCCCGATCCTGTGATTTCAATCGCTGTTGAGCCCAAGACTCAGAAAGATTTGGACAAGCTCGCCAACGGTCTTGCCAAACTTGCCGAGGAGGATCCTACATTTACCGTGAAGACAGACGAGCAGTCGGGCCAGACAATTATTTCGGGTATGGGTGAGCTCCACTTGGAGATTATCATCGATCGCTTGAAACGTGAGTTCAACGTAGAGTGTAACCAGGGCCGTCCTCAGGTTAGCTACAAGGAGGCTATCACAGAGACTGTTCAGGTTGACGAGACATACAAGAAGCAGACCGGTGGTAAGGGTAAGTATGCGAAGATACTTGTTGCCGTTGGTCCCGCCGATGAGGACTTCAAGGAGGGTAACCTTCAGTTTGTTAACGAGGTTAAGGGTGGTAACGTGCCCAAGGAGTTTATCCCCTCGGTACAGAAGGGCTTCCAGACCGCTATCAAGGCCGGTGTTCTCGCAGGCTATCCTATGGAGTCGTTGAAGGTTACATTGCTCGATGGTGGTTTCCACCCCGTTGACTCTGACCAGCTTTCGTTCGAGGTTTGTGCCATCCAGGCATACAAGAACGCTTGTTTGAAGGCCAACCCCGTTCTTTTGGAGCCTATTATGCGACTCGAGGTTGTTACTCCCGAGGAGAGTATGGGTGATGTTATTGCCGACCTTAACAAGCGTCGTGGTCAGGTAGAGGGCTTTGAGACAAGCCGCACCGGTGCCCGCATCGTTAAGGCTATGGTTCCCCTGTCTGAGATGTTTGGTTATGTGACATCGTTGCGTACCATTACTTCGGGCCGTGCTACATCGTCAATGACATACGACCACCACGATCAGGTGAGTGCTTCTTTGACAAAGCAGATTCTCGAGGAATTGCAGAAGTAATAAACAAAATAACGCCTGCCGGTTAGCGAATGACTCTTAACCGGCAGGCAATTATGAATCTTATAAACAATTAAAAAGACGATGAGTCAGAAAATTAGAATCAAACTTAAATCCTACGATCACAACTTGGTTGACAAGTCGGCCGAGAAGATTGTAAAAACAGTGAAGGCAACAGGCGCTATCGTTAGCGGTCCTATACCCTTGCCCACTCACAAACGTATTTTTACAGTGAACCGCTCTACCTTTGTTAACAAGAAGTCGCGTGAGCAGTTCCAATTGTCTTCTTTCAAGAGACTTATCGACATCTATAGCTCTACTGCTAAGACTGTTGATGCTCTTATGAAGCTCGAACTTCCTTCAGGAGTTGAGGTTGAGATTAAAGTGTAGTATTTTAATAAAAAGTCATTAATTAAAAATTAAACTGAAATGCCAGGATTATTAGGAAAAAAAATCGGAATGATGTCCGTTTTCAGTGCCGATGGTAAGAATGTTCCATGCACTGTTATCGAAGCAGGTCCTTGCGCAGTTACACAGGTGAAGACGATCGAGAAGGATGGCTATGAGGCTGTTCAGCTTGGTTTCCAGGACCAGAAGGAGAGCCGTGTTAATGCTCCTCTTATGGGCCACTTCAAGAAAGCCGGTGTGGCTCCCAAGAGACACTTGGCCGAGTTCAAGGAGTTTGAGACAGAGCTCAATTTGGGCGATGTTGTTACAGTAGACCTTTTTGCCAATACCGCTTACGTTACAGTAACCGGTACATCAAAGGGTAAAGGTTTCCAGGGTGTTGTTAAACGCCACAACTTTGGTGGTGTAGGTCAGGCTACTCACGGTCAGCACAACCGCGCTCGCAAGCCGGGTTCAATCGGTGCTTGTTCGTACCCTGCAAAGGTATTCAAAGGCCTCCGTATGGGTGGACAGATGGGTAACGCTCGTGTTACTACACACAATTTGCAAGTGTTAAAGGTTATTCCTGAGCACAACCTGTTGGTTATCAAAGGTTCGGTTCCGGGTTACAATGGTTCAATCGTAATAATTGAAAAGTAATGGAAGTCAGCGTATTAAATATTAAGGGTGAAAACACCGGAAGAAAGGTTACGTTAGACGAGTCTATCTTCGGCATCGAGCCTAACGAGCACGTTGTATATATGGCTGTAAGACAGTATCTCGCAGCACAGCGTCAGGGTACACATAAGTCAAAAGAGAGAAGCGAAATCTCTGGTTCAACACGTAAGCTCGGTCGTCAGAAGGGCGGCGGTGGCGCACGTCGTGGTGACATCAACTCACCCGTGTTGGTAGGTGGTGCACGTGTGTTCGGTCCCACTCCCCGCGATTACAGCTTCAAACTTAACAAGAAGGTTAAGCAGCTTGCTCGTAAATCGGCTCTCTCACAGAAGGCTATTGACAACGCAATTATTGTAGTTGAGGACTTTACATTCGAGGCTCCCAGCACAAAATCTTTTGTTGAGATGTTAAATAAACTTAATGTTTCTGAAAAGAAACAACTGTTCGTTTTGCCATCTAGCAATAAATGCGTATATTTGTCAGCTCGTAATTTGAAGGGCACTAAAGTTGCAATTGCTTCGGACATAAATACCTATGGTATTATGAATGCCGAAGTTTTGGTTGTGACCGAAAGCTCTCTCGAGGTTATTAGTAACACTTTAGCTAAAAAGGAGGCGTAAACAATGGGAGTATTGATTAAACCACTGGTCACAGAGAAGATGACCAATATTACCGACAAGTTCAACCGTTTCGGTTTTCTTGTACGTCCCGAGGCTAACAAGTTGGTAATTAAGAAAGAGATTGAGGCGTTGTATAACGTAACCGTAGTTGATGTGAACACTATGAACTACGCAGGCAAGAACAAGAGCCGTTACACAAAAGCAGGCTTTGTGAAAGGCCGCACCAACGCTGTGAAGAAGGCTATCGTCACACTTAAAGAGGGCGATACTATTGATTTTTATAGTAACATTTAATAGAAGATGGCAGTACGTAAATTTAAGCCTACAACACCGGGCCAAAGACATAAGATTATTGGTACCTTTGAAGAGATAACTGCTGCGGTACCAGAGAAATCGCTTGTAACCGGTAAACGTTCTACCGGCGGTCGTAACAACACCGGTAAAATGACTATGCGCTACAGAGGCGGTGGTCACAAACGTAAATTCAGATTTATCGATTTCAAGCGTAATAAAGATGGAATTCCCGCTACAGTAAAGAGCATCGAGTACGATCCTAACCGTTCGGCTCGTATTGCTTTGTTGTATTATGCTGATGGCGAGAAGAGTTATATAATTGCTCCTAATGGTTTGGAGGTTGGTGCAGTTTTGATGTCAGGTGCTGATGCTGCTCCCGAGCTTGGTAATACACTTCCTTTGAAGTCTATTCCCGTGGGTACAGTAATCCACAACATCGAGCTTCGCCCCGGTCAGGGCGCTATCCTCGTTCGTTCAGCAGGTAACTTTGCTCAGATTGTATCTCGTGACGAGAACTACTGCGTAATCAAGTTGCCTTCGGGTGAGGTTCGCCGCATCTTGGGTACTTGCCGTGCTACAATCGGTACAGTAGGTAACTCGGATCACGCACTTGAGAGCTCTGGTAAAGCCGGTCGTTCTCGTTGGATGGGCCGTCGTCCTCACAACCGTGGTGTTGTTATGAACCCTGTTGATCACCCGATGGGTGGTGGTGAAGGTCGTGCTTCCGGAGGTCACCCCAGATCTCGCAAGGGCTTGTATGCTAAGGGTCTCAAGACTCGTGCGCCCAAGAAGCAGTCTAACAAGTACATTATTGAGAGAAGAAAGAAGTAATAATAAGGAAATTTTTGAATTAATATGAGTCGTTCATTAAAAAAAGGTCCATATATCAATGTAAAGTTGGAGAACAAGGTGCTTGCCATGAACGAGAGCGGTAAGAAATCGGTCATCAAGTCTTGGGCTCGTGCTTCTATGATTTCTCCCGATTTTGTAGGACACACAATAGCTGTTCATAACGGTAATAAATTTATCCCTGTTTACATTACAGAGAACATGGTAGGTCACAAGTTGGGCGAGTTCGCTCCTACACGTACATTCCGTGGTCACTCTGGTAACCGTAAGAAATAAACAGGCTTTATTAAATTGAATTAAATAAATTATAATAATGGGAGCAAGAAAAAAAATAGCTGCTGACAAGAGAAAAGAGGCTCGTAAAAGCCTTTATTTCGCCAGTGCAAAAGATATCCCCTCATCACCCCGCAAGATGCGTCTTGTTGCTGATATGGTTCGTGGTATGGAGGTGGGCCGTGCACTCGGCGTCTTGAAGTTCTCCACAAAAGCTGCTTCGAACAACGTTGAGAAACTGTTGCGTTCGGCGATAGCTAACTGGGAGCAGAAAAACGAGCGCAAAGCTGAAAACGGCGAGCTCTACATCTCACAGATTTTTGTAGATGAGGCACGCACATTGTATCGTATGCGTCCTGCACCTCAGGGCCGTGGATATAGAATCCGTAAGCGTTCCAACCACGTTACAATCTACGTGGATACCAAAGTAAGTAATGACAATAAAAAAGTAGAAAGCAATGGGACAGAAGGTTAATCCAATTAGTAATCGATTAGGTATCATCAGAGGATGGGATTCCAACTGGTACGGTGGTAAGAACTACGGTGACGAATTGGTTGAAGATTCAAAGATCAGAAAATACCTTAATGTACGT
>JAFXGV010000019.1 GCA_017536765.1 Bacteroidaceae bacterium
AGCAGCCTCTTTTTGCAGGGAGATGAATAAAAAGATGTAGTTTAAGGCTTGCGCAGCCTGAAAAACCGCAGTTTACTAAGCGTAAATGAGGATTTTGAAGGCAAGCGTAACGCAAAAATACACTTTTTAGTCATCTTCTTTTACCAAATAGGTTCGTACTATATTACACAAGGAATGTTGCTACAAGAGCAAGGATAGCATAGAACTCGGGGAATGCAGCGTAAATCATAGTGTTTGTCTGCACATCGTGGCCTTGTGAAATACCCACGATACCGTTGGCGCAAACCTGTCCCTGACGAATGGCAGAGAACAAACATACCAAACCAACACCGATACCAACACCAAACCACAAGTAACCTGTTTCGGCATTGACCTTACCAATGTGAAGCAAGAAAGCCAAGAAACCGTAAAGTCCCTGTGTAGCGGGCAGAGCAGAGAGAATCATATAACCTGCCGATTTTGAAGAATCCTTCTTCAAAGCCCCCTCGGCAGCGTTACCTGCAATTGTTGTACCATAGCAGCTGCCAATACCTGCGAGCCCAAGCATAAGGCCCATTCCCAAATAACCTAATAATTCGTTCATAACTTTTAATTTTTTATTTAATTATATTGTTTACTAATTAGTTTTTACTGAAGGGCTTGTATTCCACGCCCTTGCCATCATAACCGGCGTTCTTGAAGTACTCCACAAAGGTCAAACGAAGCGGGTGTACAAAGGCGCTAAGGCACGACATTGCAATGTTGAGCGTGTGGCCGAATACTATTATGAGGCCAAAACCTATCCAGCCAAACACGGCGCCAACGCCCTCCTGGCCCTCAACTAACATAAGAGCAAGGCTGTTGAAGGTTTCTCCAAGCATACCACCCGCCAAGCCCAAGGCAAAAAGACGGATGTATGAAAGAATGTCGCCAAGCAGGCCCGATGCCATATTATATGTATCCCACAGACCGGCGCCGATGTTCAAGAATACGTTGCGCTCAAAACTGTTGAGCAAGTATATACCCACGGCACCCAAGCCGCCAATGGCTATGAGAGCCCATTTGGACACATCGGCAGGGATAACACTCAGGAACGAGAGCGTGCCCACAATGACACCGCCCACCACAACAAGCCACCAGCCCCAAGCGCTTAACGACTCTTTGAAACCAAAGAAGAAGGTGTTGTTAATGGCCTTCACCGTCATAGCAACCGATATATGCACCACGCCTATAGCAAGCGCAAGTATCATCTGTTTGTTGTATGTAGAACCAAACAGCTCCACATCGCCCGAAATGATAAATTGCTTTAATTCTTGCGGAATATCGGAACTTATAAGGCTCATTCCGAAGAATGTACCCAATATAGCACCGATAACGGTGGTAAATATACCAAGCGTTATCACAAGATTCATCATACCTGCCATATCCTTGCCCAATTTCTTTTTAAGCAAGAAACCAAGCAGAATGAGAATGAGACCATAACCCGCATCGCCCATACAGAATGCAAAGAAGAGCGAGAAGAAGGGTGCCACAATGGGTGTGGGGTCGAAATCGGTACCGCTGGGCATACCATACATTTTAGTGAGCACCTCGTACATACGGGTGAAGGCATTGTTCTTGAACTTAACAGGAATGTTATCACCAAGTTTGGGCTTGGTTACCTGGTAGAACACCGCCTCCTTGTCGAGCATCTCCATAAGAGCCGCTTTATCCTCCCGGGGCACCCAACCTTGCAACAGCAACAGTTTGTCGCCCGATACCTTCTCGCCCGAGAGAGCCACGGTGGAGAACTCCATCTGCTTGTGCAACAAAGCGAGGCCGGCTTTAATGGTGGCAATGTTTTCGGCAGCAAAATCCTTTATCGCCTGCTCTTTGGCGGCAATGGCAGCAACAACACTGTCGGCCTCGGCTTTGAGTGCCGACAACGACATTGCAGGTAATTTAGCAGTCTCGGCATCTATCTCCACAGGCACGCCGCTTTGCGTAACCGTAACAAAGTAGAGCTTTGAGGCACCCTCGCCCACCACTACTGCATTATATTTATCGTACCACTCGTCGTTGAAATCCTTTGCAGTGCTTATGAAAAATTTCACATCATAGCCTGCTGCGGAGAGTTTTTCCAAGAGAGAAAAATCGAAATCGCCCCAAGGAGCAATGGTTGCGGTATCCTTCTCCACAGCCTGCTGTGCGCTGCGCAGCTGTTCCACCTCGGCAAATAGTGCGTCGGCAGCATCGAGCAAGGAAGAGTAATCCACGCCTTGCTTTGCGGGAGCGACGACATCGGCACCACCCTTTTCCAACTGCTTAATTATGCGGGCATAGCGGTTAGAGAGAGCAAGCATAGCCTGCGCCTCCTCTGTCTCGGGGGCGCCGCTCTTCTTCTCCTCAATATGCACCACGCCCACAGAGCGCAGACGTTCAAGGAACGCCTCGTACTCCTTATGATATATAAGGAGGGTAACTTTGTCCATCTTCGTTATCATACCTCGGCCTCCTCTCTCTGTTCAAGAAGAGATTTCAAAATCTTTTGTGAAGATTTTGACAAGTTCTCTTCGTCTTCCATAAATCGTTTAATCTTCCTTATCGCATCCTGGTACCCGGGTATCTGCACCTTCTCAAAGAGGTTCACCTTTTGAGTGGTCTTTTTACGTGCAGTCTCCAGGAGCACAAGTTTGCGATTGAGCAATTCACGGCGGATAGCCGTCATTGCCATCTCCTTCAGCAGCTCGATACCGTCGGCAAACCATTTGGGCGAGTTGAAAAGGCTGTAGGGAGCCACCACAAAGTCGGCGTGCTCCAGCACAGGCACCTTAACGCCTGCCACCTTTTTCTCCTCAATCACCAGGTCGCCCGTCTTTACAAGCGAAGCATCGAACTCGTTCCACAAGGCAAAGAGCGCACGGTACATTTCGAGCTGCTTTGCATAGCTCTCGTCGTGCAGCTCCATCTCCTCCTTGCAGCGCTTTACCTCTATGCGCAATGCGCTTTCCTTATTTTTTATGATAGGGAGAGTGCGCACTCGCATTTTCAGTTGCTTTTCGAGATGCTGAAGCGATGTTTTATTATATTGAAATGCAATCATTTCCTAACTATCACAAATTATTTCTTCCAATATTTATCGACAAGTTCCTGACGGATGTTCACCTCCTCGGGCTTGAAGTAATCGGCAAAAAGGCCCCAAGTAACATCGAGCATCTCGGTTGTATTGAGGTTCACGTCGATAGCCAGCAGTTTGTCGGAGTAGTCGCGGGCAAACGCAAGTGTACGTTTGTCGTAGTCGGTGAGGTCGAAACCATTCTCTAATTTTGTTTTTGCATTGGCTGCATCGGCATAAAGACGTACCGCGGCGTTCATCACCTGCGGGTGGTCTTTACGTGTCTTTTTACCCGCTACAAGCTGTTTCAAACGAGAGAGCGAACGGAAGGGATCGACAACCACCTTACCGATATCGCTGTCGCGGCGCAAGAAGAGCTGGCCTTCGGTGATGTAACCGGTATTGTCGGGCACAGCGTGTGTGATATCGCCACCCGAAAGGGTTGTCACTGCGATGATTGTGATGGAGCCGCCGGCGGGGAACTGCACAGCCTTCTCGTAAATCTTTGCAAGGTCGCTGTAGAGCGAACCGGGCATAGAGTCCTTTGAAGGAATCTGGTCCATACGGTTCGATACGATAGAGAGCGCATCGGCATACATTGTCATATCGGTGAGCAGTACAAGCACCTTCTGGTTCTTCTCCACTGCAAAATATTCCGCTGCGGTGAGGGCCATATCGGGGATAAGCAAACGCTCAACAGCGGGGTCCTCGGTTGTGTTCATAAAGCATATGATGCGGTCGAGAGCACCTGCATTCGAGAAGAGGTTTTTGAAGTAGAGGTAATCGTCGTTAGTCATACCCATACCACCGAGAATAATCTTGTCTGTCTCGGCACGCATAGCCACGTTGGCCATCACCTGGTTGTAGGGTTGGTCGGGGTCGGCGAAGAAAGGAATCTTCTGACCTGTCACAAGAGTGTTGTTGAGGTCGATGCCGGCAATACCTGTTGCAATGAGCTCCGACGGCTGTTTACGGCGCACGGGGTTCACCGAAGGACCACCGATTTCCACCTCCTTACCCTCTACCATGGGACCACCGTCGATGGGATCGCCATAGGCATTGAAGAAACGGCCTGTCAATTGGTCGCTCACCTTCAACGAGGGAGCCTTGCCCATAAAAATAACCTCGGCATCGGTGGGGATACCGCCTGTACCCTCGAACACCTGCAAGGTAACCTCGTCGCCCATAATCTTAACCACCTGGGCCAACTTGCCGTTCACGGTGGCAAGCTCGTCGTATCCAACGCCTGTTGCCTTGAGCGAGCAGGTTGCCTTTGTGATGGCATTTATCTTTGTATATATTTTCTGAAATGCTTCTGTTGCCATAGTCTTACAGTATTTAATATTAAGCCTTACGGGTTTGCAACAACTCCTCGAGCGAAGCAAGATAGCTGTTGTATTTATCGGACTTGTACTCGGAATAGTTCATCTGCTTGCAGATGTTTATTACCTTCTTGAAGAAATCGGTAACCTCCTGGAACTCTTCGAAATTATACTCCGAGCGGCAGATGCTTGTGACAAGCTCAAGCATAGCCTGCTGACGCTCCAATGGAGTAACGGCATCGATGTCGTCGAATGCATCCTGTTGCAACACCACAAAGTCTATGAGTTCCGATTTCCAGAATGTAACGTGGTAGTCCACGGGCACACCGTCGTCGCCAAGGATGTTTATCTGCTCGGCAATCTCCTTACCGCGCAACAGGCGTGTCTTTGCCTCGTTCACCATCTCAATCCAACCTGCACCAATGAGGCCTGTGATATACTCGTCGAATTCAGGATATTCAAGATATTTCGAATATGAATCGATGGGATTCACGGCGGGATAGCGTTTTTTGTCGGCACGGTCCTGCTCAAGAGCATAGAAACAGCGTGCTACCTTCTTGGTATTCTCGGTAACAGGCTCTTTGAGGTTACCACCCGCAGGCGACACGGTACCAATGAATGTAATGGAACCTACTTGGTCGTTATTGAGCACCACATATCCTGCACGGCTGTAGAAGTTGGCAATGATTACCGAAATATCCATAGGGAATGCATCGGGGCCGGGGAGCTCCTCCATACGGTTCGACATCTCGCGCAGCGCCTGTGCCCAACGCGATGTTGAGTCGGCCATAAGCAACACGCGCAAGCCCATAGCACGGTAGTACTCGGCAATGGTCATAGCGGTGTAAACCGAAGCCTCACGGGCTGCAACGGGCATATTCGATGTGTTGGCAATAATGATGGTACGCTCCATAAGTTTGCGGCCGGTGTGGGGATCGACAAGTTCGGGGAACTCGGTGAAGATTTCCACAACCTCGTTGGCACGCTCACCACAAGCGGCAATAATCACGATGTCGGCCTCAGCCTGCTTTGAAATAGCGTGCTGAAGCACGGTCTTTCCTGTACCGAAGGGGCCGGGGATGAAGCCTGTACCACCCTCTACAATGGGGTTAAGAGTATCTATGGTGCGCACGCCTGTTTCAAGCAATTTGAAGGGGCGTGGTTTCTCCTTGTAGTCGGGCATAGCCACACGCACCGGCCACTTCTGAATCATATTCAGTTCCTTCTCTTCGCCTGCCTCGTTGGCTATTACGGCAATAATGTCGGTAATCTTGTAGTCGCCTGCGGCAGCTATCTTTTTCACAGTCCACTTGCCTTCAAGACCAAAGGGAGCCATAATCTTAAGGGGCTGATGATTCTCCTCCACACTACCAATCCAGGCTGCGGCACCCACACTGTCGCCCACCTTTACAAGGGGCTCGAAGTGCCATATTCTATCCTCGTCGAGGGGGTTGGTGTAGTCGCCGCGTTTAAGGAACACACCCTCCATCTTGTCGAGGTCGTTCTGCAAACCGTCGTAGTTTTTCGACAACATACCAGGGGCCAAAGAAACCTCCAGCATATGGCCGGTAAACTCAGCCTCGTCGCCAATTCTCATACGTCGTGTACTCTCGAATACCTGAACGTACACTTTTGCGCCGTTAATCTTAATGACCTCGGCCATCAAGCGGTCGCCACCGGTTTTGATATAGCAAATTTCATTCTGCGCCACAGGGCCATCGACAGCCAGCAGCACCATATTGGCTATAACACCGGTTACTTTTCCTTTTGTTGCCATATATCAATTTTTATTTAATTCGTTTCTAAAGATTCAAACCGCTCTTGAGGTTATCGACGAGCTCGTTGTAGCGCTGCATACCGGTTTCGCTGTCGAGCTTTGCCCAACGCGATATGATATCGAGCTTTTGCAGGAACACATAGAGCCTCTCTACGGTGAAGTAGTTGAATACCGAGTTATCCTCGAGCCAAGCCCAACGTATCTCGTCGAGCTGATGCTCGCGCTCCTGCAGTTTGTCGTTCTCGCTCAGGCGTTGCAATGCCTCGAGATATTCAAACGTGCCCGACAAACCGAAATCGCGTGCGCTCGATGTGCGCAAGGCATCGGCCACCTCGTTGTCGCCAATGACCACATCGGCCACATTCATCTTGTACTTGCGCGCTGTCATAGCCACAAGAATGTTGTTCACATCGAGATTGAATGTAAACCACGCGCTCACAAACCTGTTTTGTGCCTTCATTGCATAGGCATAGTAATATGTGCCCAGCACATCGGCCCACAAGCGGGGCTCGCCCTGCTCACTCGCAAAATAGCGCTCCAGGAAATCGTACAGATAAGCGGGCACCTGCGCATCGCGGGCATCGCCATTCTTCACCTGCGCTATTATATCGAGCAGAGCATCTTTGCTGTAACAGCCGGTGCGGGCAAGTTCCACCTCACTACCCTCGCGAAGAACCTTCAAAAGATTCTCATTGTCCCACGCAAGGAAAAAGAGGTCGATGCATTTTGCATCGGCGGGTGACAGCGAGGGATAGATATCCTCTCTGAAACGGTCTATCGTAAAGGCCGTCTTGCTTCCGTCGAACAACACATCGGGCAAGCCTGCAACCAAGCAATAGTAACTGCTCATTGATTATGAAAATAGAAGTTCAACCATTTGGGGGCGCAAGAACGACTTGAAGAAAGCCTCGAACTCACCCTCACCGAAATTAACCTTGTACGAACCATCGGCCGGAGCAATGGAAATGGATGTCTTTACACCGTTCACCTGTTTAATCTCCACACCTTTGTCGAGCAAGCCTTTTGCTTTTGCTGCAAAGAAAGCCTTGAGCTCGGCAGCCTCGGCAGTAGAGATAACAAGAGGCTCGTTGGCACTCCAGCGGGAAACGATATCAACGATAAGCGCTTTGAGTGCATCGCCACCAACAGCATCCTTAACGGCAGCCTTCACCACGGTGTCGGTAATTATTGTGGCAGCCTCCGATTTTATTGCACCCACAGCCTGTGCACCATAGAGTTTTAATTCCGAACGAGTGTTTGCGTTCAACTCCTCGGCACTTTTTGCTGCGGCTGCAGCTATTGCATCGGCCTTAGCCTGCGCCTCTTTCACTATCGCTTCGGCCTTGGCTTGTGCTTCTGCAACCAGGCGTTCAGCCTCGGCCTTTCCCTTCTCCACGCCCTCGGCATAGATTTTTTCGGTTAGTTCTTGAATCTTATTTTCCATATTATTTTGTATTGATATTTATTCAAAAAAAACAATTGCGTATAGCTTTTTCACCACGCCCGCAAGGGCATAGTTATGCCACTTTAATTATTTTACAAAAATAATATAATTTATTGTCATTTCTATAATTATTCGGCAAGAATTGTACCAAAAACCTGTTTTTCGCAAGACAAGAGTGGAAAATGTAATTTCGCAATAAGGTGAATAAAAAACAAACGTGCCGCTTTTCACAAAGCAGCACGTCCAACATTTACTAAACAACTAAGAAAAAACTATACTATCATAACTGATATTCATATCCTGCATAAACGCCACTAGCAATAGCCCACACGTTTATTCACTGCAAATATATTTTGCTTTTTTCAAGTAGCAAAACAAAAAAAACGATAAATAGCGAAAATGGGAAAACAATCAATGACACCGCGATTTTTTACAACTAAAAAAGCGCTATTTTAGTACAAAAAGCAAGCCCTGCGGAATTAACGGGCAGTGCCACCTGTCATTTCACGCGCCTATTCGCCATACAGGAAATACCACCAGTAGGTGCTACCATACTCCTGCTGCAAACGGGCTGAATGCATAGATGCCCACGATTTCCCACGCGCATCGGCAAGCATCTTTTCAAACGAAGCGCGCAACGCGGCATCATCAAACTCAAGCGTATATTCGGGAACTATGTGAGAATAGAGAAGCAACGCCTCTTTGTAGTGCTTGGGCAGTTTGTCGCTGTCGCCCACATTGTAGTACTCATAGATTTTGTCGGCAAAATCCACTATACGGCGTTCCAAGAGCAGCGATGCCAGGTAATACTCCTGCGCAGCAATGCCGACACTGTCCCGGCCGGCAGCGCGGGCAAGAAAATCGACTGCACGCTCCCCTGTCGCACGCGACAAGCCTATATGGGAGTAAATACTATCGGGAGCCACAGGCATAGTGCGCACCGTAGCGGGCAGCAGCCCCTCGGCACCATAATATTGGGGATATTCGAAAAGACGTTCGCCAAGCTCGCCCTTCAACGAAAGGAAGAAGGCACGTTGTGCTGTGAGCTCTTGCGATGCAAGCGGCGAGTGGTCGCCCACGGCAAGCGCGGCATCCACATCACCACGACAGTAGTGTTTGTATTGAATAGCCTCGCGCATAAAGTTCTTGTCACCACCCGACAGGGTGCCCACCATCATAAATATCAAAGTGAGCAGAACGAGGTTGCGCCACACAATGCGGTTGGCAACCACGGTGGGGTTCTTTATCTTTTCAAAGAGCATACGCCCGAAAAGAAAAGCAAGGAATATATACAGGAACATCCCCACAGCGAATATCCACGCCCAACCGCTATATGAGCCGTCGCCGGCAAACAGGGTGCGTTGAATATCGGTGAGGAATGCCAAGATAAGCGCCGACGGCAGGAATGCCATCGCCGTCCATTCGCGTTGGTACTTGGCAAAGCGGTTGAGCCACAATGCCAAGCCAACGAGAATAGCCGTCAGAATACCGGAGAGCACATAGCCGTTGTATTGCAGTTTGCCCGTTGCGATGCTGTTGTACACCATCTCAATGAGCGGCGATTTGTATATCGCTACAAACGTGAAGCTGAATATCGCAAAGCAGACAGCACAAAAACCTGTGATGAAATTCTGCAGGCGTCTCTCCCCGGAGTTTCTCATTATTCTTTATTCTTTTTAAGCACAAGCGCTGTGCGTGCAGGCAGATAGAGCATCAGCCAGCCTTTCTTGCGGCGCGCGTGCAGTTTGTCATACTGTGTGAAGTGTGTTTGCGTTTCATCCACAAGGGCATTACCGCCAAAGCGTTCCGAATCGGTGTTCAGCACAATGGAGTATGAGCCCTCGGGCACAAGCAAGCCGTAATCGGTGAACGAGCGTGTGGGGCTGAAGTTGAACACAAAAATCAA
>JAFXGV010000001.1 GCA_017536765.1 Bacteroidaceae bacterium
AGCACATGATGGGCAAGGATGTGCTCATGGTCACCATCGGCATTAATCAATATAGTATAATTGTCATCGCTCCAGTCTAATCGCCACATCCTTGCCATTGTATCACCGTCATGTCCTTGGTTGATGCGTTCATTCATCTTCTCGTATTGCTCCGGTGTCATTGGTGTTCCCCATACGATACCCCAGTGAGCGGCATAGTCGTCGGGAATCATCACAATATCGCCCCGCTTGAAGTGGATCATCTCTTGTGGACGGCCCATGAAAGGGTTCTCCCTCTCTGCAAAGTTTCGTACAATAGACTCATCTTGCAAATAACAATACTTGTAGGTCCACTCTTTCAAATATTCGCCCGGTAGCATCATACAGTTGAGAGTTCTTTCACGGATGAAAGTGCAATATATATTTCGGTTGCCATCTCGGTTATCGAGGGCCTTATCAAGGTCTTCCAGCGCCCGTTCCTTTGTTCGGAACAGCCCTGTCAGTTCACGTCGAAGGCCACAGTCCATATGTCCTTCGTTCTCCAGTTGCCACATGTAATCTTCCTCGCTGTCCTCATTGTCGCTGGGTAAAGTCCACACATCCATTTCATACATGGAGCTAGAGTACAGACCTTCGCACACTTTTATAGTAGAATCTTTAGTTTCCATGTCGATACATTTAGCAATTGTGATTGTTCTAATGATTTCAGTACGGCCAAGGCACATCTTCCACATCCTCGTCAACCTCTATCTCTATGTCGTTGTAACATTGATTCAAGGCACCATAGAGAGTCATCAACGAGGGTGCATCGGGCATCGCGCTGAGCCTGGGGACCGTGTATATAAAGGTCTGATTGTACCATCGTTGTATAGGCAGGTCTAATAAATGTTCTCAAAAATCAAAGTAAGGTTCCAGATTTTCCACCTTCAACTGAACCAAAGTGTCGCGTTCAAGGAGTTTGCCGTTGTGCATTACGGGCACTCTTTTGCATACGCACTGCCTTTTGTAAACTACGGAGTCTTCATCGCGGATAACGAATCTTACACCGTCCTCCAAGCATTCAAGGTACTCATCGGAATAATTGCCGCTGACGTACATCACACCGTTAGCAGTTTCCCTGATCTCTGCATAAGGAGCAACACAGAAATCCTCAAACTCCTGATCAGATGCAAAATAACGTACGGGGCGACGTGCTGTAATGCTATTATATACCATTTTCGGATTCATATTCTTCTACGATTCGCCTATACATCGCGAGGTTTCTGTTGGGTAGGTATGGATGACCGTACATCTGATTTCTTTTTTGGGGTGGGAGATACTAACCCGACAATTGTTCACGACCACTAAAGCAAATCTCCCTTGCCAAGCGGTTTTCCACCGCCATTAGTCCTTACAAGTATATTAAGGACTCTATCTAAATCTGTGTTTTTGATTTCATAAACATTGATAATACTTTCATCATCAAACAATCCCGACAGTTTTGCCATGGTATCGACAGCAAACGGATTCTCGGAAAGTTTGTTGAGCAACAGATATGATATCGGTTTGAAATTTTGGTCATATGCCTCACTTACACGAATCCAATGTTCACCATTTTCAATACAAGTTCTATACCTGTGCTCTGGCATAAACTTAAAGTTATAGAAACAATCTGCACCATTTGTAAGGTCTTCTTCTGTATCACTGGCATTGGCAGGTGCATCCAAGTTGAGGTAAAGATACGTTTCGTCCTTATCCTTTTCCAAGGTATAAGAACCATAAAGAGATATCCACAAACCCGTGAGCCGTTGTTGTCCGTCAACAACTATGGTCTTTGAATCATTGTCCTTGATTTGACAAATACTATTGGCAGATACAGACTCCAGGTATTTTGAGGAAAGGAATTCGCTGTATTCAGTAACTACATTCTTTGTGTCATCAACCGGCCAAAACATCAAGGTATTAATAGGGATGCCCAGCATAAGACTATCGAACAGACGTTCTATATCATTGCGCTTCCAGACAAATTCCCGATGCCATGCCGGCAGAATCATTTTTCCTCCTTCAATGCCTTTCATGACATCACGAATACTGTAATTCTGGATTCTCATAATTATATTTTTTAGTAGTTTTGTTTTTAGCCTTGCTGTTTTCTCCAGTAATCAATAATTGATTATGACTGCCCTACTCCGTCAGTTCACTCTCCAGAAGTTTATGAGTGCCATCTTTCTCGCAGATGTATTTTAGCACCTCAATTATCCATCCTTCGTTATTCAGATCATGTGTCCTTTTTGTCCAAACCCTGTTCCATCTCCAGTCTTTCTTAAGTTTCTTCTCGCCTACACCAAAAAACGACTTTGCCCGTTCCATCTTATCGGAGATTTCATCGTCCAGTTCTTCGTTTCTCTCCTTGTGGAATTCAAGCATAAGAATAATCCGGTCGGTCCTGATTTCAAATTGGTAATAGTAGTAACTGAAATCTATGTCCTTGAAAAGGTTTGCCAAACCCTTAGTCCTGAACTTTACATACACCTTGCTTCTTGAAGAGTCGTCAAGAAACACCCCATTTGTCTCACTGAGTATTCTTATACAGTTATTGGAAACTTGTGAAGTGATATCATCACGATTCTCAAAAATGAGATCCAACGCTCTGCGATGCTTGTTGTAAATAGAATTACAAAGGTTAACCAATTCCTGATCCATAATTACATTTTTCTTAATGTTATTGATATAATTTTTGATTAGCAGAGATGACTCCCCGGATAAATAACAACTCTTGGATTTGTAGACATTCTCCAAGACAGTGAGAACATCCGAATAATCCAACACCATCCAATCATCATCAGAGGGATTATCTCCATCCGGAGTCAGATAGACAAATGCCTTCGTATAGTCCTTGAATTGGGATTGAAGCACGTCTTTGTATGTACGCAATTGCGATACGCTTGTTCCATTGGAGTTGTGCTCGTGCGAACCAACCTTGTTTTCAATGGCCAGTACAAGTTTGCACTGGTTTGAAACCAGCAGTATATCTATATGATTCCATTCGCGACGAACATTGAAAGAGTACAAATCTGAACTCAAAAACTGGAGAGCATTGTCAGTACCCATGTCATGCGAGACTTTAGATATAACCCCATAAAGGAACGAGTCTCCCAACCCATGGTTTTCATTGGGGTCAAGAAGCCACCCTAACATATTGCTATGGCGTATCTCTGTGCGAGAAATCCTCAATACATCAAACATGTTGAGTTCACTTGTCCATCTTGAAAGACTTTCCAGGCAATCTGCATCCTGCATGAACTTCAAAAGACTCTCCTTGTCGTAATTGTCTTTGCCCTTTGGACTTGTTGCGTTGGTTATATTATTCATATTGTCATCATTTTATTTCTTCCTTACTCCTTCTCTACCTCCACCTCTATGCCAGGAAAGCCCTGTTCAAGGACATCGGACCATACATGCGTCAACTCCACCTCCATCGTAATGGTAAGGGTGCCGTCGGGCTGGTCTTCCATGAACAGGAGGTTGCCCCAATAATTCGGTGCCTCGGACTTTATTCCCAAAAGCGCCTGTAACAATATGGGAGTGGACACATAGCGCCCTAACTCGTTGTCGGGCATGCCGTACTTTTCGGTCAGTTTGTCAATGGTGGTTCTTACCTTGTCCAGCACCTCTGTAGGTCCCGACAGGCGATAATGGCAGGTTTGGGGACATACTTCATAGTCTTCCCAATCCTTCTCGTCAAAATTCTCCACGGGATTACCATTAACGAGCAGCGACTCATCCCGGTGATAGTCCTTGGCCTTCTGTGCCTCGGCATAGAAATACGCTGCTTTCTCCTTGTCGATGAAGTAACCGAACTGTTCCTCACCATAGAAGTAGAGATCACCCAGTTGTTCGCACAGCCAACCATAGTGTCCGCATTGGTGGATGGTTTTCATATCGTAGAAACCTTCTCTCTTACGGCAGCGTTCCAACAGTTTCTCATACTCGTTACGGATAATCAAGGTGTAGTCGAACGGGGTACACCTTACGCAATCTACCAATTCTTCACTTTCTGCCGGTGTGCTCTGCCGGATTATTTGCTCAAAGAGCGCCTTTGCCTCATCCTCCGTGCTTGCAAACAAAGGGGTGCTCCGGATTTCCTTGCGCGTAATTACCACTGTCTCGCCTGTATCCTCGTCGGTAAAGGAGTCTTCCCAAGTGTACCAACTCATATGCATCCCTTTCAAAACTATAGCCTTGCATCTTACGCAATCGGCATCAAGCAACCACTGTTTGTCACCGGCCTGCAAGAGATGAAATCCGTACCCATGAAACAACAAATCTCTCAATACGAACTTGAATTCGTCGTTGCCACTTCGCATCTGCTCAAGCAGCACCTCTACACATTGTTCTGTGTTCTCAAGGACATTCAGTCCCAACTTTGACAATTCTTCGCCGTCGGCTTCGTGGATACCTTCTAAGAAATTCTGTTCTTTGTCCATAATAATTTGTTTTATTTTATAATATATTAACAAAGGGAGAAAAATTCAAAATTTGCTCCAACTTTTTTACTTGACCAACTATAACAACTTCTCCCACACGCGCACCATGGCAAGGCACACTGAGGCGGCAGTAGTTTACAGACACTTCTGCACGTCAATGAATTTATAATTTTTACTTACCCATTCTGCCAAAGACCTCATTGATTTTTGCTACCTCGAAACTGTCCTCTCCAAATTTTTCATCAACATATTGCTTTATGGAGGCAAAATCATTCAATGCTTCAGGTATCAAGTTTTCTTCGTGAAGTTGTCGCACCGCGTCAGCCTCATCCTTGGCATACATCCAAATCCCTTCTATTTCGGTTCTACGATGAATTCATGATATTCCTCGGGCAGTATCTGCTTGAAATGGTCGGTCATACCCTCCGGCACATTGATAGTCTGCAAATTTTTATATAAGCCCGACCTTGCAATCTCTGTCACGCTCGCGGGGAGGGTGATGCTTGTCAGGGCAGGGCAAGCATAGAAGGTTTCAGTGGTAATCCTTGTCACGCCCTCGGGGATGGTAATGCTTGTCAGACGGTGGCAACCAAAGAAAGCCCTATCGCCTATCGCGTTTACAGAATTGGGGATTTCAATGCTCGTAAGGCTGTAGCAGAACTCAAATGCAGACTTCTCTATTTTTGTGATGGATTCCGGCAATGTTACACTTGTAAGGTTTCTGCAACTTATGAATGCTTCTGCACCAATTTCGGTTACAGATGAAGGAATTGTTATCTCAGCAAGTTTTTGGCAATCTTCAAAGGCATTGCAGGAAATCTTGGTAAGAGAATCGGGAAGCACAACACTCTCAAGTTCCCAGCATCCATAGAAAGCAGAATCACCGATGGTTGTTACATTGTCTGGTATAGTTATGCTTTTCAGCATCTTACAATGCGCAAAGAGCGACTCACTTATTTCGCTTAGCGATGACGGCAAGGTTATCTCTTTAAAACCTGCGAGCCAAAATGCAGAATTTCCTATTTTTGTAAGCGAAGCGGGGAGGGCTATACTTTCAAGACTCTTGCATTTTGCAAATGCACACTCGCCAATCTCGGTCACAGAGTCGGGGATGATGATGCTTTTCAGGTTTTTGAACTCCATAAAAGCCTCCTTCCCTATCCTTGTCACCGATGAAGGTATAACTACCCCAACAACTTTACTTTTGCCACTGAACATGCCACACTCAATCTCGGTAATGCCATCGGGGAATACGACAATGCCGTCTGTTATTTTTATCTTTTTTGCCAGGTTTTCCTTTTTCTTTACAACGCCCTCCTCCTTCTCGACAATCGCTTTGTGAAGTCTTCCATCGAGAAGTTGCTTGAAGTGAGCTCTTGTACCTGCGGGAACAATGATTTTCTTCAACTTTCCACACGAGCCGAATACATTATCCCCCACACTCGTAAGCCCACTGCCCAGAGTGATGCTCTTCAGCTCATCACAACCAAAGAACACCTGATCCCCCATCTTCGTCACGCTGTTCGGGATGGTTATCTCTTCAAGGCGTTTGCAGCCGATGAAAGCGCCGCTTTCAATGCTTGTAACGCCTTCTGGAACCACTATGCTTCTAAGGCTACAACAATCACGGAATGCGATATGTTCAATGCTTGTCACCGTTGAGGGGAGAGTAATGCTCTCAATACCTGTACAATCATGAAATGTACCGTAAGCAACCTTCGTTATACCTTCGGGGAGGCTTATGCTTTCAAGTTCACTGCAGTATTTAAAGGCACGATAACCAATCTTGGTCACACCGGCAGGAATGACCAGGTTCCTGGGGCAACCGGCCCAAAAGGCATTTTCCCCAATCTCCTTTACCGAAGATGGGATAACCGTAGATTTGCAACCCTGGACAAGTGTGTCCGTTGCCGTCTCTATGATGGCGTTGCAGTCCTCGCGCGAATCAAGCACCTCATTGCCCTCGGCAACAACGATGCTTTTAAGGTTGGTGTTCCATTCATCAAAAAGAGTTAAGCCAAACTCCCTTACACCCTTACCGATGGTTACGCTTTCAAGTTTCTTACAACCCCAGAACACATGCTTTCCTATCTTCACAACACTATCGGGTATTGTGATGCTCGTGATTGAGGTGTTTTGAAAAGCAAAATCACCAATGCTTGTGACGCTATCGGGTATTGTGATGCTCTCAAGACCACTATAATGGAAAGCACCATATTCTATGCTTGTCACTCCGTCGGGAATGGTGATACATTTCAAGGCATCACAACTGCTGAACGCACTCTTACCAATGCTTGTGACAGTGGCAGGAATCGCGATTTCCGCAAGGGCGCGACAAGAGTCGAAAGCCTCATCCCCAATCGTAGTAAGGCCATCAGGCAACACCACCTTTGTGAGTCTACTACTCCATGCAGTAGTAGCAAAAGCCTTTGCTCCGATCTCTGTTACCGATGCGGGGATCGTTACCTCTTCTATTTTGTTACAGTCAGAGAAAGCCGCTGCTCCAATCTTTGTCAACGAAGCCGGTAGTGTGATGCTCTTGAGCTTGCAACAGCCATTAAATGCATTCTCCTCAATCTCGGTGATGGAGTCGGGCATAACAATGCTTTCGAGCATTTCACAACCAGCGAAAGCATTAGCACCTATCTTGGTCACGGCCCCTACGATGGTTATGCTTTTCAGTTTCTTACAACCCTCGAATGCCGATGCCTCGATCGTGGTTACTGCCGAAGGGATTGTCGCCTCCACAAGCGTTCTGCTATTCTTGAAAGCCTCCGTTCCAATCTCAGTTGTCTTCTCAGGAATGATGGCAACACCATCCTTAATCTTGAATTTTGCCATAGTATATCTATATTGATTGTTAATATTATTTTCACTTCACCATTTCCAACAACCTCTCCCACACGCGCACCATTGCAAGGGTGTCGAGGTGGCAGTAGGCAAGCAGTGCTTCGCGCGCTTCGGCGGCTTTTTCGGGTTCCATATCTTTTATCTGTGGAAAAATTGTCATAGCGTGACCACCATTCTGCACAAGAGGGTTTAGGTTGTGGTAGTTCAGCTCATCATCATCGGGGAACAATGCCGGCAGCACGCTCTTTATGCTGAACGAACCTCCCATTGCCGGGCAGTAGCAGTGCCCGTTGCGGAAGGGAATGAGCAGGTCTATGATATTGCCGTGAAGGTTCATAAGGTGCGCAGTGAGGTCGGGGTAAGCATCGGCCATCTCCTTTATGCGCCCCTTCTCAAACGGGTCGTTGTATGCCATAATGCAACTGTTCTGCGGGATGTCGTGGCAAAGTGCCTCGGCCAATGCACGTAGCGGGTTGCTGCCATCGCCGGGAGCGAGAAAGGCCGTATGTTTCAACTCGCCGCCTTCGTGCTCGATATAATGCAAAGAGTACTGGAAGGTAATCTGCTGATAGGGCCTGGTGCCGTCGAACTGCGGCAGCACCTGTTGCATTGTTTCAAAGTCAAGGAAATAGAGCGGATAGGTAACCTTGTCGAGGAAATCCTGAATACCCCGCTTGTTGACATACCAAGTGTTATCGAGTGTGCAGCGTATCTGCATATCCTGTATGGTACCAATGGAAAGGGTGCTCAGTTGCTCGAATGTTACAATGCCCTTGTTGTAGCAGGCGAACTTCTTGGCTGCCGTGAAACCACCGCGCCCCATACCGCCATACACATCGAACACCGATGGCGAGGGTATATGCTGCGTACAGTAGTTCCAGAAGGCGCACTCATAGGGTTTTGTGCATTGTATGCCTATGGCCGTTTGCGGCTCGTCGCCTTGCAATGTCTTATGTGCCAATGCCCGGGTTGCAGGTACCTTTAAGTATTCATTGTGCACAAGTTCTTTTAGGTCTATGATGTTGAACAATTGCTTCACATCGAGGCTGCCTTGCCGAACATAATCCTTATTGAGCATCACCAGGTAAGTGCCTGTAACCCTTACGCCACACTGTTCAAGCACCCATTTTTGGAAAGCAATGTCGGGCGCATACTTCTGCACCTTGTCGCGTATTGCCTTTTGGGCCAGCGTGATATCCTCAACTTTGCAGGTAGTGCTCTTAACCTCGTAGATGGCCCAGCCGTCGGCCGTCTTGCGCAGGATATCCACGGCGCAGTAGTTGCTTTCGCCGGCGTTGTTATAGCTGAACGATGCTTCGCATATAACCTCGGTACCGCGCTCCATCTCCTCGCGTGTCCTTTCAATCATTGCACCCAGGTCGAGCCTGCCGTCGGCGGTATGTGCCGTAACCTCGACAAAGTCGCCGAAAAGCCCCATTGCAAGATCGCCCACCACATTGCCCTCGGCAAAACGGGCCTCAACGGCAGGGTCAACGGTAGCCTCATCGGGTTTGTTCACACCGAGCCACAGAGCCTTGGGGCATTGGCAGTACTTAGTGTATCTCGATTTTGAAAGCGAACTCTTTTTATTCTCCTTACAGTTTCCCATATAACATATTTTTATCGACAGCTATAAATTCAGCCTCGGAACAAATTTATATACATAATATGGCAACTTTTTCAAAAATTTCAAAAAAGTGTGCAATAAAAACACAAAAGAACCAAAATGAACCCAAAAAATCTTGTACAAACCTGTTTTCTGTATGTGCCGCGCGGCGCAAAGAATACGAACTGCAAGCAAGGCAGGTTATGTGATGAGATAATATTATACGAGTTGTGGGTAGCAAGCGCTACCCACAACTCGTATAATAAGTTTTACTTTTTTGCTACTGTTTCTTCCACCCTTTATACACAAGGTATGCTACAATGAACACGCCAAGTGCAATGAAGCAGTAACCAATCTCGTGGCTGTAAACCGTTACCTTTTCAATGAGTTGCTCCTTGGTTTCAATGCCGGGTACTTTTGACAGGTACCAGCCAAGGCCGGCAAGCACTCCGTTCCAGATGCCGGCACCAAGGGCGGTGAAGAGCAGGAAGGTGCTAATCTTCATACGGGCGAGGCCTGCGGGGATTGATATGAGCTGGCGCACAGCGGGAATAAGACGGCCTATGAAGGTGGAGGCGGCACCGCGTTTTTCAAAATACTCCTCGGCCTTTTTAACGGCAGGCTCGTCTATGAGGCACATATGACCGAAACGGCTGTTGGCAAATTTATACACTATGGGACGGCCAAGCCACAAGGCAAGGAAATAGTTCACAATAGCACCAATGAGGGCACCCAAGGTGGCAAAAAAGACAACGAGATATACATTGAGCCCGCTTGCAGGATCGGCCGAGAGCCACGCTGCAGGGGGCACCACCACTTCCGAGGGGAAGGGTATGAAGGAGCTCTCTATTGCCATAAGCAACGTAATTGTCCAGTAATTGAGGTGCTCCAGGCACCATTCGATAAAAGCAACTGATTCCATTATGTTTTGTTTTATGTTTTTATTATCTCTTTACTACCGCGCGGGCGAGCAGCACTACCGCCCGCCGTTTTGTCATACCGAAGTAGTGAAGTATCTAAATAGATTTCTCACATACGTTCAAAATGACAATACAGGGTAGTTTCGAATACTGCCGTATAATTCAAAATGCAAGTTTACAAATAAAATATTACCATTTTATTACATAACGCATTTTACTGCACTTTTATTTGCAACAGCCACAGGTGCAACCGTCGCCGTGGGGCTGTTCATCGTCGAAAAGCCGCAGTTTGTTGTCGCGTGCGGCGGCAAGCGGGCGCAACAGCTGTTGCTCCTTGTCGGCTGAACGGGCACGCAGTTGCTCCTGTTCGGCACGCACTGCTGCCACAAAGGCATCGCGTTGCTCGGCATCACCTAACAGTTTGGCGGCCACAATTACATTCTGCGAAACATCCTTTACGTGAATGACGGGGCCGCAGTAGGCAGGAGCTATCTTTAGTGCTGTGTGCAGGGGGCTTGTGGTGGCACCCGCTATGAGCACAGGTGTGGAGAGGCCGGCAGCCTTCAGCTCCTTCACTACGGTTATCATCTCCTCGAGAGAGGGGGTGATGAGACCACTCAATATCACCATATCGGCTCGGTGCTCCACCGCTGCCGATACTATGGCCTCGGCCGGAACCATAACGCCCAAATCTATTATGTCGTATCCGTTGCAGCCCATAACCACACCGGCGATGTTCTTGCCTATGTCGTGCACATCGCCCTTGACGGTGGCTATCACCACCTTGCCTGCCGATGCTGCCATTTGGCTCTTGCCCGCCTCTATGAGCGGTTGCAGAATGGCTACAGCCTGCTTCATTGTGCGCGCCGTCTTAACCACCTGCGGCAAGAACAGCTTGCCCCGGCCGAAAAGCTCGCCCACGTGACTCATACCCGCCATCAGCGGGCCGCTTATGACGGCTATCGCGGTTTTGTATTTATCGACCGCCTCGGCTATATCCTGTGGCAGATAGTCGGCTATGCCTTTGAGAAGGGCGTGCTTGAGGCGCTCATCCACCGATGTTGCGCGCCAGGCATCGTCGCTGTGATGGGCGGTGCCCACCTCCTTGTTTTTCAACTGCTCGGCTACGGCTATAAGCTGCTCGGTGGCACCTGCCGTGCGGTTGAGGATTACATCCTCTATGGCTGTGCGCAGGTGGGGGGGAATATCGTCGTACTGCACCGATGCCTGCGGGTTCACTATACCCATATCCATTCCCGCGGCTATGGCGTGATAGAGAAAGACGGCGTGCATTGCCTCGCGCACATAGTTGTTGCCACGGAACGAGAACGAGAGGTTGCTCACTCCACCGCTTATGTGCGCCCCGCGAAGGTTCTCCTTTATCCAGGCACAGGCACGTATAAAGTCGATGCCATAGGTGGCGTGTTCTTCGATGCCTGTGGCCACTGCAAGTATGTTGGGGTCGAAGATTATATCCTGCGGTTCAAAGCCCACCTTGTTCACGAGAATGTCGAACGCGCGACGGCACACGGCTATCTTGCGTTCGTATGTGGTGGCCTGCCCCTCCTCGTCGAAGGCCATAACAACCACGGCTGCCCCTAAGCGAAGAGCCTCGGTGGCACGTTCCACAAACAGCGCTTCGCCCTCTTTGAGTGAGAGGGAGTTCACTATGGCACGCCCCTGCAGGCATTTGAGACCGGCACGTATCACGTCCCAGTTGGAGGAATCAACCATCACTGGGAGGCGTGCAATGTCGGGCTCGCCTGCAAGCAGATTAAGGAAATTCTCCATCTCGGCCTTGCTGTGGAGCAGGCCGTCGTCGAAATTGATATCAAGCACCTGGGCACCATCCTCCACTTGCGTGCGGGCTATCTTGAGTGCCTCGGCATAATTCTTTTCGTTTATGAGGCGTAGGAACTTGCGTGAACCTGCCACATTGCACCGTTCGCCTATGTTTATGAAGTTCATACTGCGGTTCACCACTAAACGGTCGAGGCCCGACAACCACATATCCGTGGGATATGGCACAGGTTTGCGTGGTTGCCTTTCTGCGGCAAGCAGCGCCATATATGATATATGTTCGTTGGTGGTGCCGCAGCAACCGCCCACGATGTTTACCAGCCCTTCGTCCATATACTCCTTCATAAGCATTGCCATTTCGTAGGCCGTCTGGTCGTATGTGCCCATCTCGTTGGGCAGGCCGGCATTGGGGTAGGCGCTCACATAGCAGGGGGCTATGTCGGCAAGGCGTTTGATGAAGGGTTTCATCTGCTCCGCGCCAAACGAGCAGTTAAGACCTATGGAGAGTATTTTGCGGCTCATAACCGATGCCACAAAGGCCTCGATGGATTGCCCCGAGAGGATGCGCCCGCTGCTGTCGGCAATGGTGAAGGAGAGCATAACGGGCACCTCGCGCCCTGCTGATTTCATAGCCTCGTCGGCTGCGTAAACCGCAGCCTTTGCATTGAGGGTGTCGAAGATGGTTTCGCAAAGCAGGGCATCCACCCCACCCTCTATGAGGGCCTGCATCTGCTCGGTGTATGCATCGACAAGGGTGTCGAACGTGAGGTTGCGCAAGGCCGGGTTCTCCACATCGGGGCTCATAGAGCAGGTGCGGCTTGTGGGGCCCACCGAGCCTACCACATAACGCGGTTTAATGCCGGAATAGCAGGTGGCGGCACGGCGTGCTATCCTTGCCGCGGCAAGGTTTATTTCGCGGCACAGATGGGCGCAGCCATACTCGGCCTGCGAAATGCGGTTGGCGTTAAATGTGCAGGTTTCAATGATGTCGGCACCACCGTTTAGGTACTTGCTGTGTATCTCCTCGATGACAGCGGGGCGGGTGAGCACAAGAAGGTCGTTGTTGCCTTTGAGCTGCACGGGATGAGCGGAAAAACGCTCGCCGCGGAAATCCTCCTCGGTGAGCGAGTATTGCTGTATCATTGTACCCATAGCACCATCGAGCACAAGTATTCTCTCTTTTAACGAGTCTTTCAGTGTCATAATAAATAAAGAGGGCGGAACTGTTACATAACCACCTTGTTCTGTTGTATATTAAAAATTCCTTTTAATGCGGTCCATCTCACGCTTGTCGTCGCGCTCCTTGAGCGTTTCGCGCTTGTCGTATTCGTGCTTACCGCGTGCCAGACCTATCACCAATTTGGCCAAGCCCTTTTCGTTGATGAACAGGCGGGTGGGCACAATGGTGAAGCCGGGGTTCTTGACAGCCTGTTGCAGTTTGCGCAGTTCCTTGCGCTCGAGCAGCAGCTTGCGGTCGCGCCGCGCAGAGTGGTTGTTGTACGAGCCATAGAAATATTCGGCCACGTGCATATTCTTCACCCACAATTCGTTGCCTATGAATATGCAGTAGCTATCCACAAGGCTCACCTTGGAGAGGCGTATGGACTTTATCTCGGTACCTGTGAGCACTATGCCTGCCGTGTAGGTATCGGTTATGATATAGTCGAACGTGGCGCGTTTGTTCTTTATGTTTATGTTGTTTACTTTCTTTTCCATAAAACAGCGGTTATCCAAAATTTGATGACAGCCCCGACATAAATGCTCCCATAACGACGGGCACCACAAGCACCAGCGCCGACACGGCTATGGTGTATGTGAAACGGCGCTCTTCGGGGATGCGCATAATCACCGCGGCACCATCCCACACTATCTTTATGGTGTAGAACTGCAATATCCACCCTATTATCCTGAAGTTGGGGAAGAGGGCCAGGAGGATTTCGAGCAGCAAAACCACCACCATAGAGTAGGCCGTGAGGCGGTCGGTGTGCAGGCGGTCGAACTCGGCCTTCATATATGCCGTGGATATTTTTGCCACAAAGAATGCCAACAGGTGGTATGTCAAAAAGAGGGTGGCAAACTGCACGCCCATCTTCACTACCGCAAAGTAGAAACTTTCGGTGCTAAATTCGTGGGTAAAGAGGGTGCCCAAAAGGGTGGAGAGGCTGCAGAGCATTATGAGCGGATAGAGGAACTCGTTGAACATAGGAGCTTTGCCCGCACTATGCGAGATATGCCTCCAGGCCTTTGCCGGCTGCGACAAAAGCATAAGCACCAGGTTCAGGAGTTTCTTAAAATCCATAATTGTTTTATTATCGGTATTTACTTGCGGTTGTACAAGCCGTTGGCAAACTTGCCATTTACAAGCATACTATTGGTGAGGCCGCCCTGCGGGATGTAGAGCCCGTTGGCATCCTTTTTGCATTTAACGGTAACGAGTGATATATGGCTGCGCAAAGAGTCCATTGCCACAATCTGTTCCTTTTCGGAGGCTGTGAGTTCATCAAATATCATATCCCAGTCCATATTGAACGAGAGTATCTTGCACACATTGCCTGGGAGTTCGTCATACCTGTATGTTTCGCCATCTACCCACCCGCGATTTTCAAGGTTGGCATAGAGGCGGAAATAGAGCACACCGTTGCGCAGGCTGTCAACGGTCATCTTGGGTGTGCAGTTCAAATCCTCGCTATACCTCACTGCCACGTTCTGTGTTTCGCCATCGGCCCACAAAAAGTCGGTGAAAGCAAAATCCCTTGAATGGTCGGAGAAGGTCACAAGCTCGGGCGAGGTGAACGGGGAGTTGTACATAGCCACATCAAAACTACCCTTTGCACTCATTGCGCGGCGGCTCACCTTGGTAACAAGCTCGTGCACGCTCACCTGGGGCTTTTGCATAGCATAGACATCGAAATAGTATTTCATTACCGTATATGCCCTGTCACCCACCGAAAAGCCGGGTGCCTCGGTTTTCTTTATCTGATAGAGCGTGTCGGCAAAGGTCGGTGCAAAAGCAACAAAATTACTGTTACCACCCTCCTTCACATCATATACGTTCAAAAAATATCCCTCGTAGTAGCGTGTATCCTCGGCATCGTCGCAAGCGGTAAAAGCCACAGCCGACAACATTGCAAGCAATAGATTCGAAAGCAGTTTTTTCATTACAAAATATACTTAAATATTATTTAATCGTTTATCACAAAATGCAAAGATACGAACAAAATACGAAAAAACACGCTGCCACGGCAATTATCGCCGGCTTATTAGGCTTTTTTAGCACGCTTCACAAAAAATGAAAATAAAAAAGTGTGCGAACTTTGCGTAATTTATATTTTTCACTATCTTCGCAAATTGAAAGGATTAGATTTTGTTTAACCAGTTTCACAATTTAAACATAAAAAATTATGGTTTATTCACACGAAGTAGAAAACATGTGTGTAGTGAAGAAAGGTCCCAACCACGGTCCCGCACCCATTCCCGAGGAGGGCAAATGGATTAAGGCTAAAGAGGTTGCCGACATTTCGGGTTTCACACACGGTATTGGATGGTGTGCTCCCCAGCAGGGCGCTTGTAAGCTATCATTGAACATCAAGAACGGTATCATTCAGGAGGCTCTTGTAGAGACTATCGGCTGTTCGGGTATGACACACTCTGCCGCTATGGCATCGGAGATTCTCCCCGGCAAGACCATTCTCGAGGCTTTGAACACCGACCTTGTTTGCGATGCCATCAACACTGCAATGCGCGAGTTGTTCTTGCAGATTGTTTACGGCCGCAGCCAGTCGGCTTTCTCTGAGGGCGGTTTGATTATCGGTGCAGGCTTGGAAGACCTTGGTAAAGGCCTCCGCAGCCAGACAGGTACACTCTATGGTACATTGGCCAAGGGTTCACGCTACTTGGAGATGGCAGAGGGCTACATCACAAAGCTCGCACTCGACAAGAACGACGAGATTTGCGGTTACCAGTTCATCAACCTCGGCCAGCTTATGGACGAGATTAAGAAGGGAACCGATGCCAACGAAGCAGTAAAGAGCCTCACAAAAACATATGGTCGCTTCAAAGAGGAGGACGGCGCAGTTAAATACATTGACCCACGTAAAGAATAAGGAGGATTAAGCTATGATAAGACCCGTAAAATTTGAAAGTCAGGATCGTCGTATCAAGCAGATCCTTGCTGTTTTGAACGAGAACGGTATCGCTAGCATCGAAGAGGCTAACGAAATTTGCGAGCAGTATGGTATCGACCCTTACAAAACTTGTGAGGAGACACAGCCCATCTGTTTCGAGAACGCTAAATGGGCGTATGTAGTAGGTGCAGCCATCGCATTGAAGAAGGGTTGCAAGAACGCTGCCGACGCTGCCGAGGCTATCGGCTTGGGCTTGCAGGCATTCTGTATCCCCGGTTCAGTAGCAGATGACCGCAAGGTAGGTATCGGCCACGGTAACCTTGCAGCACGTTTGTTGCGCGAGGAGACAAAGTGCTTCGCATTCTTGGCAGGCCACGAGTCATTCGCTGCAGCCGAGGGCGCCATCAAAATTGCCGCCAAGGCCGACAAAGTACGTAAAGAGCCCCTCCGTTGTATCCTCAACGGTTTGGGTAAAGACGCTGCGCAGATTATCTCACGCATCAACGGCTTTACATACGTGCAGACACAGTTCGACTACTTCACAGGCGAGCTTAACATCGTACGCGAAATAGCATACAGCGACGGCCCCCGTGCCAAAGTACGCTGCTATGGTGCCGACGATGTACGTGAGGGTGTAGCAATTATGTGGAAAGAGGGCGTTGACGTATCTATCACAGGTAACTCAACCAACCCCACACGTTTCCAGCACCCCGTTGCAGGTACATATAAGAAGGAGCGTATCCTCGCAGGCAAGAACTACTTCTCAGTAGCTTCGGGTGGTGGTACAGGCCGTACATTGCACCCCGACAATATGGCTGCAGGCCCCGCTTCTTACGGTATGACCGACACTATGGGCCGTATGCACTCTGATGCACAGTTCGCAGGTTCTTCATCGGTTCCCGCACACGTGGAGATGATGGGATTCCTCGGCATCGGTAACAACCCCATGGTAGGTGCTACTGTTGCCATCGCAGTGGATATTTCGGCTGCATTGAGCAAGTAATGTGCAAGCGAGTGAGTGAAAATTAATTTTCACACGCAACGAGCAAAGCCATTACTCGCCAAAGGCAGTGTAAGAATGTTATCTTACATAACAGCAAGGAGAGAATCATTCGGTTCTCTCCTTTTTTTACAATACAAGCAGAGATGACCGCCTTGCCATAATGGGGGCCGTATACACTCTGATGCTCAGTTAACTTCATATTCTTCCTTCTCGCTCGGCAAAGCAAACAAGTTGCCTTTGCACTCACTCGGGCGTCGGTTCGCAGGTTCTTCATCGGTTAACTTCGTTTTCCTCCTTCTCGCTCGGCAAAGCAAACAAGTTTTCTTTGCGCTCACTCGGGCGTCGGTTCGCAGGTTCTTCATCGGTTAAC
>JAFXGV010000020.1 GCA_017536765.1 Bacteroidaceae bacterium
AGCAGCCTCTTTTTGCAGGGAGATGAATAAAAAGATGTAGTTTAAGGCTTGCGCAGCCTGAAAAACCGCAGTTTACTAAGCGTAAATGAGGATTTTGAAGGCAAGCGTAACGCAAAAATACACTTTTTAGTCATCTTCTTTCTGTATTGTGGATGATTTATTACAAGCTCACCTTCATTGTGACACTGCCACACTTTACAACATATGTACCGGGAGCCAACGCCGGAATATTATCCTTGCTGCCGGAATATACAAGCACACCACCAATGGTATAAACCTCGCACACGCCAACGCCATCGGCTACAATCGAATCTATGGATGTGGGGAATATTGTCACACCCTCGTATGCCGAGAACTCCGACGATGTGTAGCTGTCACTTGCCGATACCCTGTAACGATAAACGCCATCGCCCTCGAGGCCGGTGAAATTGTAATATGTAGCGGTTGTTGTCACACTCTCGATAAGTGTTACCGATTGCGACGATTTGTAAACAACTGCAATATCATCCACATTCACACGCTTTTTGTCGGTGCTGTTTGCAGTGGAGAACTCTATGTAGAAATCGCCTGCAGCATCGAACTCAACCTCTTTATCGGCCCAGTCGGCAGCTGCTGCAAAACTTTCGGAATCCACAGCCACACCACTCTTGTTTATCAGCGACACTGTAAGTACACAACCACTGTCGGCGGTGTTATAGTTTTTCATAGAGAAATTAACCGTCACAGTTCCGTCGTAATTCAGCTTGGGAGTCTTAAGTGTGCCTGCAGAAGAACTTGAACCTACACGCATAACGCCCGATTCGCCATATATCTTGCTGCCCGACCAACCCTCGGTTGCCGTATGGTCGTTTATATCACTTATAGTCTCATTAGCCTTTGTACAGCCAACAAAATCTTCGCTAAGCAGGGCTATCACATCGCCCTCACCCTCGGCAAGCTCAACAACCTTTTGCAGTTCCACGGTATATCCTGCGGCATCCTCCACTGCTTGCCAGTTGGCTGTGAAGCTGCAGTCTGTGATATCGGTTGCGGGAAGCACCACCGGAGCATCAAGACTCCACATAAAGAGGAACGACACTACACCATCGGTAAGAGTGATGTTTGTTACGGGCTTGCCTAAGGTGCCACCCGTAAAGAGTGTTGCTGCAGGCACCGATGTGTCGGTAAACTCGGTATTGCCGCTTGTACCCGGCCACACATCGCCTTTGTAGCTTGCATTGGCTTCAGCACCGTTTGTGCCATCGTACTCCAAAATCTCGTTATCGGCAGGCACCAACGAAAGGCGCAGGTGGCTCTTTGTATTATTTACGGTATTGTTATTCCAGGCCGTTGCACTGTAATCGACGTGCGAAATAAGCATACCGGCATTAAACAAATAGGTGTCCCAGCCCTCTTGCCGACGATTCTCGAGCACATAATATTCGTTGCTGTTGGCATCGTTCACAATCTTATAACCGTGACCGCCGCTTGTGAGAGCCTTCATTGAGTACTGCCCTTTTTCGTTCAGCACCTCAAGGGGGAGCCACCCCATAAAATCGCGCTCATAGGCGCTGTATCCGGTGGGTACATAGCCCTCGGCAGTGTAGCTGCCGCTGTCCATAATATCCCAATAACCAAATGTAGAAAGACCGGTACCACTGCTCGATGTGTCGTAGAGGTCGGGCAAGCCAAGGCAATGAGAGAACTCGTGACACATAGTACCAATACCCGAAAGATATTTGCCACCATAACTCTCCGAAAAATCCTCACTCACGGCCAGTTCGTTGGAGCAAGCGAACACATCAAACTTCACATTGTCGTGAGTTTTCACACCTGCAGTGGCAGATAATTCCCATTGCTGTGGCCATATAGAGTTTTCATCGTTGCCTGTCACGTGCTCGCCATAACCCGCGTATATGCAATAGACAAATTCCACTTTGCCGTCGCCATCGTTATCGAAAATGGAGAAATCGAAATTGGGATCGGCAGCAGCAAGGCCATCGGCAATCATATGCCCGGGGCGGCGGTCGTTTCCATTGGCATCGTTACCACCATAATAGGCCATATTGTTGGGCAATGTCACAATATCGGTAACAATGAAGTTGGGTTTGAATTTACCACCCGACTGGGCAATGAAATAGTCTTTGGCACTACCAATGCTTGTTGCTATGGGGTTTTCGTAACCGGCATAGTTCTCTTTATTCAGGAAATCACTTATTTCCTGCTTGGAAAAAGAGAATTTCACATCGCTGTACTCCACCAGAAGCACGGGAACATTTACCTCGCCGGTAGTGGTTACCGTAGCCGCCTTGGCCGGAGCGCTGCGGCGTGCTGCGCGGGCTTTCGATGCCAATGCATTGCCCATATCGGCAAAATCATTGGTATCTATTATCTGCAATTCGTTAAAACTGCGCGCACCTGCGTTGTGGGCAATACAGCCGGTTGAAACCAACACGCCATCATCGGATAGCGTTGCATAGCAATAGTCACCATTTTCGCATTTCACGACAGGCACACCATCCAGTGTTATGCAATAGTGAAAACCTTCGTCACCGGTAAGGGTTACATAGAGATCGGTACCGTCCGATTGCCTGTGAGTTATGGGCACACGACGTGCCGGTGCCGCAAAGGTACTTACCACAAGGCAAAAGAGGAGTAAAAACAGAGTTATCTTCTTCATATAATAGATATTATTTTACACAATTACGCACGTTAGTTATTATAAAATACAAATTTAATAATTATATTTTGATTACATAATTTTCTTTTGACTTTTTACAATAAGCATATATAATTCAGGGGTTCGATTAATCGAAACCCCTGAATTATATATAGTTATAACTATTTATTTATTCTTGTAGAACATCTTCACCGGCTTGTAACTGATGTTTTCCCACTTATTAAGCACGGTACCCTTGTCGGTGTCAAATGCCCACAAACTGCCATTCTTACCCTCTTTACCGGGTTCGTAGAACGTAACATATGTTGTGTTCTGGTCGGCACTCATTTCAAAGCCTGTTATAACAGCATCGTCACTGCCTACTGAAAGGTGGGTTGCTGCAGCCGTAATCTGTTGCGATGTAGTATAATTCCACTTGCGCACCTTGTTACCTTCGGCAAAGAACATTGTTTGATACGTTTTACTTGCAATACAGGGCGTATTATCGTTTATTAACATATTTCCAAAGCCAACCATCTTGAAACCACCATTATCGCGCAACACGTGAGTTCCATTGGTTGAATTGTAACCCCAGAAATTAGTACCTACAATAAGAGCGTAATTCATTATGGAGTTTTTTGTGAGCACAATTGCTTCATAGCCATTAAGTTTAACCTCATCATTGCTCATCTTCACCGGTACAATGGTAACAAAATTATGCCCGGTGAAATAGTTGAGGGACTTAAAGTCGCTATTTGAGCGAGAAAGGTGGTACTCATTACTGAAATAGAACGGTCCGTATCCTCCATATATAAGCGCCAGGGCATTTGCATCGTTGTCCCACAAAATCATATCGTAGTAATAGTCGCCATCATCTACACTCACTGCTTGAGAATAGTTGTATGAGAGGTTGGTTGATGGTCCTACGGCAGCTTCAAAAGGAGAAAAACCATAGACGTTTCCATTTTCACAGATAACAGGATAATCGACATAAGCTCCCCAGGTTGAAGGCATCAGCAATTTTGTGGGCTTGAAATCGGCATAATCACGCACTTCAAACATACTCTCCACTACAAACGTTTTCTCATTCAGATAATATATTGTAGGGGCATCGGCACCGGTGCCACCACCCTGACACACAAGGAACAGTGTATTACCCGATTGTATCATATCAGAGGGATTAGAGGCAAACTCTATTTCGCTGTTATTGAGAGTAAGCAGTTCCTCTGTTGTGAAAGTTCCCGTTTCACCTTCAACTGCAGGTGTTTGCATAAACGAAAGCATTGGGCGCCCTTCACTGTCGGCACTTAATATGGTAATACCCTCTTCGTAGGGCGAGTTGACAAATAACTTGAAGGGGAAGAATGTTTTCCCATCTTCGTTCTCTACTATGAAACGGCAGTTATATTCTCCAAGTTTATCACCATAATAATTAAGTTCCTTTTCATAGGAATATTCCTCGAGGTCTATTTCCCACGTATATTTCAAAGGTTTTTCCTTGTTACTTTGAGATAATTCGGGTGAAATAACAAGTGTTTCATTTTTGTTTATATTGTACACGGCCTTTATACTACCCTCTTTAATTGTTATTTCTGAAAGAGAGGTCATATCGGCAATTGTTGTCTCGTCTTCGAAACAAGAAACAAAAAACAATGTGAACAATATGGTTAATAAATAATGATATTTTTTCATAAACATATCTTTGTTGCTTAATTAATGGGATCGTCATCTACATCATACGGGTTGGGTATGTCGAATGGATAATCGGGGAATTCCTGAAGGATGTTCTCGCGGTTAGCAGGGTCGTTTGTAAATATGTACAGAGGATTGAATACGTATTTTTTCATCGTAACCTCATATTTAGTAAAATACCCATAAGGCACGTTCTCCAGATTCTCTCCATATTCTTCAACCATTTTATAATACGTTTCGGGTTGCTGTTGCTCTATTAAATGAAAATACTCTATCATTTTAATAAAAGTATATGGATGCCAACTTCCCAACTCCTCGGGCCAGTGTTTGGTTCCGTGTGCTGTGTACCACGCAGGCTGTTCTACCGCATTATCGAAACGCAGAATGCGCACTTGATTCAATGAGTCCAAGGTGGGAGCAAAAAATTCGTTATTTACGAGTTCTAAGCACAAACTATATCGGGTGTATCCTGTTGCGTATGAGCCCTCCAAATTTTCCCGTATAAATGTTACCGGTATGAAACCATTTATGGAATCGGGCAAGATTACAGCATCGCCAAATTCATAATGCACTCCTTCTATGGCATTTGTATATTCGGGATTAACCTCATATCCTATGGGGCGCATCTCTTTGCTGGTGGCAGCCATAATCTTTACAGGAACATTATATGTATATCTTTTTATTTCGGCCGGTGTAACGCTGAATGAGTATTCTAATGTATCCTTTGTAAAGTAGATACCCGGGTTGTCTGTATCGAACACCAAATATTCTTCATCGCAGGAAGTAAACAATGATGTTGCAAGCAATATTAGTGGCGCAACAAAGGCATATTTACAGATATTTATTATTTTCATAATGTATTGCGAATTTAATATTAGTTACGGTTCTCTTTTTCAATATCAGGAATGGGCACAACGTATATCTCTTTGCCAGGCTCAAAAACAGTTTCGCCGTCATGAGATAGTATTGGGAGGTTCAAACGCTTCATATTAAAGAAGGACTGCCCTTCTCCAATGTATTCCTTGTATCGTTCGTCGTTGATACGCTCTAATGTGAGTGCGTCGTTAGGTGTTAAAGGATCCAAACCACGATGAATACGCACTTGGTTGTAATAATCAAGTGCAAGTTCGGGATTTACGTCCAACAATGCTTCGGCTGCAATATAATACATCTCGGGGATACGTATCATATTTATACCCAATATAAGCTCCGAAGGACGACTGCCGGCCATATTATTCAACTCATAGATATCGGTAAGTTTGCTTAAACGATACTTTGGCGTGCCACCCTGATCCACTGCTGTAAAATATGCTGTAATACGGAAATCGAGGCCCGAGGCATCGGTTTCATACAGTGTCATATAGTCGTTGCGCAAATCGAGTGAGTAATATGATGTCGTCTGCTGCAATTTTGCATTCACATTTGTATAAAAACCGGAATGATATACACCCCACAGAGTCTCTTTGCGTGAGAGCACACCGGCAAGGTCGTTTTGCACTTCGGTTTTCTGCTTTAATATGTACTTACGTGATTCGATAACATCTTGAGCATATGCAAGTGCCGCTTCTTTATTACCCATAGTAAGATGTACGCGTGCGAGAAGCGCTTTCACGGCATACTTGTTAAGGTGTATCTGACGGTCGAGCATAAAAGTGCTTGTACCTTCATATTCATCCTCGTTTTCAAGTAATTGCTCAGCCTCGGTAAGGTCGGCAAGAATATGTTCATAGTTCTTGGCCAACGACTCAAAATCGGGCGTGTTCAATGAGAACTCTGTTGCATATGGGATGCCATTGGCATCGGGATTCACGGTGTACTGCTCGGCAAAAAGACGTACCAAATCGAAATGCATAAAAGCACGCAAGGCAAGAGCTTCGCCACGATATATTGTATATGGATATGATGTGGCACCTTCAACAAGTGGCGAGTTTATGATACTGTTTACGTTTGAGATGTTTGCATACATTTCGGTCCACACCGATTCAAACAAGCCCTCTACCGTTGAATAGCTATAATCGTAATTACCAAGCGCAGTGATACCCACCGCAGAACTCATATTACCATAGCACCATAGAGTTTGCGACATTATCTCGAGAGCGGAAAACGAAAGTTCCTGACCATAGAGTGATGTGGAACGCAACTGAGAGTAAACACCATAGAGAGCGTCCTCCACACCCTGCTCGGTCTTCAACAATTGTTCGCGTTTCACCTGCCCCTCGGGTGTTATATCCAGGAAATCGTCACACGATGTGAATGCAAGCCCAAGTGCTGCGCACAAACATAGTATAATATATTTCTTTTTATTCATAATCATCATAGTCTTAGAGTGTTACATTCAAATAGAACTCAAATCCCTGGCTATAGAGATAGTCGGTACCGCGTTCAATTTTCACTGACGACAAACGCAAAATATCGGTAAAGTTTATACCGGTGCGCAAATTACGCAGGTGTAATTTACGGCACACTTTGTCACTAAACTCGTAGCTGAGGTTCAATGAACCAAGCGTAAGGGTATTCTCTTCCTCGGCAAAACGGTCTGTTTGTTTCGGGGTTGAAGTATTGGCTATATCCTTGTATGTTGCAATATCGCCGGGCTTTTTCCAACGGTCGTCAAACACACGTTGGTCGGCATTGTAACGTGGGTCGGCTCCCTCAACTTTTGTAGAACGGGTTGTATTGTATACCCAGGCACCCAAACGGAAGTTAAAGAGAGCATAAAGGCTGAAGCCCTTCCAATAGATGTTGGTTGAGAACGTTCCTGTATATTTAGGTTCGGTATCACCTATAAGCACCTTGTCGGCAGGATCGTAAACAAATGTACGCTCGCCATTACGCTTTATATAAACCTCTTTACCCGTTGCAGGGTCGATACCGGCGGAACGGACAAGTTTAAGCGCAGTTACACTCTCGCCCTCGGCATATTGGGGCAATGGATAATCGTACAAACCGGCATTTTCTTGGTTGTCTTTGTTTATTTCCTCGAGCGCCTTGTTTATTTGGGTAATCTTGTTGCGGTTCATATAACCGGTTGTACCAAGCCTCCAATAGAAATCGTTGGTGCGGAAAATGTAGCCATCGAGCTGGAACTCGACACCACGGTTTTGCATCTCACCCAAATTACCTTTTGCTGTGGTAACTCCTGTTGAAGGAGCCTTGGCCTTATCGAGCAGGAGGTCGGTGGTATTGCGTATGTATGCATCGACAACAAGGTTCAAACGACGGTCGAACATACTGAAATCGAGACCTATGTTATAGTTCATTGTGCGCTCCCACGCCAAATCGACATTACCGATGGTAAGTGGCACGGCACCAATACCGTTCTTGTACTCATACGTATTTAGGTAACTATACATTGTCATAGCCTGGAACGGGCTGAAGCTCACTTTACCAGTGTATCCAAGACTGCCACGCAGTTTGAAGAGGTCGAAATGCTTTTTCACATTCTTCATAAACGACTCGTTTAACACATTCCAGCCAAGACCACCCGACCAAAAGTGTCCGAATCTGTTATTTTCGCCAAATTGTGACGAACCTGTCATACGCCAAGTGGCATCTACAAAGTAACGATTACGGTATGAAAAGTTACCGGTTGTGAAAACACCGACATCGGCTGTTTCCGACAAAGAACCATAAGGAGTGATATCGGTGGGATAACCGGCAGCACTTCCTATGAACGACAAGTTGTCATTGTAGAAGCCTATTACCTGTGTTGTTTCACTTGTACTCTCTGCGTGGTTTATTTCCCAACCGGCCGACAGGCTTACCAGGGACTCGTCATCAAAGAATTTATTGAATGTTGCCACTACATTACCATTATAGCTGGCACCGTCACTTGTACTCTTAGTATATTGTCCTTTCTTTGACAAATCGGTAACATTCTTGTATACCAACGACTTAGGCGATGTAAAAATGTCGCCGAACTCTGAATCGGTAGAAATGTTGAAATGTCCTGTGAGAAGGAACATTTTGCTTATATCCCAACGGAAATCGGTGGTGTTGCTGAATGAGCGTGAGCCACTCTTTGAGAAACTACCCAAAGATGCTTCGTACAACGGGTTGTTTATATCCCACGAGAGGTTGGTATTAACAGAACCATCATCGTTATACATTTTATCATATGGGTTCATCTTCACATACTGCGAGAACGAGCCATAAGGAGTATTCTTAACGTCAATCTCCTGATACGTTGTTCTGTTAGAAATAGTTATGGCATTGTTTATAAAGTAGTCGAGTTTGAATCCAATGCTGTAACGTTTGCGATAGTCGCCTTTCATAACACCCTTTGTGTCACCAATGCGCCCGGTAAGTTCATATCGCATATTATTGGCGCCGCCATATACACGCAACGAGTGGTCGTGCGAGAATGCAGTGCGTGCGGGCTGCGACAGCCAATCGGAGTTTTGTCCGGCCATTATGGCTTTGTATTTTTCATTATATAGTTTATCATAGTCGTATTGCGAGGGCATACCGGTCTCTTGGTTTATACCGCTACCGGCTGTGTAGAGGCCTGCAAGACGCTCATATTCAAGTTTTTCTGCCGCGTTCAGCACATCGTAGTCGTCGAGCATCGGGAACTGCAGATTACCTGTGAAGTTATACTGCACGCGCAACTTGCTCTCCAGAATAGGCTTGCGGGTAATGACGATAACACCATTGGCAGCTTTTGAACCATAGAGAGCTGTTGCCGATGCATCCTTGAGCACGGTAATCTTTTCAATCTCGTTTATATCGAGGTCGTAAAGTTCCTGCATAGAAATCTCTGTACCATCGAGGATGATGGTGGGTTGGTTTACCTGCTGGCCCTGATTTGAGAACGAACTCATACCACGCAACACCAATTCGGGGAGGTTATTGGGGTTAGAGCCCTGTGTGGTATTTTGCACCATAGACATACCTGGTGTGAGGGCTGCAATGGCTCCTATGAGGTTGGTTCCTGACACCTGTTTAAGCTCCAATGCGCTTATCTCGGTTGCCGAACCTGTAAATGTTTCCTTGTTTTTAGTTACTAAACCCGTAATAACGACATCGCCCAATGCGTGCGAGTCCTCTACGAGTTCAATCTTCATACCGGAGAGTTTGCGTGATGAAGATGAAAATCTTATGGTATTGTATCCCATAAATGATACCTGTACCTCAAAATCTTTATCAGTTGTTATAATACTGAAAACGCCGTCAACATCGGTTACAGTACCGGTGAGCATCTTATCACCCTTCCACAAGGCCACCGATGCACCTGCAAGTACCGAACCGGTCTTCTTCTCAACAACAACACCATATATTCTGGTGCCTTTTTCATCGGACATCTTACCGGCAACGCCCACTTCTGTTCCCGCAGCATATGCAATCTGGGTAGTGAGCATAAGCGCAGAAAGAACGAGACAGAACAATAAATTGCCGGCAGATTTCATTTTTTTGAGTGTTTTGTCCATTATATAATTGATATTTATTATTTGCCTGAAACCATTTAATGGGTTTCTTTTGAGCCATATATTATCGTGGCTCTGTTGAGGTGTATAAACAACCTCTATTTTGTTCACCTTATGATATATATTATATAAGGTATAGAAATTTCACAAAGAACCCCCAACGGAGGTTCTTTGTGAAATTCAGTGTTTAATTATTTAACAACCTTTTTACCGTTTACAATGTAGATACCGGGAGCGGTAATTGCATCGTACTTGCGGCCCATAAGGTCAAAGATACCTTCAACAACAGGAGCAACCTCCTCTACTACAGAATCAACACCTGTGGTATCGCCTCTTGTGAGAACCACATTAGTGTATTTGGCAGCATTTGCCTCTACAGCAGGAGCAGTCCAATCATCGGGATTATTGTCATATGTTGTAATGATGAAGTCGTCCATTGAGATTGTGCCATCTTCATTTACCACAAAGTTCAAAGCAGTTGTTGCACCGTTTATATCGTAAATCTTAAAGTAGTTGGGATATTTACCACCGGCATAGATACCTGCGGGCATTGTTGCAGACTGTGTATCCTCGGCTACTGTCAATGCGTTACCACCATAGTTATTTGCGGTAAGGTTGTCATATCCGAAGAACTCGGCAACCATACTATTATATGTTGTTCCATAAACTTCAGCATCACCAAAACGAACGAGGAATGTTGCAGGATACTCAACACCATTAAGAGACTCTACATCGGCTGTGAGAGTAAATGTATCGAACCACTCAAATTTCTTAACCTCTTTAACAGCTGTCATATTCTGATAGAAGATTACAGGCTGGAATGTTAAAGGATCGGCACCCCAAGCTGTTTTCTGAATAAACATAGGAGATATTGAAATGCTACCGTCCTCGTTCAATGTCAATGTTATAGTACTTGTTGCAGCGCTACCATCAAAAATCTGCAGATACTCGCCATTGCCTAGGCTCTGCAAGAGGAACATACCATAATACTGAGCAAGGTCGATGGTTGCCGATTTATTATCATCGGCAGGTTTTATTACAGAATTGCCCTGGTTGGGAGAATATACATCGCAGCCTGCGATTTCTGTTACATAGAATGAACCGGGAATTTTCTCCTCGATAACAATATTGAATTCTGTGGGCCACTCACCGAATTGAGCTGCCAACTCTTCATTAGCAACAATTTTTTCCGATGAAACATTGTATGTACCTGCCCAAGAGAAACCCTTGGTTGCTTCGCTCTCGCGTGTTGCATATCCCCAATTAAGGCGCTGAATGATGGGGTTACCCCACACACTCTCTATATAGGTTTCACCAGTTTCTTCATCAACTTTTTCTGTCTCTATCAATACACTATCCTGACGTACATAGATACGGTCGTACTGCATCAAAGAGGTCTCAGACTGATATTGGAATGTGAAAGCACCAGTTCTTTCATCACCGGGAGAAGCTACACCGAAACGATATTTGTTTTCAACATCGAGGTAAAGGCTGTCGAAAGGTATTGTGAGCATTGCGCCATCGAATGTTGCAGGCAATGTAAAAGGCTCATAATCGCCAAATGTGATGGTTGCACTGTATGCTTTGTTGGTGTCATCGGTGGCAGCAAGCGACATAGTGAATGTCTTTGCAAATGTAGAGTCGTTATATACATAACCATCAACGGGTGCATAATCCCAATCACCAGCAATGCTGGGGATTTCGATATTCTCAGCCTCAATCAATGTCAGTTTTGCATTTTTCACATTTACATACACCTCGGCTGCCATATTGTAATCGGGTGCAGGCCAAGAGAATGCTGCAATTTGGAAATCGGCTATTGTAATCTCCTTTGTTGAGGGATCGTAGTTATACACCATCTCATATAATTGGATATTTTCAAGTGTATTGTCGGTAACACCAATGTAACCATCCCACAAGCCATAGTTAGGGTTGGGGTTTCTCACTATGAATTTGTTATTGGCAACATCAATGCTGGCAATAGACTGGTCGTAAGTGGCACCCAAGAGTCCCTTAATAACTCCGGCATACCCAACGCCTGAATCGTCTTTTGTAATAACAACTTCACAATCATTTTTGAACATTGCAGAGTGAGCATTGCCGGCCTCTGTAAATTCAAATGTTGCGGTAAACTGATATTTACCGAACAAATCGGCCATACCCTCTACTTGCGCTTTGGCATTAAATCCAAAAGCTAAAAAGCAAAGCAGCATAGCGAAACTTAAAAAGTAATTTTTCTTCATACGCTTTTAAATTAATTAATAATAACTATATAAAAAACTTATAATTTATGACAAAACTCGAAAGGTTATTTCAACCCTTCGAGTATATCTTTCAACCTTGCACCATCGCTGGGGCGAGGAGCATCGTGCATATACAAACGGCCCTCCTTATCATATATGACAAAGAACGGAACCCCTTTGGGGTTAAGCGCATCGTAAAGTTTATTTTCTTTATCTATCAGTTGACATCCGTGCAAACCCAGGTCTTGCATTTTCTTCTTCCAAGCCTGTTCGTTCTTATCCACAGATACAGATATAATAATTACATCGGTGTTTTTAAGCTCTTTTTCGAGTTCTTGCAAATAAGGCACCTCATTTATACAAGGCACACACCACGATGCCCACATATCTATATACACATATTTTCCTTTGAAAGTAGAAAAATCGACCACATTACCCTCAGCATCGCGCAAAACAACATCGGCAGGGAATGCAGCCCCCTTTATCGTGGCACGACGTTTTTCGTATTCCGCTATATACTTATTATCCAATTTATATTTCTCCACCACTGCACGCAATTGCGCAAGACCTCCGTCAAAATCTCTCGCATAATTGTGACGCGTCATAAACCCGGATATAAGAAATTCCGACATTTTTTTCAAAACATCCTCATTGGTATATCTTGAATATAGGGCATCGAACTTGGCCAACAGAATTGTATCTCGTGGCAGTTCTTTATTAATCATCAGAAAGGTTTCTTGAAAAAGCACCGCGAGTGAGCAATCGAGCGCGTTACCATAATCGCCTATCACATCTCTACTACTGAAGAGCAAATTGCGTCCACTCCGTAAAGCCTGCGCCACAGCACTATGCACGCCATTATATGCCTGCGTCAATGCCCACAATTTCACATAATCCTTTACCGCCGGATTGCAATCGGTAGCCGCTACAAGCGAATCGGCAGCCAACATATAGTTTTTTAATATCCCGTAAAGTTTACCATCGTCGGGCGACGACATTTCCCATTGGGCACGACCATTCTTTGCAACCACTCGCGAATAATCGCTCAACAAATTATTTTCGTTTGTTCCGCCTATAACCAATGCGTGATGCTCTATACGAACCTCTATGTTCTCGTTTTTATCCTCATCAGGGAAGAAAGCAGTGCTATAGTATTGTGCACCATCTTTCATAACCACCATTTGATAGAAACCGGTATTTGAGGCAGGCACATTACCCTCAAAAACATTTCCTGCCGATGATTTAAGTTCTTTGGCGCGACTTGACGATTTTGTTGCCATCGGGCTCACATACAATTTGAGTTCAGTTGCATTTTTATCCGCAAGAACTTTCACTGTAAAAATTTTGCCGTATGCTTGTTGTGAAAAAAGGATAGCTATCAGAATTATTATGGCTGCTATGGGAGTGTTTCTCAGCATTTTTATCTCTATTACCTATTTAGGCTACAAAAATACAAAACTATTCGACAGCTTGCTAATATTTTAAGATAAATTTATCAACAAAAGTTTTGTTTTCTCTAAAAATTCTTCGTTTTTGCTCCATTTTCCACACTTTTCAATAAAAAACAGACATTTTGCGCACTACAATTTAAGATATAACAGCCAACCGATTGAAGCACAGCAAGAAGGAGCGTATTTTTATGCGCAAATTATACTCTTACCCTTTCCGACACGCTCACAAGATATATTCCACCGCAAATCAACAGCAGGGCGATGAGCAGAAAGATATCGAAACGATCCTGCCCCAACAATAATGAAACCACCGTTGCAACAACCAAGGATATGTAGCCATAGATAGCCACAAGGGTGGTTTTCAGGTATTTTATGCCTATGGGAACAAGCAGATAGCTCACCACCGTGGGAAATATGAGCACAAGCAGGAATACCAATGCAGCCGTGGCATTGAAATGCGTGATGAACATTGGGGCAGAAAAGCCTGTGAACATAGAAACAAACAGTGCCGAAAAAGTGGCACCCAGGAATGTATAACGCAACATTACAAGATTGCTCACACGGCGCAGCAGACCTGCCGAGCATATGAGATATACCGAATAACAAAGCGCACTGACCAACGCGATGCCGTTCCCCCAAAAGCGGTCGGAGGCCAAGTCGTTCACGGGCGATGCGAGCGATGCTGCCACCACACCGCCAAAGCCCATAAGAATACCACACACCTTGCCCTTGGTAACCCTTTCGTTATGCAAAAATACCGAAATAACGAATACCCAAATGGGCTGCGTGGCATTGAAGATAGCAAAATTCACCGGCGTGGTATAGCTCATACCCACGGCATAGAGCGACATATACCCAAATACCGCTACGGCGCCAAGCAGCAGAAGGCGCACTTTATCGTGCGTCGACGAGGTATCGGGTTTGTCAAATATGGCAAGTAACCAAAAGAATGCGGTGCCGAAAAGCAAACGCAGGGTTACATATCCCATTGGTGTTATCCAAAGCGGCAGCAGAAATTTGGTACAGTTCACGTTGAGACCGCCTATGACGCGCGATGTGGCAAGCGCCAACGAACCTTTGAGCAGATTATTCATTATCAACGACGTTTATTCATATTCCTGACAGCCAAAACAACAACAGCCACAAGCCCTATGCAGGCATCCAGAGCAAATGCAAAACCCGCGCTCTTTACTGCAAACAACTTTTGCAGATAATCCACAACAGGCGGACATATCACTATTGCAACATAGTTCATTGTCATTACCAATGCCATTGCATAGGTTGCACTACCGGCGCTCGCCACAGCCGCAGTGCGGTCATATATACAGGGTTGCGCAATGCCGTATCCTATGCCGGCCAGGAAGGCGCCAAAGGTAATGAGCGCAACGTGATAACTAAAGAAAATTATTGACAAACCGCAAGAAATAAGCAGTAGGCATACAATAAATTCCCTGCCACGCAAAAAGGCAACTATCTTATTGAGGAAAAGGCCCGGCAACATTATAAAAAGAAAGAAAAGCGAGATGACCAGGCCCGACGTGCCCGAGCTGTAGCCGTGTCCGGCCATAAGGAACGGCAGGTTCACGCTTATTGCCATAACCATAAAGGTGATGAGAAGATAATAGAGCATAAGGCGTATGAGCGGCGGGTAATCTATCCCTTTTGTGAGGAGCGCACCACCCTGTTTCACACCCTCGGGGGCGGTGGGCGATGTAACTTCGGCACTCTTTATATTACCCACAAGAAAGAGCGAAACTATTGGCAATAAATAGACTAAAAAAGGTAAACGCCACTGTACCTCGGCAAGATAACCGGTAATGGCAGTTGCAGCCACAAGAGAAAGATTATTTATAGCCGAACTGTAACCAAACTGCCGTGTACGATACTCACCGGTGAAGAAGCGGGTGATGAGTGAAGTGGAGAGAGGAGTGATTATACCTGCGCCAACACCCAGCAACACGCTAACCGCAATGAGTTGGGTGATGGTGGAGCAAAGGAGATAAAGCACACCGCAAACAAGGAAGAGTACAAGCCCTGTAACCAGCAGGCGCAGGTAACCAACGCCGGCACTCAACCTGCCGGACAACAATATAAACGGTATGATAAGGAGTGACGGAAGCGAGGTGAGCATCTGAATGTCGAACTCGGTTGCAGTTTTGAAAATACTTGACAAATCGCCAAGTATGGGCGACACGGCAAGGCCGGGGAGCGAAGTGAGTGCCGAAATGGACCACACGCCCACAAGCGCCCATAGGGTAATGTACCCTTTTCCTGTTTCTATTTTCATAATAAAAATTGTTTGTTTCTCTACGGGCAACAAACCCTATGGCAATTTTGTTCAGAACAATGTGAAAACATAAAAAAAGTAAAAGCGCGAACAGGGAGCCTCATATGGGCGTTTAATAGCTGTGAAAGGACTTTTTACTCACCTAAACTTTAGAAATATGAAACAGAAAGAAGATTTACAGGAGACCGGTGTAACGACATCGGTATTCGGTTCGCAGGAGATGTTGAAATCGGCACCCACCGACAAGATTCCCCAAAAACCCACCACACCCGAAATTGCATATCAGATGGTAAAGGACGAAACTTATGCGCAGACACAGCCCAGGCTGAACCTTGCCACGTTTGTCACAACATATATGGACTCCTATGCCACCAAATTGATGAACGATGCCATTGCAATAAACTACATCGACGAGACGGAGTACCCACGCATAGCCGTAATGTGTGCAAAGTGCATAAATATTATTGCAAACTTGTGGAACACACCCGAAAAGGCCAAATGGAAAGCCGGAGCGCTTGGCATAGGTTCAAGCGAGGCCTGTATGCTGGGCGGTGTGGCAGCCTGGCAACGCTGGAAGAAACGCCGCCAGGCCGAGGGCAAGCCTTGCGACAAACCCAACTTTGTGATTTCGTCGGGCTATCAGGTGGTGTGGGAGAAATTTGCCCAACTATGGCAGATTGAGATGCGCACCGTGCCCCTCACAACGGAAAAACTCACTCTGTGCCCGCAGGAGGCTATCGCAATGTGCGACGAAAACACTATATGTGTGGTACCCATCCAGGGCGTGACCTGGACCGGTCTTAACGACGATGTGAAGGCGCTGAACGATGCGCTCGACGAGTATAACAAAAAGACGGGCTACGAAATTCCCATTCACGTAGATGCAGCATCGGGAGGTTTCATTCTGCCATTCCTGGAGCCCCAAAAGGAGTGGGATTTCCGCCTGAAATGGGTGCTCTCGATAAGCACAAGCGGCCACAAATACGGCCTTGTTTATCCCGGTGTAGGTTGGGTTGTGTGGAAGGATAAGAAATACTTGCCCGACTCTATGTCGTTCAGTGTGAACTATCTTGGCGCCGATGTGACACAAGTGGGCCTTAACTTCTCGCGCCCCGCAGCACAGATTCTTGGACAGTACTACCAATTTATAAGGCTCGGTTTCGAGGGCTACAAGGCCATACAGCACAATTCTATGGAGATTACCAAATATCTGCATAGCGAGATAGGCAAGATGAAGCCCTTCCGCAACTACAGCGACGAGGTTACCAACCCGCTGTTCATCTGGGAGATGAAGGAGGAGTATATGAAGAGAGGGAAATGGACTCTTTACGACCTGCAGGACAAACTGAAGCAGAACGGCTGGATGGTACCGGCCTACACGCTGCCTGCAAAACTGGAAAAGACCATTGTGATGCGTCTTGTGGTGCGCAACGGATTCAGCCGCGATATGGCCGACCAGTTGTTGTCGGACATTGCCGCAGCTGTTGCCGAGCTCGACAAACTGCAATACCCCACCCCCTCGCGCATTGCAATAGAGAGCAACATCAAAGTTAAAGGAACGGTATATACCCACACCGGAAAATAATATACAGCTATGGAGAGAAGGATTACAAAAGAGGAACTGCGTGCTGCGGTAAATGAGGCTTACGAGCGCTTCAGGAATGAAAAAAGCGGGCGAAACGCCCATTACATTCCCTATCTTGCACATATCGACAGTGAGTTGTTTGCAATAGCAGTATGCTTGCCCGATGGCGAAATTATTGAGGCCGGCGACAGCAGCTACCGCTTTGGTATTGAGTCTGTTTCCAAAGTAGCAACAGCATTATTGGTGCTAAAGGATTATGGTGCAAACACCATAATGGATATGATAGGTGCCGACGCCACCGGACTGCCTTTCAACTCAATAATGGCTCTATTGTTGGAGAAAGACCACCCTTCTACTCCATTGGTAAATGCAGGAGCCATTGCCGCTGTCAGTATGGTGCGCCCCGTGGGTGACGAGCGCCTCAAATGGGAGAATATACAACACAATATTGATGAATTGTGTGGCAGCCATCTCCCGCTTATAGACGAGCTTTACAAATCGGAGAGCGTGAGCAACCACAACAACCGTGCAATAGCTTGGCTTCTGAAGAGCTACAACCGCATATATGATGAGCCCGAGATGTCGCTCGACCTATACACGCGCCAATGCTCTTTGGGAGTTACAACAAGCCAACTCGCGGTTTTTGCGGGCACCATAGCCGGCAGCGGCGTGAATCCTGTAACCAAGAGAGAGGTTTTTCCACGGCAACTGACAAACAAAATTGTTTCGATGATAGCCACCGTGGGGTTCTACGAAAAGACGGGCGATTGGCTCTTCAGCACAGGAATCCCTGCAAAAACAGGCGTGGGCGGCGGTATCTTGGGTGTTCTCCCCGGAGCCTTTGGTATTGCCGCTTTTTCGCCGCCAATAGACGCTGCCGGAAATTCCGTGAGAGCACAGAAGGCCATCGCACACATTATGAAACGATTGGGGCTGAACGTTTTCAGCGGCGACAGGGTAACGATTGCAGAAAAGCAGACCGTTGAGTGTTAGTTGATAAGCAAAGAGGCTGACTAAAAAGTATTTTTTAGCAGCCTCTTTTTCAGGGAGATGAATAAAAAGATGTAGTTTAAGGCTTGCGCAGCCTGAAAAACCGCAGTTTACTGGGCGTAAATGAGGATTTTGAAGGCAAGCGTAACGCAAAA
>JAFXGV010000021.1 GCA_017536765.1 Bacteroidaceae bacterium
GAACTCGCTTTTCACGCAATAACAGCAACAAGATGAACACCGCTCAAACAGCATTTGTCCTTTTCCGCTGCTTGAACGGCTGTTTGCTGTGATTTCATCGGTGCCGGTTCTCTTTTTTGAATTACTTCTGCTTGTGAGAACTGCGCCCTGCGTATTCATTGGTGCGCATTAAAGCTTTTAGGAAAACGAGCGTCAACTTTTTTGGAGAAAAAGCGAGGACGTAGTGCGGTATGCCGTTAAATTTCTCACAACGCAATACCGCACGTTTCCGGAGCCTCCAAAAAATCAGCTACGTTTTCCGTTAAGAAAGCGACCATATGCGCAGAGTTCTTTGCTCCTTTCTGTCGGCACAGAAAGGAGGTAAAAAAACATCAATAAGATTGAGAGAATAACCGATAATCAACACCGAGAAATTTAGAGCAATATTACCAAAAATTTACTGCTAAATAAAAGCAGTTATACCGCCAACTACTCCATATTCCGCTGTCGGGCCCTCATAACCAACATCACATACAAGAAAGGAAGCAAATAGATGATATCCGACACCACTGCAACGTCGGAAACATCAATGTGCAATAACGGTAAGAAACCCGCAAACTCCACACACGGCATAATGCCCGTGGCGGGCAACACGGCAAGCAGTGCCGGAGCATACAACGTGAAGGCGGCGCCAAGCGAGCGGGCAATATCTATGAGGCTGCGGTAGTTGCCATATATGAAACCAAATGAAACTGCAACAATGAACAATCCTATGAAGCAGATGATAACACGCCCCTGTACCAGTGGCGAAGCATAGAGGTCGCCCGTAACGCCAAGCAGCAGATTCCACGGCGGCAAGGTACACACAAAAAGCAGCATCAGATATACCGCAGCGGCAATAATGGCAAAAAGCCACGCGTGGCGCTCATTTATTGCAAGCGTGCCGCCTTTGAGGAATTTCATTACACTCTTCACCATTCCCGAGCCCGTGAGCAGGCCCAACGAACATACAAAAAGCATTATTACGCCCCACGGAGCGGAATCTATTGTTCCTTGCGCACTGCGCACAGCCCAGCGAAGTCCCTCGGCACTCACCAAAGAGTTCATTGCAGCATCGTAGCCCAAGGCAAGCCCGGCTATGCCCACAGCCCACGAGAGCAGCCACACAAGCAACAGCAGCGCGGTGTAGCACACTGTGGGATAGTATAAAAGGCGGCGGTTGGAAAGGGTGTTATTCATCGGGTTCAAGATTTTCGGCATCTATAATATGCAGTTCAATGGCACGCACCACCAAGCGGGTTACGTTGGTGCCTCGCTGCTCCTCGGCAGGGAAGAGGCGGGATATAAGGTCGGCCTGCCGTTTTTCGAGCGACTTAACGCCAAAAGGCATAGTTTTGAGGCCTGCTATCATCTCCTTTGTGTAACCAAGCGCCAAGTGGCGCAGGAAGCACTCGTCGTAGCGGTCAATCTCATACTCTATGAGCGATTTTTTGCGGGTGGCATCGCGCATAACAGTTTCGCGGAAGCGCTGCACAATCTTCTCCAAAATGGGGGAATTGAAAACAGGTCTCTTGCCGCTCATCACCCCCATAATATCGTGGCGGGTGAGCAACTCGCCCGTTTTAAGAGCTATGCCGTCGGCACCTGCATCAAGCACATCAACCCACAGCTTTTCGTTGAGCAGTTCACCTGTGAAAACAAGCACCTTCACCTGCGGATGGGCACTCTTTACCTTTGCACAGATACCCACTCCCGCGGTGGTGGAACCACCCAGGCCCAAGTCGAGCAGCAACAGGTGGGGCAACTGCATTTCGAGCAAGGGATAGAGCTCCTGTTCGTTCATTGCAACGCCTATCACATCGGCTTCGGGAATCTCGGTGCGGAATATCTCCTCGGTTCCCTTTAACTCCAATTTGGCATCCTCAACTATTATCACACTGAATTTATCGCTCATAAGGCACTGTTTTTAGGTAGAGTAAACATAATAACAAAACCGCCGTCGCAGGCGCGGGCCTCGGCCCTGCCGCCACGCAACTGCATATAATCCTCGTGCAGGCGCACAATCTCCTTCACCACAAGGTATTCCATACCCACAAGCCCGCCATTGGGGGCAAGGTTGTTCTTCGATGGGGTGAACATATCGGCTAAAATCTCCTCGGGCAGTGTGCGGCGGGTATCGAGCAGCTCCACACGCACCACATCGCCGCAATCCACAGCACGCAAACGCAACTCGCCCGCAGCCTTGTATTCAAAGGCGGCATCAATCAACGAGCGGAAGAGGAAGGAGAGCATATCCTTGTCGCCACCTACCGTAATGTGCGTGGGTTCATATTGCAGCAGCAGTGCACAACCGGCTTTTTTGGCCTTGCGTGCCACGGTGTGTTGCGCATCGCCAAAGAGTTCGTCGAGCGACACGGCCGACAGGCGGAAGCTCATTTCATCTAACTGCTTGGTGGCACACCCGCTCAATATGGCAAATATGGAGTTATAGTAGTCCATAAGTTCGCGCATAACGGCCACCTTTGCGGCAAGCGCCTGCGGCTCGTCGGTGACTGCGGCAGCCTGCTCCACAAGAGCACGTATGCGCCCGGGATAGTATATTGTTTCGTGCTTTATAACCGACAGGCAGTTGTCCATAACCATATTCTGCACGTGCAAGCGGTTCTCTTCGAACTTCACACGCTCGGCCTCCTCCTCGGTGGCGGCAAGTGCCTTGTAGTGCCCCGCAAGGCGCACCACGGAGTGGTAGGCCACAGAGGCGGCATAGCGTGCCACGAGTTCAAGATTAAGCAGTTCGTTCTCGCTCAACGGGCGTTCCGACGCAAGTTCTATAGCGCCTATCATCACACGCTCGCCCGCCGAAAGCACATACAACGGCAGGGTGTTCAGCAGTTCGTCGTCGGTCACATAGGCTGTGCCGCTCTCGAACACGCTGTGCAAATATATGGCAGCAGCCGATGCACCCGAAGGGGCAACCGCCACCACCGCCTCGTCGCCGCCATATTTGAGCAGCAACGACACACGCTCGATGCACATTGCATCGCCCGTGGCTGCCAGAATCTCGCTTGCCACACGCTGTGCAAGTTCGCTTGTGGCAAGCGGTTCCTCGCCACCCGTAACAGCAAGCAGGCGGCTGTTAAGCCCCAAGACCATACGGCTGTTCATACGCTCTATTACACCCTTGCGCACATACGACACCGCAAAGGCAAGCAGCAACAGTATCAACAGAAACAACAGCAACGCAATGGCCGCCTGCCTGTGGTTGGCAAGTCGTTGCATACTCTCGTAGTGCTGTTCGAGTCCCTTGTCCTCGTGCACCAAACGGTAGAGCGATGCATATATGTTATTGTTGTAGCGATACTCCTGCCAACGCTGTGTGGCAAGCGCAGCCACCGCAACCTCGTTGCGTATATCCAATATATTAAAGTAGATATCCTCCTTGAGCGAAAGAGGGAAAAGTTCATCGCGCCACCACGATAGCTCGGCAGCTGTTCCGTTAAAGAGAGAGAGTGTGTCGCTGCCTCCCACATTGCTGCGATAGTAACTGTTGAGCCCGTCGATTACCTGCGCAGCATACACAAAGGTCTTTTCGTAATTGCCGTTCACATTGGAGAGGAAGGCCGAGTCGGCCTTTAGGGCGATGCTCTCAAAAAGCGCATCGGAAGCTGCGGCACCACACGGGAGAAGCAGCAGCATTGCCACCACGCAACGCACCACCACACGCGGCAGGCGGAACGAGAAACGACTGCCCTTGCCTTGACGGCTGCTTATATCGAGCGAGCACGCCGAGAAAATTTCATCGGTCTTGCGATACTTTTCAATAATTCCCTTGCAGTTCATAAGCCCGAAACCACCACCCTTGTTCTTGCTGAGTTTGCCGGCTGCATCGCCTATGAGCGAGGCATCATACACCTTCTCGTTGAGTATGCGTTCGATGTCGGCCTGCGAAAGCCCTATGCCGCTGTCGGTTACCGACAGTTCCACATAGCCGTCGCCCTCGGCAGCCTCCACGGTTATGGTGCCGCCCGACGGGGTGAACTTGCCCGCGTTATCCACAAGAGTGTTTATCATAAAGAGGGTGAGGGCACGGTCGGCCTTTACCACGGCATCGCTCATCTTCACATCGAGTGTTATGCCGCGTGCATCGAAGAACTGCCTGCTCTTGGCTATGATGTCAAACAGTTCGCGCACCGAAAAGCGCTCTATCTGCAGGCTCAAATCGCCACGGCGCATTTTTATCCAGCGCTCCAGAATAACATTATAGTCGTCGAGTTTTTCAGTGAGCTCGGCAATGTACTGCAGGCGGCGTTTGGCGGTCTCTTTATCCTCGCCGCGCGACAGGTTGCGCAGTTCGTTGAGCATACGGTCCATATATGGGCGCATACCCCCTAACACCGACACCGACACACGCTTGAGCAGATTCTCGCGCTTGTGCTCGGCAAGGTATAGGGCGTGCGACAGGCGTTGCTCCTCCAAGCGCAGCTGCTCATCGCTTATATTGGCTATGCGCAGCCCCTCCTCCACCGCCACGGCAATGTATGGCAACGACAGTTCTATGATGGCCCTCTTTCCCGCCGGAAGTTCCGTTTCGGTTGCAATATACAGCGTGTATGTGCGGTTATCATCGACAGGCGGCAACTGCATACGATAGACAAACGGATATTCGTCGCAAGCCTCAAAGGGGGCCAATAACGAGAAACGCATATCGCCCGCATAGCCATTGAAGCCGTCGTGCAGAATGGAGCAGACGGCATTGCACACCTCCTCTTCGCTACTCATTTCGCGAGGCAGCGAGGCAAGCAGGTTGCGGCATATCTTAAGCAGGCGCTTAAGGTTTTGGGAATATGCGTTGTTGTACTGACACCAACGGCGGTTGGTTACATAGAGCAACGCACCCACCGACACCAGCGCAAGCACCGCAGCCAATGCCCACCAATAGAGACGGGCAGCATTGTCGGCGGCAGCCTGTGCACGGCTCTCCATCTGCTTGTTCATACGGGTGGTGCGCAGGAGGTCGAGGTATGCCTCGCGGTTGATGTCGGACAGTTCCTTATCGCCCACACCGGCATAGGCACAGCTGGCCTCGCGGCGCACGCTCAACAGGCATTCGGGGATATTTATCACAAGGCTGTCCGTTGCGGGGAGGAGTTCCTCGGCTTCATCGGCATATGTAACTATGTTCCATTCAAGCGAGTCGGCCGCAGGGTAATATTTGTGGTAGTAGCCGTTTATATCGGCAAGGGCCTCATCGAGCAGCGACAGCGCCTCGTAGTATCGCCCCTGCTGGGTGTTGCACGATGCGGCAACGGAGAGGGCCTCTATCTTCATATAGCCGTCGCCATAAAGGACAAAGCCGTTCACGGCATCGGTGGCAAGTGCAAGTGGCAGTTCGCCTGTGGCACCATAGCCCAACCTGCCAAGCAGCTGTGGGGTTTCAGCGGCTATTTGATGTTGCAACGCCTCGCTGCGCAGGGCAATGGCAAGGAGCAGCCTGTAATTGGCCGACAGCCACACAAGCCCCCTGTTGGTTGCAAAATTAAGCCCTTGGATATAAGCCTCAACACGCTTTGCGATATTGGGTTCGCTGCCCGCAAGAATCATACGGGCATACACGCGCAACGACACATCGTCGCATTGCTCCAATGCTTTTGCAAGATACTCGGCAGCGGCATCGCGCTCCTCCTGCAAGCCAATATTTGAGAAATAACATACCGATACCACGCCAAATTCAACCATAGCGCGGGCAAAACGCTCCCTGTCGCCCGCTGCAAGCGTGGCCTGCTCCTCCGATATACGACGCATATTGGCCAATGCGCTTGCGCGGTAATCGAAAAACTCCCTGTTGGCCGATGTGCGGTAGCATATGGTCATAAGCCCCACGTCGGCGGCAAGGCACTCAATCTCGCACTGCGACGAAGCAAGCACCCCCTTGTAGAGCTCCTGCGCACGCCTGTAGTCCATCTGCATCATTGCGGCATAGGCAAGTGCATTGCGGGCAATCATATTCTGCTCGTTACCCGCATCCATTGCAAGCAACTGCGATGCGGCGCTATCCACACGGGCAATATCCTTGTAGCGGCATTCGTCTATGATGCCACACAGCAGGGTTGCACGCTGCTCCATAGCAACGTCGCGCGAACCGCTGCTGCAAGCCGCCGCAAGCAACAGCAGCAGGGCGGCAAATATGTTACATAGTATCTTGCACATAATTATGAGCGAAGATATGAATTTCTATTAAAAAATATGCGGCCCGCCGAATAAAATTAGCGGGCCGCATATATAATAAAGCCACTCTTATTTACTTTCGGTCAGATTGGTTACCTCAAATGTATAAGGATTTATACACTGCAAGGTATTGGGAACATCGGCATAATTGCCAAGTGAAACAAGATAGACAAAACCGTTGTCGCCTGTGAGGATATTTGCGGGGTTGGCGGCAACCTCAATCTTTTTCACCTCGGTGAACGACGGGATATCTATAACCGAAACGGTCTTGTCGTAGTTGGGATAGTCAAGGCCGCCCGAATTGGCAACAAACAATTTATTATCGGCCACGCACAGCTGCTCGGGGTTGCGCCCCACCGCCACAGTGGCTTCCACAGCGCAAGCCGTGGTGTCGATGCGGGCCACATTGCCATTATAATAGGTGGCATACACCTTGCCGCCTGCGCTTGCAAGGTAGCGAGGCTGTGCGGCAGTCTCTATTTTCTCTATCACGCGTGCCTCCTTGTCGGTTACCCAAATGATATTGTCGGTGGACACGGCAATATACATTTTACTGCCATAGACACATATATCGTTGGCCGTGTCGCCCAGGCCCACGCCATTCTGCTGCATAAAACAGTCGCGCACCACAGTATGGTCGTTGAGGTTATATTTTGTGAGAACCGCATTGTTGTATCCCCACAAGCCCTCGCAAAGAACATACATATCATTGCCCACCACAACTCCGCGACGGGGCCCTACTCCCGCCGTGAAACTTGTGAGCAGGCGGCCATCGGTGGTAAAAAGGTTCACATCGCCATCGTTCACATAGTCCGATGTGGTAATGCATATATAATCGCCTGCGGCAAAAAGTTTATAGGGCGACGATACCTCGTCGGCAAGCCAAGGCTTTGCCACGGCACCTGTTGCCGTGTTGTAACTGCTGTGAACGATTGTTTGGTTCCAATTGGCGTCGTACTCCGAAAGGAAACCATACAGCACACCATCTTTTTGGCACAACTCAGTCATATTCACACCGCTTGCAGGAGGAACGAACGAAGGTGCATCATCGCTGTCGCTACAAGCCACAAAAGCTATTGCCACAAAGGCAAAAAGAAGAAACAGATTCTTTTTCATATTTATTAGTATTAAAAGGTTATACAAGCAGTAAGCCTCCACTGCCGCCCGGGCATAGGATAGTAGCCAATTATCTCGTAGCTTTTATCGGTGAAGTTCAACAGCTCGCCCTGCAAGCGCAACAACCTGTTACCACGCAATGCAAACTCGCGGTTAAGCGACACGGTGTGCTCGGTGTATGCGGGCAGCCTGTTTTCTGTGATATTCTGCGGCAGCATATATCGCTCGCCCACAAATGTCACAAGATAGGAGATGTTTATCCATTTGTTGTTGAGCGTGAGCGAACCGTTTGCCGCGTGGCGCGGGGTATATGGTATCTGGTGACCGTAATTTTTTGAATTGCGGTTGGTTTTATCAACCGTGTGGCTGTAGCTATACGTGGCATCGGCAATAAGTTCCACGTTACGGGCGGGCGAACAGGTGACCGACAAGGTTGCATCCACCCCCTTGACATATACCCTGCCATAGTTTTGCATACGCCATATATACATTGTGGGCAGCGCCACTATTTTATCCTTCACCCTGTTGTAATAGCCGTCGATGGAGAGGGCCACAGATGCCCTGCTGCCCAAACTGCCGCCATAGGTGGCACCCACGTTGTATTGTGTGGCACGCTCCGGCTTGAGCTCCACATTACCCATACGTTGGTAGTAGAGGTCGGCAAGGGTGGGTGTGCGGAAAATATCCTTGTACGATGCACGCAGGCGCAACGGCACGTTTCCAAAAGGCTGCCAAGCAAGCGACACAGCGGGTGAAAGGCGCTTTTTGTTGTCGGTTTTCGATGAACCGCCCGCATCGTCGGCAAGGAGTGTACCCAAAAGGCTTGCCGTTGCCGTAACAGAGCCCTTTTCATAAGATGCAGCCAACACCGTTTGCGAATTTATTCTTTGCGGTTCCCTGCCTGCAAGAAAATTATTTTTCACGGTGGCAAACGACAAATCGCTCGTTAACGAAAAGGAGAAACCGCCACCGGGGGTATAAAGAGCGCCCACGGAGGCATAATACTCGTTCTGCGTGTTTGCATCGGCCTGGTAACCTGCCGAGTAGTTCTTGTTCACCTGTTTATAGCGCGAAAAGAGGTAGTTGTATTTTGCAACCGCACGTGCCCGCCATTTGGCCGACAGCGCAACCTCGCCCGTGGCTTGAACATAAAAATTGTTATCCCACAAACGCTCGCTGTTCTCTTTGTTATATAGCCTTACACTGCCCGGCAAGCCACGTTCCGAGTCGTAATACGCAACCTTCATCTGCACATTGCCACGGCTGCCGAAAGAGCCGAACAGATTACCTTCGGCAGCAATGCTCTTTGTGTCGCCATCGGCGCGGTGCTGCCTGCTACTCTGCGAACCATTTACAAGAGTAAATGGATAGTCGCCGTCGGCACGTTGCACATTCAAGTGGGCCGAATAGCTCCAATGGCGACCGAAAATCCTTTCGCGCAGCAGCACGGCACCCAAAAGGCCGAACGAGCCGCCACGCACCTTGGCTGCAGTGCGGGTTGCAAGAGGCCTGCGACTCTTAATTTCCAAAAGGCCTGCCGATGCAAAACTGCGTGCAGGGCGGAATATATCGTTCCCCTGCCCCACCGTGAGCGAGAGAAGCTCCACATTGTCGAGAGCATAGCGCCCTATGTCAATCTGCCCGCTATAGGCATCGGACACCGCCACACCATCGTAGCTCACCGCAGTGTGCTTGGCACCAAGCCCCCGCACCGACACCGTTTTAAGGCCGCCTATACCGCCATAGTCCTGCACCTGCACACCGGCCATACGCTTTAGAGCATCGGCTGCCGTGGTATAGCCAAAGCGCTCAATGTCACCGCTGCGCACTTCCTGTACAGGGGTGGCCGATGACAAAACAATATCCACGGCATCGCCCACAACCTCTATCTCTGCAAGGTTGCGCACCGACGAAAGCGTATCTACCTGTTGAGCGCGGCATATATGCGCACCGCACAACCACATACAAATGGCACAAAGGGCAACCGCCCCAAAAAATCTTTGCATAAAAACAAGGGTTAGCAAGCCTTCACCCGAGGCATTGTTAATACTCACATAATGAATAAGAGGCAGGTTTTCTGGCTTGTCCGCCTTTGCGGTTACCTTCCCACCCAGCAAGGGGCAGTGGCAATAGATTACCGCGGCATAAATGGACTCACAGCTACGGGTATAGCTCCGGATTTCAACCGGATTCCCTTTTACTAACACCACCGAAAGGGGTGGTTGTTACACCTTTATCCGAGTGCGAAGATATAGCTATTAAAAGTCTTATGCAACTTTTCATAAAATTTTTTGTTGCAAACTTTCGTTTAACTCCCCGGTAGCCCGTGAGTCATAAAAAGAGGGCAACCCCGCGTAATCACTACGGAGGGTTGCCTGGGGGGAATTGAATGATTAAGAAAAAGTTCTACTAATTTTCTCGTTGCTTTGCTACTGTCTATTACTATAACACAGCAAAAAGAGAAAAGTTTGCAGAAAACGATATTTTTTTCAAAAAAAAGCGGGGCTGTGTCGTATGACACAGCCCCGCTCCTATATATTTACCAAATAATCCTAAATTATTCAGCAGCCTCAGCTACTACAGTGTAGGGAACCTTAACGGTAACTTCCTTGTGCAAGCGGATAGTAGCATTGTACTCACCTACCTCCTTGGCAGCCTCAACAGAGATAACCTTGCGGTCAACCTCGTGGCCAAGTTTAGCAAGCTCGTCGGCAATCTGAGCAGCAGTTACAGAACCGAAAACTGTACCCGTCTCGCTAACCTTAACGGCGATAGTGAGAGATACACCCTGCAATTTCTGTGCAACAGCCTCAGCATCGGCCTTAATCTGAGCGAGCTTGTGAGCACGCTGACGAAGGTTCTCGGCGAGAACTTTCTTTGCAGACTCTGTAGCGACAACAGCCTTGCCTGTAGGAATCAAATAATTACGGCCATAACCGTCTTTTACCTTAACGATATCGTCTTTGTAACCAAGGTTGATTACATCTTCTTTCAATATAAGCTCCATAATTATTCCTCCTTTTTTATTTCATCATATCAGTTACAAAAGGCAGCAAAGCCAAGTGGCGTGCGCGCTTAACAGCCTGAGCAATGCGACGCTGGAACTTCAAAGAAGTACCTGTGATGCGACGGGGAAGCAACTTACCCTGCTCGTTCAAGAATTTCTTCAAGAATTCGGGATCCTTGTAATCGATATACTTGATACCGTTCTTTTTGAAACGGCAATACTTTTTCTTTTTGACATCAACTGTGGGAGGTGTCAAATATCTGATTTCTGAAGGTGTCTGTGCCATAATTATTCCTCCTTATTACCTTTAAGATTTCTTCTCTTGGCAGCATACTCAGCAGCATACTTGTCCAATTTCACTACCAATGAGCGGATAACACGCTCGTCGCGACGATACTGCAACTCGAGTTTAGATATAACTTTGGGCTCTGCGTTGAACTCAAACATTACATAAAAACCAGTTGTCTTCTTCTCGATGGGGTAAGCAAGTTTCTTCAAGCCCCAGTTCTCTTCATTGACAATCTCCGCACCTTCAGCAGTGAGAATGCCTTTGAACTTCTCTACCGCTTCCTTCATCTGAGCATCAGACAAAACGGGAGTTAAAATGAAAACGGTTTCGTATTGATTCATTTTTAATTAATAAATTGGTTAAACATTCGTTTATCTAAAACGCGGGTGCAAAGATAGACATAAATTTTCAATTACCAAAGTTTTACGACAACCTTTTTCAAAACCACCGATATAAGGCATTGCAAACGCCGCTGCACCACACGCCGTTGCGACGTTTTTAACCATAATTTGCAACCAAGAGGTAATTTTAAGCAAAAAAAATTTCGTTCTCTAAATATTTATATGTTTCTTTGCAACATAATGTGCGGTACAAAGTGCGCGCACACGGCAAAAGACAATAAAAACAATAAAATAATATAGATATGGCAACTAAAATCAAGTATGTAGCACTTGCTATAATTCTTCTTGGAGCATTAACTCTTATTTTGAGTCACTTCTGTGGTTGGAACAACATCAACGCACTGAACGTCGGCACATATACAGCAATGGTAGTGGGCCTTGTAGCATACATCTGGGCCGGCAAAAAGGCTTTGGAGAAATAAGAAAAGAGTTTCCCTCAAATAAAAAAAGGTTGCCAAAATTTTGGCAACCTTTTTTTATTTTAATTAACCGACAAATGATAGATTGACGTGTTAATACCTCTCCATAGTAGCAAACAATAAAAATTGAATCACGAACTATGAAGACAAAAATTTTCAATCTTATCATTATTGATGAAAGCGGCTCTATGCATAGCATTAAGAAAGCTGCGATTGACAGTGTGAACGAAACCATCCAGTCCATTCGTTCCGCCCAAAAGAAACACGAAAGCCAGGAACACTATGTAAGCCTTGTAACTTTTAATGACGACGTGAAGAGTGTTTACGAGTGCGTGTCCGCATACGATGTAAAAGAACTCACTGCAGAGACATACCAACCCGCCTGCTGTACCGCACTATACGACGCTATGGGCATTTCACTGAATGCTCTACGCAAAACGGTTGCCGAGGACGACAAGGTGCTCGTTACCGTTGTTACCGACGGATACGAGAATTCATCCAAGGAGTACAGCGGCGTGGCCATCAAAGCTCTTGTTGACGAACTCAAGGAAAAGGGGTGGGTATTTGCCTACATCGGAGCCAACCAGGATGTAGAGGCTGTTGCTGCCACAATATCCATTACCAATACACTGAAGTTTGAGGCCACCGGCGAAGGTACCGCAGTTATGGGTGCAAGAGTAAGCAATGCCCGCACTCGTCTTTTCGACCGCATCGCCGACCTTGGCAGTTCTTTTAGTTCAACAGAGGCAAACTGCGATTTCTTCGATGAAGAGAAATAGTATAACCAAAATAATAATTAAAAATATAGAAGCAAACGTAAACGCAAAGGCAAAACGCACGGCAATCAAGGTGAGCAGTTGCAGCAATATCTCTTCTGCTGCTCATTCTCTTGGCAATGATTAAGGGAGTCATAGAGGACCGCGAACAGACGAAGAACGCAGTTACAAATGAGATTGCCAACTCTTATGCCCGGTCGCAAACCGTGTTTGCGCCCTACCTCACCTCTTCGGTGCTATGACAACCGCAACATTGATGTTCTACTTCCGAGGCATCTTGAAGAACCGCAGCGCATATATGCTTGGCGGGTTTGTAGCGTTGGTATATGCACTCAATTATATGTTGCTGCAAATGGAGAGCTACGCACTGCTTACAGGTTCGTTGGTACTGTTCTTGCTCCTGTGCGTGGTGATGTATCTCACAACCAACATCAACAGCACCTGCACTATTACTAAAACCGAATAGCAACCAAGGGAAATAATTATAAATGAAGGAGTCCGCGGTTGCGGACTCCTTCATTTATAATTATTTGAACAATTAAGCCTCAACCTCGGGAGCAATGAGCTTATATCCCTTGCCGTGGATGTTGATAATCTCAATGGAATCGTCGGCCTTCAAGTGCTTGCGCAGCTTGGTGATGTAAACATCCATACTGCGGGCATTGAAATAGTTATCGTCGGTCCACACGGTTTTGAGAGCGAAATCACGCTGCAAAATCTCGTTGGTGTGGGCACACAAGAGGCTCAACAGTTCCGACTCCTTGGTTGTGAGCTTGGTCTGCTGGTCGTCTATTGTTAGCAACTGCTTTTGAGTATCGAACTGGAAGCGGCCAATCTTGTACAAGGTATTCTCCTTGCTCTTTTTACCGCACACGCGGCGCAAGATAGCCTCAATGCGCGACACAAGCACCTCCATGCTGAAGGGTTTTGTAATATAGTCGTCGGCACCAATCTTGAAGCCCTCCAATATATCCTCGTTAAGTGTTTTTGCAGTGAGGAATATGATGGGTATCTCGGAGTTTGCCGCGCGTATCTCCTGTGCCAGGGTGAAACCATCCTTCACAGGCATCATAACATCGAGCACGCAAATATCAAACTTTCCTTTTAAGAAGGTTTTGTAACCTACGTCACCATCGGGGCAGAGCTCGGCATAATAGCCCTTGGCCTGCAAATACTCGCGAAGGAGCATACCCAGGTTCTCGTCGTCCTCACATAACAAAATTCTCTGTTTCTCTTCCATAATTTTTTATTTTAAGGGTAATACAATTACAAATGTTGTTCCAATGCCTATCTCACTCTCGGCTCGTATGGTTCCTTTGTGTGCCTGAACAATCTGTTTCACATAGGCGAGCCCCAGGCCGAAGCCTTTTACATCGTGCAGGTTGCCTGTGTGCACACGATAGAACTTGTCGAATATCTTTTTTAGGTCCTCCTTGCGGATACCTATACCATTATCCTTTACCGACAACATAAAATTGTCGTTGCTGTTCCAGGTGCGCACCTCCAGTTCAAGCGGCACATCCTGCTTGCGATACTTCACGGCATTGTCCATAAGGTTGAACACCACGTTGGTGAAATGCATCTCATCGACATAGATAAATGGATCGTCGGCATCGAGTTGCCAGGTGAGCTTGCCACCGCTCTGCTCCACCTTAACCGTGAAGGTGTTCACTATGCCCGAAATAAGTTCATTGGCATCGAGCTCCTTCATCTTGAGCGATGCGTTGTTCTTGTTGTCGAACATCGACATCTGCAACACCTTATCCACCTGGAAACGCAAGCGCTTGGTTTCGCTGGCTATGGCACCCGACAGTTTGGAAAACATCTCGGGCGACTTTGCAATGGAGCTGTCCTGCAGCATCTGCGCAGCCAGCGATATTGTGGATATCGGAGTCTTGAACTCGTGCGTCATATTATTTATGAAGTCGTTCTTCATCTCGGTTATCTTTTTATGCCTGAATGCCATATATAGTGTTATCACAAATGTTATTAACAAAACAAAAGTGAACAGTATGGAAGGAATCATAAATTTAACCGAACTATAAATATAATTGTTCAAAAGCGAGGTGGGGAAATTAACCTCGAGCACCGCCATATGCGAGGGCGGATCGTTTTTGAATATCAACTCCTTATATTTATTATCGCCATCGGCGTATGTGTAGTCGGAGCAGCGGTACACCTCCTCGCCGTCGCCACGCAACACCCTGAAATGGTATGGAATGAGAATACCGTTGCTTGCGAGCTCCGATTTTATATATTGGTCGAGCTTGCCAAAGTTAATGCGGCCCTGCAGAGGCTTTTCGCTTGCCTGGTAAAGCATATTGTAGAGTACCTCGTCAAGCACCGCACGCTGGTACTTATAGCGTTTGCTCAGGATTTCGAGCGACAGGCGCTGCGCATCGCGCATAGACAGATTGCCCCTGTTGGAATTTATCTTAAACTGCGACAACGACTGCGAGGGGTTCTTCACCACCGTCTTAAGCTCGAATGCCGACAGCACATTACCACCCTCGGTAGATGCCAGATATGAGTGCTCGAGCTTCAAAAATCCATCCTTTATCTGCCCTCGGTGAATATCCTTTTGAATATCCTTGGCAAGATAGGTGCGCATTTCATCGAGTTCCAAGTTATATGCTGCCTGGTAAAGACTGCGTCTCACACCCTCTTCAAAGTGCTCGCGTCGCATATCCACCATAGCTTCAATGTATGTCACCTGCAGGTACAACAACCCCAGGCAACAAACGCCCATCACAAGCCCCACTATCAATATCGTCAACTTCTTCATATCGCAAATATAATGAGAAGCAACAAAGGTTGTATCGTTTGTTAAGCGAAATTATCTCTATTTTTCTTTTAATTAACAAATTAAAAATTTTTAATTATCAAATTAACAACCAAAACAACAAAACAGTAGGAATTTTAGCAAAAACAAACTCTCATTTAACAAAAAAAGGGTGAGCCGCGGCTCACCCTTTCGATATAGTTAACAATATTGTTGTTACTCCTCCTCTTTGGCAGCAAACTCCTTAACAAGCTTGTCCTGCACATCGGTGGGAACAAGTTCGTACGAAGCGGGCGACATTATGAACGATGCACGACCACCTGTGAGCGAACTGAGCGATGTTGAATAAGAGGACATCTCCTTCAAAGGCACTTTAGCCGAGAGTTTCTCATAACCATTCTCGCTCTCCATACCCATAATCATACCTCTGCGGCCCTGGATATCACTCATCACATCACCCATCTTGTCGGAGGGAACGAACACCTCTACGTCATAAACGGGCTCGAGGATTTTGGGACCTGCATTGCGGAATGCCTCGCTGAAGGCGTTGCGGCCTGCAAGCATAAACGAAATTTCGTTTGAATCTACGGGGTGCATCTTACCGTCGTAAACGATAACTCGAACGTCACGGGCATAAGAACCGGTGAGCGGGCCGCGCTCCATACGCTCCATAACACCCTTGAGAATAGCGGGCATAAAGCGGGCATCGATAGAACCACCCACGATGCTGTTTACAAATACCAACTTGCCGCCCCACTCCAGAGTAACCTCCTCGGTAGCCTTGGCGTTGATTTTGAACTCCTGACCGTTGAAACGGTAAACCTCCTGCAAGGGCTGGCCCTCCTCGTAAGGCTCCACAATCATATGAACCTCACCAAACTGGCCTGCGCCACCACTCTGCTTCTTGTGACGATAATCGGCACGTGCAGCCTTTGTAATGGTCTCGCGATAAGGAATTTTGGGCTCCTCGTAAACAACCTGAATCTTCTCCACATTCTCCAAACGCCATTTCAATGTGCGCAAGTGGAACTCACCCTGGCCCGAAACGATTGTCTGGCGCAACTCCTTGGACTGCTCTACACGCCAAGTGGGGTCCTCTTCGTGCATACGGTTGAGCGCCTGCATAAGTTTCTCCATCTCACTCTCGTTAACAGGCTTGATGGCGCGTGAATATTTTGATGCGGGATATTTTACAAGAGAGAACTTGTTGTTGGCATCCTTGTCGTTAAGTGTGTTACCGATGCGTACATCCTTCAACTTAACGGTACAGCCAAGGTCACCGGCTTTGAGTTCATCCACAGCTGTGCGGTTGGCACCTGCGCTGCAATATATCTGTGCTATACGCTCCTTTGAACCTCTGTCGGCATTCACAAAATCCATACCGGGCTTCAATGTACCGCTGATTACCTTGAAATAGTTAACCTCACCGATGTGGGGCTCTACCGATGTCTTGTAGAAGAACAACGATGTGGGAGCATTGCTGTCGTAAGGAACGGTAACACCATCCACATTAACGGGCTGAGGCATATCATCAACCTCGGGAGCCACGTTGGCAAGGAACTCGAGCAAACGGCTCACTGCAACATCGGTGGCGGCAGAGCAGCAGAGCACGGGATATACGCTACCTGTAGAGAGGCCCAAGCGTGCACCCATACGGATATCGTCGGTAGAGAGGTCGTCTGAATCAAAGAACTTGTTCATCAACTCCTCCTCGTTCTCGGCAGCCTTCTCAACAAGCTCGGTGTGCAATGATTTTGCCCTTTCAACCTGGTCGGCGGGGATATCCTCAACCATAGGAGGCTGGCCTTCAGCAGTCCAAGTGAGTTTCTTCATCAGAAGCACATCGATAATAGAATTGAAACCGGGGCCTGCAGCAACGGGATACTGCACGGGCACCACCTTTGAGCCATATATCGACTGCAACTGCTCAATCACGTTGTCGTAGTCACATTTTTCGTTATCCACCTGGTTCACAACGAACATAGCAGGCTTCTTCATCTTCTGGATATAACGGAAGCAGTTCTGTGTACCCACCTCAACGCCATACTGGCCATTGATGACAACCATCGCAAGGTTACAAACCTCGAGGGCACAAACCATACCTCCTGCAAAGTCGTCTGAACCCGGGCAATCTATGAGGTTCAGCTTTTTATTCGCCTGCTCCACCTGGAATACGGTGGTAAATACAGAGTAGCCATACTCCTGCTCCACAGGGAAATAGTCGCTTACGGTATTCTTTGCCTCTACCGTACCTCTA
>JAFXGV010000006.1 GCA_017536765.1 Bacteroidaceae bacterium
AGTAAACTGCGGTTTTTCAGGCTGCGCAAGCACACTGCTTATAGCGAACCTTTGCTGCACTCGCAGTAAAACATTAAAGTAAACTTTATGTTTTGCTCGTTTGCAAAAGCTTTAAACTACATCTTTTTATTCATCTCCCTGAAAATGAGGCTGCTAAAAAATACTTTTTAGTCAGCCTCATTTACGAGCAACGCGAGTAAATGCGGAGGAGTATTACCTCAATGCATAATCTATGGTGGTTACCACGCGCACCTTTTTTATCTGCGGGGTAACATCGTCGCTTGTGATGCTGAACTGCCCCTGGTTGGCATTGCGTATGTCGCCTAAGCGGCTCTGCGAGTCCTCGGCAAATTTTTGTGCCACGGCGCGGGCGTTGCGTGTGGCCTCCTCAATCATCACGGGCTTCAGCTCGTTGAGCTTTGTGAATTCAAAGCGTGTCTGGTATTGGTAGTCGGTGGTTATGGCTATGTTCATCTTCATAAGCTCCACCTGTTTTTGCATAAGCGACAGTATGTTTTCCACCTGCGAGGAGATGACGGTGATGACAGTCTCGGCCTGATAACGGTATTTAATGTCGTTGCTGCTGTAATATTCGGCCTCGCGGTCGCGCACCTTTGGTGCAGAAATTATTATCTCCCCGTCGCTTATGCCGTTGTTCTTTAGGAATGCGGTTATTGCCTTGCTGCTGTTCTCCACCTCCTTGTATAGCTGTTGCAGGTCGTTGCTCACGCATTTGTATGGCAGGTTCCACACCACGCGGTCGGCCATCACTTCGCGCTCGGCAAGTCCTTTCACGGTTACGTAGCGGTCGCGCGCTGCAAAATTGTCTATTCCGCTCTTTATGAAGCAGCCTGCCGCTGCCAGGCCTATGGCTATGAGTGCCGCACCTATTATTTTGCTCTTTTCCATTTGCTGTTTTTTTATTAGGTTTTAAGGCTTATGCTCTTTTGTTTGTTAATTGGTCTGTCATTCTGAACCTTTAGGTGAAGAATCTCACCCCGTAGTTGTTCTTGGATACTTCACTACGTTCAGTATGACAAAACAGTGGTTCCCGTTTATTGTTTAACGTGGCTAATGTATTCAAATATTGCACGATGGGCAAATATTATGGGCTTTTTATGATTTTTTTTAATAAAATGGGCGTTGTTTGTGTAAAAAAGATAATAAATCACTATCTTCGCAATTGGTTTATTGGGCATTGCCCTGTGAAACCGTTTGTTTTAAGTAGGATAATTATATAAAAATAGGATAATAGATGAAAACACGTCTCGAACACGATTCATTAGGCGAGATTCAAGTTCCTGCCGATGCGTATTATGGTGCCCAAACTTTAAGGGCTTTGGTCAATTTCAAGGATGTAAGTGGCTTGTCCATAGGTGAGCATCCTTATTATATAAAGTCTTTGGCTATGGTTAAATGGGCGGCAGCCCACGCCAATATGTCGCTTGGCACGCTCGAAGAGGAGATTGGCAAGGCTATTAAGGCGGCTTGCGAGGAGATTATGGAGGGCGCTCTTGCCGACCAATTCCCCATAGACCTTGTGCAGGGTGGTGCAGGTACATCCACCAATATGAACATTAACGAGGTTGTTGCCAACCGTGCCTTGGAGATTATGGGCCACCAGAAGGGTGAGTACCAGTATTGCAGCCCCACAGAGCACGTGGATTTGTCGCAATCGACAAACGATGCATATCCCACTGCCTTCAAACTCTGCTTCATACTGCACAACGAAGACCTTGTGCGCGAGTTGCAGCGCCTTATTGCTGCCTTCCGTGCCAAGGGCAAAGAGTTCGACCACATTATAAAGATGGGCCGTACGCAGTTGCAGGATGCCGTGCCTATGACATTGGGGCAGGAGTTCGAGGCATTTGCCGTTACTCTCGACGAGGAGGTGAGCCGCCTTACCGAGGTGGCAGAGCTCTTCCTCGAAGTGAACCTTGGTGCCACAGCCATTGGTACCGGTATCAACACCGTTCCCGGCTACTCGCACACTGCGGTAGATGCCTTGCGCGTAATCTCGGGCAAGAAATTTGTGCTCGCAGGCAACCTTGTTGAGGCTACATCCGATGCCGGTTCATCGGTTATGTACTCGTCGGCATTGAAGCGCCTGGCTGTTAAATTGTCGAAGATTTGCAACGACCTGCGCCTGCTGTCGAGCGGTCCCCGTTGCGGTCTTAACGAGATAAACATACCTCCCGTGATGCCCGGTTCAAGTATTATGCCCGGCAAGGTGAACCCTGTTATTCCCGAACTTGTGAACCAGATTTGCTACAGTGTCATTGGCAACGACCTCACCGTTACATTTGCAGCCGAGGCGGGCCAGTTACAGCTCAACGCTATGGAGCCCGTTATAGTTCACTCTATGCTTATGTCCATACGTATGCTTTTGAAGGGCCTCACCCGCCTGCGCGTGCTTTGCGTTGACGGCATCACTGCCAACGAGGGCCATTGCAAGGAGCTTGTCTTGGGCAGCATAGGTATTGCCACGGCGCTTAACCCCGTGATAGGTTTTGAGACCTCGGACCGCATCGCACGCCGTGCGCTTAAGGAGAACCGCAGCATATACGATTTGGTTCTTGAGGAGCAGCTTATCTCCAAAGAGGAACTCGATGAACTGCTGCGCCCCGAGAAGATGATTGCTCCGCATTTGATAAAGAGTAAAAGACGTTTCTGATAAATATAGCAAAGGCCCGCTTGTGCGGGCCTTTGCTATATTTATCAGGTATTATTTGCGAAAAATACTCTGCCACTCGTGCATTTTCTATAAAAATTCATAAATTCGCAAAATGAACCACCGCGTGAATACATAACGGTGACGTTGATGTCAATAAATGTGTGTATAGATGAAAAAGATATATATAATACTGTTTGCCCTGCTGCTTGCCGCCTGTGCAGGTGAGGTGCCTGCTCCAATGAGCATAATAGAGAGCATCCCCTCCACGCCGCCGCGCTTGGCTGCCGATGTGGAGCTCAATAGGGCATTATATACCCAAAAAGTAGATATCCTGTTCAAGGGCAACGAGGTGCAGCTGTCGCAGCTGCCCGTGGGCATAACCGCAACGGTTGATGGGGCCTTCGTGACATTGCGCTCGTCGCTTGCCGGGGTTGAGTATGTGGTTAAGGGTGCCACCGACAATGGTTCGCTTGTTATTGTGAGCGAAAAATCGCCGCTTGTGACGTTCGACTCCCTCTACATTCACTCTGTGGCTTGCAACGCTGTTACAATATCGTCGAAGGAGAAGATATTCCTTGCCGGTGAGCAGCTGTTTCTCTCCGATGAGGCGGGCCCGACAGCCAAGGCCGACAAACAGGCTGCCACGCTGTCGCTGCTTGGCGATGCCGTGCTGTGCCGTGGGCTCGACATATGCCTGCAGGCCACACGTCGCGATGCGCTTGTGGCTACGGGCATTCTTTATATGAACGGTGCCGATGTGCACGTGGAGTATGCAACAGGCTGTGCGGTGAATGCCACTGCGGGCATAGTGGTTGCGGGTGGCACCGTGTCGGCCACAGCGCTCAAGGATATAATAAAGGTAAAACGGGGCAACTTTGTGATGCTTGGCGGCGATATGTCGCTTGGTGCGGCTGCCGACAAGGCCGATGCCGTGGTGGCACGCAATATATTTGTTTTCGGCGGTGCCATTATGGCCGACCTGCAAGGTGCTGCGGCCAAGGGATTGAGCAGCAAGGAGAGTGTTTTTCTTGTAGGTGGCGAGGTGAAGGTGCATACATCGGGTGGTGCACTATTTTCGGAAAAGAAGAGCGACTACAGCTCATCGTCGTGCATCAAGAGCAAGGCCCACACATATATAAAGGCCGCCAATGTGTCGCTTGCAAGCGATGGCGATGCGGGAAAGGGAATAAATTGCGATGGCCGCCTGCAGATAGATGGTGGTATCATATCCATAAAGACAAAGGGCAACGATGTGAACCATCCTATCAACCTTAACGCACACGCATCGCCCAAGGGTATAAAGTGCGACAGTACACTGCTCATAAACGGTGGCAAGATAGAGGTTCTGGTGCTTGGCCGTGGCGAGCGTTGCGAGGGCGTTGAGTCCAAGGGTGATATAATAATAGATGGCAAGGATACGAAACTATATATCTATGCATACGACGATGCCATAAACTCGGGCAGCAACCTCACGGTGAACAACGGCACCATATATGCCTATTCCGTGGCCAACGACGGCATAGACAGCAATGGCCGCATAGATATAAAGGGTGGTGTGGTGCTTGCCACGGGAACGCACACTCCCGAACAGGGCATAGACGCCGACGTGGAGCAGATGTTTACCGTAACCGGCGGCACCATAGTTACGCTTGGCGGTGCAATGGGCCCCTCGCCCTGTATGCCCAAGAGTAGCGCCACAAGCGTGCCCGTTGTTTCCTGGAACGGGGTTGATGTCAAAAAAGACAATTACCTTAATGTGGCCGATGATGAGGGCGAACCTCTTTTGTCCTATCGCCTGCCACGTACATTGCCCTTTGCCTCGGTTATGGTGGCATCGCCGCTTATGGAGAGGGGTGCCTCATATTCAATATTTATGAGCGACAGCATAAGTGGCGGCACCCGTTTGGGCTATGGCCTTTACTCGCACGCGCAGGCGGTAGCATCGCACAAAGTTGCCTATTGGGAGCAAGAGGCACTCATTGCCATTATCGACCATAGCGGCAAGGTGTTGAATATAAACCCCGATACCATAAAATCTAACGGCGGTATGCCGCCCTTTGGCCCGCCCCCTGCGGGCTTTCCTCCTCACGGTGCTATGGGGCAGCCTCCTATGGGGCCTCCGCCTGCGGGCTTCAAACCTATGATTCCCGAGGAGTATGATGCGAATAACCTGCCCGGTTTGGGGTGGTGATGCAAGTGAATTACAACAACGCCGCTGTGGAATTCCACAGCGGCGTTGTTGTAACAAAAATATTTATATTAAATTATTCTTCAGCCTTGTAGCGGTCGTTAAGCCCCTTGATAACCTCCTTTGTGATGTCGAGTGCTTCGTTTGCATAGAGCAGGTTGTCGCCCACGCGGCTTATGATAAGGTCGTATCCCTGTGTGGCGTTGTACTCCTTGAGGTAGGAGTTAATGGAGTCGCGCAGTGTGACGTTGTTCTTCTGGCTCTCGGCGGCAAGCTCGCTTGCAAGGCGCTCCGACAGTCTTTCATACGATTCGCGTTTCTTCAATATGCGGTTCTGCTCCTCCTCGGCACGTGCCTGTGTGGCAAATACGTTGTTTTCGAGCTTGCGCTGGAACTCGTCGATGTCCTGCTGCAAGTCGCGTGTCTTCTCGCTGAGTGTGAGGCGCATATTCTCCTCCTTGCGCAGCATCTCCTTGTTGATGGTGATGGAGAACTCGTAGTTGTTGAGCAGTGAGTCGATATCGACAAATGCAATCTTTATGCCTTTAACGCCATCGCAACCCACCTGTGCAGGCTGCTGTGCCTGTGGCTGCTCATTGTTGCACTGTGTAAAGAGGAGCATTGCTGCTATGGCAGCAAAACCTAAACAAATAAATTTCTTCATAGTTTTTAATGTTATTTCTTTTTTCTTATCTCTTCAATTGCCATAGGGTTGGCGCGGCGGGCGGCTTTGTCCTGCGACTGGGCGCAGCCAATTCCACGTTTGCGCATATGCTTGTTACCGCCAACGTGGGTGTTGGGGAACTTGCCGTTCTTCTTTATTATTATGGTTATTGCCAATAATGCAAAGCTTATTGCAATTATTAACAATGTAAGTAGTAAAGTTTGCCACATTTCAATTATATTTGAAATAAAATTTGGATATGGTGTGTGGCTTGGCATTAAAAAAAGTGTAAACTCCTTTTTATTGCTCCAGCCTTTTGCTATATTCGCAAAGCGAGTGCGAATATAGCCTTTTTGCCCGTTTTTTTGTTTCTTTGCGTGCGAAAATGTGATAAATAACTCGTTAATTAAAGATATTTTAGAAAGCGAAAAAATAATTTAACAAAATTAAACAAATAGGAACTATGGAAAATGTAAAATTGGAACCCCAAAAAGTGTTTGATTTCTTTTTGCAGTTGTGCGAGATACCCCACGGCTCAAAGAACGAGGCGCAAATTTCGCAGTTTTTGCAAGACTTTGGCAAGAATCTCGGTTTTGAAACAATAGCCGACGAGGTGGGCAATGTGCTCATAAAGAAACCTGCCACACCGGGTTACGAGAATCGCAAGACAATAATATTGCAAGGCCATATGGATATGGTGTGCGACAAGCGCCCCGATGTGGAGCACGACTTTACAAAGGATGCCATACAGACATACATCGACGGCGAGTGGCTCAAGGCAAAGGGCACTACCTTAGGTGCCGATAACGGTATAGGCGTGGCTGCCGGTATGGCAGTGCTTGCCGACACCACTATGCAGCACGGCCCCATCAACTGTCTCTTTACAATAGACGAGGAGACCGGCCTCACAGGTGCCGAGAAACTCTCTCCCGACTTCTTGCAGGGCGATATCCTCATAAACCTCGATTCGGAGGATGAGGGTGAAATATTCATAGGCTGTGCCGGTGGCGTGTGCAACTATGCCACATTCAAGCACCTGTGGATGCCTGTTGCAGGCGATATGTTCTATATGAAGGTGGATATAGCAGGGCTCACGGGCGGTCACTCGGGCGACGATATTGACAAAGGCCGTGCCAATGCCAACAAACTGCTCAACCGCTTCCTTTGCCGTGTTGCCGATAAGTATGAGTTCTACCTGTGCGACATTTCGGGCGGCAGCCTGCACAACGCCATTCCCCGCGATGCATCGGCGGTAATAGCCGTTCCTTCGGCCGACAAGGAGTCTGTTCGTGTCGATTTCAACATCTTTGCAGCCGAGGTGCAGGACGAATATGCTGCCACCGAGCCCAATATGCGCTTTACATTGCAGAGCACCGAGCCCACAGGCCGTTGCATAGATACTGATGTGGCCCGCGGCTTGCTTAAAGCTGTTCACGCGGTGTTCAACGGTGTGTTTGCAATGAGCCAGGATATGCCCGGCCTCGTTGAGACATCGAGCAACCTTGCCTCTATAAAGCGCACAAGCGACAATACCTTGAAGATAACAGCAAGCCAGCGTAGCTCCATCCTTTCGGCCCGCGACAATGTGTCGGCAACCGTGCGTTCGGCATTTGAGCTTGGTGGTGCCACCGTGGAAACAAACGGAGGCTACCCGGGTTGGAAGCCCAATGTGAAATCGGAGATTCTTAAGGTGGCTTGCGACACATACAGGGATATCTTTGGCGGCGAGGCCAAAATACGTGCCATCCACGCAGGCTTGGAGTGTGGCCTTTTCCTCGAGAAGGCTCCCCACTTGGATATGATCTCCTTTGGTCCCACGATGCGCGGCGTTCACTCGCCCGACGAGCGTTTGAACATCCCCTCGACCGAGCGTTGGTGGCGCCACCTTGTTGCTGTGCTCGAAAATGCACCTGTAAAGCAATAAACAGCCCCTTTCATCGTTTATAATTAGAATGCAATTATATTACAGATGAAATTCATAGACAAGATACCTTTTCTTTTAATATTGTCGGTTATCATCGTTGCCTGCAACGATGATACCGACTTTTCTACCAATCCCTCGCACCGCCTTACATTCTCGGGCGATACAATAGCTTTTGATACACTCTTTACCGATGTGCCCTCATCGCGCGGCGGTATGATGGTGTATAACAACAATGACGAGGCTTTGAGGATAAGCAGTGTGGAACTGTTGAGCGGTGGCGAGAGCGGTTTCCGTGTGCTTGTGGATGGGCAGTATGGCACATTTATGCAGGACATAGAGCTGTGGAGCAAAGATAGTCTTTTCCTTTTTGCCGAGCTCACCCCTCCCAGGAACGGCGCAGCAACCCCGTTGAAGGTTGAGGATAGATTGCGCTTTACCCTCGAAAGCGGTGTGCAGCAGGATATTGTGCTGCTGGCCTATGGCCGCGATGCATCGTTTATGCGCGCCGTTACCGTGAACAGCGATTCCGTGATAACGGCAGGCCACTATGTGGTTTACGACAGCCTTGTGGTGGCGCCCGGTGCCACCCTCACCATTGAGCCCGGTGCCACCCTCTATTTCCACGACAAGGTGCCTATGGTGGTGCGGGGCAGTCTGTCGGCAGTGGGCACAAAGGAGCAACCGGTGATATTCCGTGGCGACCGCACCGACAACATCTTCAGCTATCTGCCATACGACCGCCTGCCGGGGCAGTGGGATGGCATAGTGTTAGCATCTACAAGCAATGGCAACAAATTTGAATATTGCGACATACACAGCGCCAATTACGGCATAAAGATGGAGGCGGGCGACAGCACCGTGCAGCGCCTTGCGATGAACGCCTCGCGCCTCGAAAATTTTTATGGCAATGCGCTGGAGCTTGTGCAGGCCCACGCCCGTGTCACAAACACCCTGCTGGCCAATGCCGGTGGCAATTGTGTGAAGATAGTGGGCGGCAAGGTGAGTTTCATACACTGCACCATTGCCAATTTCTTTGTGTATAAGGTGCGCGATGTGGCACTCACGCTGCATAACTCGTATGGCACAACACCGGCACCCCTCTATGGAGCCGACTTTGTGAATTGCGTAATAACGGGCAGCAAAAAGGACGAGCTTATGGGCTACCTCTCCAACCTTGGCGACACGGTGCCTCACTGCAAAAATTACCATTTTGAAAACACGCTCATAAATACCGTGGTGGGCGAGGATGAGAATTTTGTGAATGTAACGGTTGACGAGAGCGAAACATCGCCCTTTGCCGCAGAGCATTTCAGAACCATCGACCACGATATCTTCCTCTACGATTTCCACCTCACCGAGGGCTCAACGGCACGCTCCATAGGTGGTGATGCGTTGCTCGACGATGAGAAACTGCGCTACGACAAAGATGGTGTTGTGCGCGAGAGTGGTTTTGTGGATGCCGGTTGCTACCGGTTTGTGGCGGCCGAGGAAAATGAACAAACTAATAAACAGTAAACGATGGGCCGAAAAAAGTTCTCGGAACGCGAGATAAAGATAATACGCAAGCTGCTTGGCAGCAAAATGTCGGGCAACCGTTCGCAGCAGAAGATGGTGCGCCACACACTGCGCACGGTGTTCGAATTCAATATATCCGATTTCAATATCCAAGGTAAGGCCTTTGGCCCTGCCGACCTCGACGAGTGTGTTCGTCGCGGGCGCATACAGGTGCTCGACGAGGCCACCATTGAGGCTATGAAGGCACGTTATGCCGAAAAGAAACTGCGCGACGAAACGCTGCGCCAGGCCGAGGCTATTGCCGACGGCGAGGTGGTGGATTGGCAGCAGGTGCTCAAGGAGTGGAATGAGTATTATGGTGTAAAGGAAGAATAAAAAAGGCGGCTATATACGATATTACAGCAAATACAAAATTGTCATCCTGACATAGCGAAGCGACGAGTGAGCTCAAAACATCGTGGATTAAGAGATTTCTCCTCCCGTGCGGTCGTCGAAATGACAGCCTTGTGTAAACCGCTATGTAAATACCTGAAAATTATTCGTGATGATAGGGCAGATGGTTTATAATGGTATATGCACGGTACAACTGCTCAATGAATAGCAGGCGTATCATCTGGTGCGAAAAAGTCATTTTCGACAGCGACAGTTTTTCGTGCGCGGCATCATATACCTTTTGCGAAAAACCATAGGGGCCGCCCACAACAAACAGCAGACGCTTGGTGGATATGTTCTGCTTGTGCTCTATCCACGCAGCGAATTCGGTGGAACGAAACTCCTTGCCGCCCTCGTCGAGCAGCACCACGCGGTCACCCGCCTGCATAGCCTTCAATATAAGCTCGCCCTCCTGCTCCTTCTGTTGCGCTTCGCTCAGTTTGCGGGCGTTCTTCAGTTCGGGTATCACCTCCATATCGAATTGTGCAAAGTGGCTCACCCTTTGCGTGTAGTCTTTTATTCCGGCTATTATGTTGGAATCCACGGTGCGCCCCACCACAAGTAATGTAATCTTCATAGGGTTCTTCTTTTTATGGCAGCGAAGATACTCTTTTTTGGCGTATATTTCCAATTTTATTCTCCATTGCTTGCAAAACAATAGGGCTCTTTTTTGCACTAATTGTGGGAATTGCCTATCTTCGCAGAAAATATCATATGCTATGAATATCAAAGACGAACTTATTGACAGACTTATCGACCTTTCTTTTGCCGAGGATATCGGCGATGGTGACCACACTACATTGTCTTCAATTCCCGCCGATGCAATGGGTAAGAATATGCTACTCATAAAAGAGGATGGCGTGCTTGCCGGTGTGGAGATGGCAAAACGCATTTTTGCCCGTTTCGACAAGGATTTGCAGGTTGAGGTACTCATTGAGGATGGTGCCGAGGTGAAGAAGGGCGACATTGCAATGTATGTGACAGGCAGCGTGCGCTCGCTGTTGCAGACCGAGCGCCTTATGCTCAACGTGATGCAGCGTATGAGCGGTATTGCCACAATGACACGCAAATATGTACGCCGCCTCGAGGGTACAAACACCCGCGTGCTCGATACCCGCAAGACCACTCCCGGTATGCGCATTATGGAGAAGGAGGCGGTGCGCATAGGTGGTGGCGTGAATCACCGCATAGGCCTCTTCGATATGATACTGCTCAAGGATAACCACGTGGATTTTGCAGGCGGCATCACAGCTGCCATTACCCGTGCACAGGAGTATTGCAAGGCCAACGGCAAGGATTTGAAGATAGAAATAGAGGTACGCAACTTCGAGGAGTTGCAGGAGGTGCTCGACCTTGGAGGCGTGCAGCGCATTATGTTCGACAACTTCGATACAGAAAAGACACGCAAGGCTGTGGAGATGGTTGCCGGCCGCTTTGAGACAGAGTCGTCGGGTGGTATCACCTTCGACACCCTGCGCGACTATGCCCTCTGCGGTGTCGATTATATCTCGGTGGGCGCCCTCACGCACTCCGTGATGGGGCTCGATATGAGTTTCAAGGCTGTAAAATAGTATTGGTTCATAGGTGCTTTTCGGCAGTTTGTCGATTTTTGCGATAACGAGGCACTTTTTTAGGGCAGAAATTCGTAAATTGCAGGGCAATATTGCCGCTTCCCTTTGAACAGGGCTATATATAGACGAAGAATGTACAAGAGCAGGGTAGCCATAGAATATATAATATATTTACTCTTTTGGGGGGCTCTCTTTCTGTCTCCCTTTTGGGGCTTTATCCTGGCCGGTTCTGCATCGCAGGTGGAGTGGAGCGACGTATATAGGTTTTGGATATACCTGCTGCCGGCACTCATACTCTTTTTTGTAAACAATAACCTATTGATGCCTTTCCTTCTTATGAACAAAAAGAGGGAAAGGCATTATTTGCTATATCTCATATGCATTATAGCGTTGGCCTATTTTGGCTCGCTCATCGTTACATCCACACGCGATGCGGCGGTGCCACCGCACAAACGTACCGCTCATATGATGGACCGCCCCGGCGGCCGTATGCCGCACCGCGAGGCCCCTCGTATGCAGGTATATGCCACATACATCGAGGCGCAGCAGACGATACACTCGTTTTTTGTGGAGAACGATACATATAACGTTAAGCTATTGCCACCGGCACGGGGTAAAAATATGCCGTTCGCCTTCTTGCACCCCGACAATGTGCAAATACTGCTCATCGTGTTTGTGCTGGCGTTCAATATATGTGTGCGCCTCTTTTTCCTCACCCTGCGCAACGACGAACATCTGCGTGAGGTTGAAAAGGAGAAGCTGCGCACCGAGCTCGATTATCTCAAATATCAGATAAATCCACATTTCTTTATGAACACGTTGAACAACATTCACGCGCTCATAGACATAGACTCCGTGAAGGCGCAAGAGGCTGTCATCGGTCTGTCAAAAATGATGCGCCACGTGTTGTACGATGCTCATTCGGCATTTGTTCCTCTGGAGAAAGAGATTGAGTTCCTCAACAGCTATACGGAGCTTATGCGGTTGCGCTACACTGCGGCACTGAAGGTGACCACCTCGTTCCCGCCCGATGTGGAGGGCTGCTTTGTGCCGTCGCTGCTTTTTGTGTCGTTCCTCGAAAATGCCTTCAAGCACGGTGTGGCGTATAACAAGGAGTCATCAATCTTGGTGAGCATAGTAATTGATGATAATAAAATATGCTTCAACTGTTTTAACAGTTGCGCCGGGAGCGACGCTGCCAAGAGTGACACACAATCGCACGGCGGTATAGGTATAGACAATGTGCGCAAACGCCTCTCGCTCATATATGGCGAGGCGTATTCGCTCGAAATAGAGAAGAAAAAGAGTAGTTTTAATGTGATATTAAAAATTCCTGTGCATTATGATAAGGTGTATAATAGTTGACGATGAGCCTCTTGCCCTAGTGCAATTGCAGAAATATGTGGATAGAGTGCCGTTCTTGCACTGCGTGAAGGCTTGCAGCAGTGCAGCCGAGGCTATAGAGGTGCTGTCGGCCGAGGAGATAGATGCAATGTTCGTGGATATAAATATGCCCGACATGAACGGCTTGCAGCTTGTGCGCTCGTTGCCTAAAAGCCCTATGGTGGTGTTCACCACGGCATATTCCGAATATGCAATAGAGGGTTTCAAACTCGATGCAATAGATTATCTGCTCAAGCCGTTCTCATTTGAACAGTTCCTGAAGGCTGCCAACAAGGTGAACGAAATACATACCTTGCGCCACAAAGCATCGCAGGGCTATAGCGAAGATGGCTCTTTGTGCGACGATTGCCTCTTTGTGAAGTCGGACTACAGAATGTTGCGCATTCCCGTTTCTCAAATCAAATACATCGAGAGTATGAGCGAGTATGTGCGCATTTTTGTCGAAGGGCACAGCAAACCCATTGTGTCGCTTATGAGTATGAAGAAGATAGAGGATTTTCTCCCCTCGCTGCAGTTTATGCGCGTGCATCGCTCTTATCTTGTGAACCTGAACAAAATAATGGAGGTGTCGCGTATGCGCATAGTGTATGACGGCGATGTATATGTGCCCATAGGCGATATGTACAAGGATAAGTTTTTTGAGTATGTCGAAAAACATTTTGTAGGTAAAAATAGTTGATAGCTTATGAGGCTGTGGCAGCCTCCGCAATTACCGAACAACTAAAAAGAGATACAATTATGAAGAATGAGGAACTTATGCGCTTAGCCATTGAAATTGCCGTGGATAATGTGAAGAATGGTGGCGGCCCGTTTGGCGCGGTAATAGCACGCGACGGACAGGTGGTGGCTACAGGAGTGAACAGGGTGACTGCCAACAACGATCCCACTGCTCACGCCGAGGTAAACGCAATACGCACAGCCTGCACCAAACTGGGTACGTTCGATTTAAGCGGTTGTGTTCTCTACACATCCTGCGAGCCTTGCCCTATGTGCCTTGGTGCCATATATTGGGCACACATAGATAAAATATATTATGGCGCAAACCAGCACGATGCGGCTGCCGTTAATTTCGACGACTCTTTCATATATCGCGAATTGGAACTGCCAATGAACAAACGTAAGAAACCGATAGAGAACCTGTTGCACGACGAGGCGCTTGCCCCCTTCAAGCAGTGGCAGGCAAAGGAGGATAAAATAGCGTATTGACACATTAAATTAACGTGAGTTCGATATAATAATTGGTATTGTAATTGAGTGTATTTGTCATGTCAACCGAACGGGAGATCTCTCTTTTTCATAGTTTTGTCATGTCGAACGTATGTGAGACATCTCTGTTATCGCGTATTGTTTGAGATTCCTCGTCGTTTCACTCGCTCGGAATGACAG
>JAFXGV010000022.1 GCA_017536765.1 Bacteroidaceae bacterium
GGACTAACAAACATAAAGGTGGAAAGCGGGAATACCATATACGATAGCCGCGACAACTGCAATGCAATAATAGAAACTGCAACCAACAAACTTATTCGAGGATGCAAAAATACGATAATACCAAATAGCGTAACATCAATAGGAGATGATGCGTTCTATGGTTGTACAGGACTAACAAACATTACAATACCCAACAGCGTAACATCAATAGGAGATGATGCGTTCAGCGGTTGCACAGGCCTTACAAGTATTGAAATACCCAATAGCGTAACAACTATAGAATATAGTGTGTTCAGGGATTGCACCTGTCTTACAAGCGTAACAATACCGAGCAGTGTAACTAAAATAGAAGACAACGCGTTCGATGGTTGTAGCGGCCTTACAAGCATAAAGGTGGAAAGCGGGAATACCATATACGATAGCCGCGACAACTGCAATGCAATAATAGAAACTGCAACCAACAAACTTGTTCGAGGATGCAAAAATACGATAATACCAAATAGCGTAACATCAATAGGAGATGATGCGTTCTATGGTTGTACAGGACTAACGAACATTACAATACCCAACAGCGTAACTAAAATAGGAGACAACGCGTTCTATGGTTGCACCGGCCTTACAAGTATTGAAATACCCAATAGCGTAACAACTATAGAATATAGTGCGTTCAGGGATTGCACCTGTCTTACAAGCGTAACTATACCAAATAGTTTAATAACTATAAGAGTAGGTGCGTTCTATGGTTGCACCGCACTAAAAAGTGTTTATTTACTGAAAGAAGACCAATTTAACAGAACTTACAGCTTTGTATTCCCCAACACCACAAGTATATATACCCCGGGATTCCAAGACAGCCAATATAATAAAATTTTAGCAGTTGCCTACAAGAGCAAAAAAACAGACGAGATTAGCTTTACCATTAAAAGCAACTACGACGGGCTTACCATTAAAAAAGTTATCTTTGGTGACATCGAGGAGCTTACACCAAATGAGAAAGGTGTATATAAAGTCGGTTCACTCACACATAGCACCAAATACAAAACAAGTGTAGTATGCGAATATGCCGGTAATGAATATACCCTCAGAGGCTATTTGAGGTCCCTCACTACCACCGTGCCCCACTATAATTGCAATGAATGCACACAAACAACTATGACATTCAATTTGCATCGTAATTTAGTAGATATTCCTGAAGAGAGCGGTATTTATATACCTGATATTAATGAGGAGAAATTCCCTGCCAACGAAAAAGGTATAGTTAAGATAGAAAACCTATCCCCCGACACCGAATACACGATACAAACATACGCTGTTTATGACGGTGAAACATACTACAGTACAAATTCAAGCATATACAAAACAAAAGCCGTGGAGCTTGATTGCAGCAGCGAAACCGTTAGCAGCACATCGCTTGTGTTCAAAGGCACACATAATTTGGGCGACGCCACATTTGTTTCTTGCGGTTACGAAGGATATGAAGGAGAAGGCTCCACACTCACCCTCACAGGATTAAAGCCAAACACATTGTACACCGTGGGATACTATGTCACAACCGAGGAGGGTGGCACAGTTACAAAACGATACACCGCAAAGACCGATGCTATAGCATTCAACACCCTTCCCGCAAGAGCCACAAGCAACACCCGTGCCGTGATATGCGCCGAAGCCAACATTGTCAATGAAGAGACCGGAACCGGCTTTGAGTGGCGCCGCATAGATGCACCCGACCTTGTTCCCTCGAACTATGCGCAATGCGCCGTAAACGACGGCGTTATAGAGGGTGTATTGAGCAATTTAAGTGCAAATACATACTACAAATATCGCCCCTATTACTGCTCTGCCGATGGCACTTATTACTATGGCGAGTGGATTGGTTTTGGCACCGCCGACGCGTACGTATATTTTACCCCCACCGTACACACATACGCAGCCACAATGACAGCGGCAAATTCCGTTCATCTTTATGGCTATGCACTTGCGGGCTCCGATGATATTATAGAGCAGGGATTTGAGTATTGGACTAAAAAAGCTGTTGTGACACGCTCTATGGGCGAGATAAAAAAGGTGGTGGCCGATGGGCAACGAATGAGTGTACTCATTGAGGATCTTGAATATGGTATGGTTTACGAGTGCCGTGCATACGTAAGAACAGCCAAAGAGACAATCTACGGCGACACACAAACCTTTACAACCAATTTTGCCACCGCTGTAGAGGAAGTCGCAGAAACTGCTGTAAATATGCACGCTGCAAATGGCATACTGCATATAAGCGGGTTGCAGGCAGATGAAATCGTACACATTTTCACTCTGCACGGCAAGGCTATTTACTGTGGCACCGACAAGGAGATACCCCTTGCCAATGGTATTTATATTGTTAAAGCAGGGGATATTACAAGTAAAATTATAATGGAGTAGCCATATAAACTATAACAATGAGAGGGGTGTTTCGTGCGAAACACCCCTCTCATTGTTATGCTATCCTTTCCTCTTGGGATTGGCAGGGAACCACCCCTTTTCCACACGTTTTTTCTGCGCAAAAACCTCGCCTATGCTCCAAAAGGAGGAGAAGGCCACCACACCCAATATTATGGACACAAACAGGTTGCCCACAAGCAACGAAGCCACAGCGGCTGCTATGCCTGCCAACAGGAAGAGCCACCAGCTGCGCACACCTATGTAGTATTCGGCTTTTATCACAAGCGGGTGGAAAAGACCAATGACCAAAAACGTGGCAACGCCTATAATTATTCCCATAAAATTCAGTTCCATAGTTCCTTAATTAAAAACAGAGGTAAATAAAAGCTATGCACAATAGCAGTTGCAAAAATATAAAGTTTGCGTCAATATTATTTGCAGTAAATTGGCTTTTTTATATGAGTTTTCACAATATTCGTATATTTTTGCAATAAACAGTAAAATATATAACAATGAACAGCATAAAAAGATTACTACAGGCTGCAATAATAGTAGCAATGGGCGCAGTGGTCACACCCGCCACGGCACAAGAGAACAAATACACCCCCACTCCCGAAAACCTGCAGGCACGCCGCGAGTTTGCCGACAGCAAGTTCGGCATATTCATCCATTGGGGCATATACAGTATGTTTGCGCAAGGCGAGTGGTACCTGCAGAATGCCGAGATAGACAAGGCCGAATATGCCAAGGCGGCCGATGCCTTCTACCCCCACCGTTTCGATGCCAAAGCGTGGGTGGCAGCCATAAAGGACGCCGGCGCAAAGTACATATGCTTCACCAGCCGCCACCACGACAGTTTCTCAATGTGGGACACTGCCGAGAGCGACTACAACATAGTAGATGCCACACCCTTTGGGCGCGATGTGATAAAGGAGCTTGCCGACGAGTGTCACAAGCAGGGGATAAAACTGCACCTGTACTATTCGCACCTCGACTGGGCACGCGATGAATACCCTATGGGCCGCACCGGCAAGAAAATCATAGGGCGCGACACCGCAAAGGTCGATTGGCCCAAATACTACGATTTTATGAACCGCCAGCTCACCGAACTGCTCACAAACTACGGCGAGATAGGCGCAATATGGTTCGACGGTTGGTGGGACCACGACGAGGACAGCATACCCTTCGATTGGCAGTTACAAGAGCAGTATGCTATGATTCATCGTCTGCAACCGCAGTGCCTTGTGGGCAATAACCACCACCAGGTACCTTTCAGTGGCGAGGACATACAGATATTCGAACGCGACCTGCCCGGCGAGAACAAGGCCGGTCTTTCGGGGCAGGATGTAAGCCGCCTGCCGCTTGAAACCTGCCAGACGATGAACGGTATGTGGGGCTACAAACTCATAGACCAGAACTACAAGAGCACCGAAACGCTTATACAATACCTTGTGAGCGCAGCCGGCAAAGGAGCCAACCTGCTTATGAACGTGGGCCCGCAGCCCAACGGCGAGATACCCGCCGCAGCCCTGCAACGCCTTAAGGAGATGGGCGAGTGGACAAGAGCCAACGGTGAAACCATCTATGGCACCACCGCGGGCGACATACCCGTGCAGGAGTGGGGAGTGACCACCCGCAAGGGAGAGCGCCTTTTCGTTCACATAATGAACCTCGACAGCACCGAGCTGTTCCTGCCGCTCGGTTGCAAAGTGAAAAAGGCATTTACATACGCCGACAAAAAGCCCGTGAAGGTAAAAAAGACAAAGGACGGAGTGAAACTGCAGTTCGACGAGGCACCCGCAGGAGTGGACTACATTGTGGAGCTCATAACAAAATAGCGAAATGGCAAAATTAGAGATATGCGCAGGCAGCGTGGAGAGCGTTATAGCCGCACGCAACGGTGGCGCAGCACGCGTTGAATTGTGCGCTGCGCTGGAGATTGGCGGCATCACCCCATCTAAAGGCCTCATAGCTCAAGCACGCCAAGTGGAGGGAATAGAATTGAATGTGATAATACGCCCACGCGGTGGCGATTTCCTCTACGACGAATATGAGGCCGCCTGTATGATAGAGGACATACGCACCTGCAAGCAACTTGGTGCCGACGGAGTGGTCATTGGCGCCCTCACAGCCGATGGCGACATAGACACTGCACTATGCAGCAGGCTCGTTGCCGCCGCCGGAGGAATGAGCGTTACCTTTCACCGCGCATTCGATATGTGCCGTAACCCGCAAAAGGCGCTCGAGGATATAATAGCAATGGGGTGTCACAGGCTGCTCACATCGGGGCAGGCGGCCACGGCACACGAAGGAATTCCCCTTATTAAAGAATTAGTGCAACAGGCTTGCGGGCGCATAATCATAATGCCCGGGTGCGGCGTTGGCAGCCACAATGCAGCCGGCATACTGCAGGCAACAGGCGCGGTGGAGATTCACGCATCGGCACGCAAAAGCGTGCCAAGCGGTATGCTGTTCCGCCACAGCGGAGTATCTATGGGAAGCCCCCACAACGACGAGTATGCCCGCAAGGAGAGCTGTGAAGAGGAGGTACGAGCCATTGCAAATAGCATAAAAAAATAGAGCCAATTGGCTCTATTTTTTTATGCTATTTCCCCAACTGCTTTATCACCTTCACCAGTTGCTCACCAAGCCCTATCGAATAACCCTGCGACATAAATACCACACGGTTAAAGGTATCGGCCACCAGAATTATGGGGCGGGCAGGGTTCTGCAACTTCATATTCGCCACTATTTCGTTATGTATGGTGCCGTCTATGTCGGTGCCCCACACCACTGTCGATGGCAGTTGCGGAAAATCGTTCACAAAACGGGCAGCCTCATCGTCATTGGCAAACAGCAGCACCATCTTCTGCCCCCAAGCCTCAAAATCTTTTGCATAGGGCATTACATCGCGCAGGAAATGGTTGGTGGGCTCGCTGTTGGGGGCTACAAGAGCTATCACGTAGTAGCCGCGCCCTGTGGCCGAGAGGAGCGAGCGTTTGCTGCCCGCAGCATCGCAGAAAAGATTTTCGCTGTTGAAATTACCTATCACCTGAAGGCGCTCGCTGCTTTCGCGCTGCACATAAGCAAGCCTCTCCTTCTCGCCTTCGTTCACACTGAAGAAGGTTAAGTGGGCAAGCACACCGCCATCGGCCATACGTGTGCCTGTAACCATAAGATAGTCGCCGGCATCCATCGGCGTGCCGTTTTCAAGCATAGATTCGTATGTGGCACTCTCGGGGTAATTTTGCAGTTGCAAACGGCCGTTCACTATCTTTGATATTGAAAAATGCGAATAGTACTTGGGGTTGTCGATAAACTCAGTGGGCCTGAACGACGCGGTAACCATTCCCTGCGCCACCTGCTTGGGCTCCTCCGTTTCAAAATTCACATCCACCCAGCCGCGTTCCTGCGACAACCATTGTGTTTTGCCCGTAACAACATCTATGCGGGCAGGGATACCCATACTGCGGGCACCCGACACAAAGAATACATTGCGCGAACGAGCATCGCACAAGCGCATCTCCCATACACCGCGGGGCGACATACAGAGGCGTTGCGGGTTCCACTCCTTGTCTATGGTTATGTGGTTGCGGCACCACTCCACCCACTCCTGTGGCGCGGCGGCAAAGGCCGTTCTTTCGGCATCGGTGAAGCAACCGCTGAAGAAGGCCCTGTATGGCGTTAGCTTCTCAACACTCACACGGGGGTTGAGCACATAGTTATAGAAGGCGGCATCGTCGCTCCTCATAGCGCTGCTGCCTGCCAAGTGGTCGCGCAGCACGGCAAGCTCCACATCGCGCAAATCCTTCTCCGATATTACCGACAGCAGCTGCACCGCAAGCGGCACATCCTCTTTGCACACCCCTTGCAGAAACTCCTTTATCACCGCGTGATTGCCGCGCGATTTCTTGAAAAGGCTGCACAAGACAGCCTCGTCGGCACCTATTGAGCGGGCAAAGGCAGCCGCATCGGCCGGCGTGATGAAGGTTGCCACATATGCATTGCGTATGGAATCTTCGCAAGCAAAACGGCGGGCATTCTCGGCAGCCTGTTCGGGGGTGACGGCAGGCTGCGTGTTACGTTCGCGCGGCGGGGTAATATTCATTTCAAAAGAGGCAGCGTAACCACTCGTTTTGTCGAGCACAATAACGGCGGTGTCGCCACTGCCCGCGTTGCACAGCGCATAGCCATACATACCATCTTTGGCAGCCCACGCAAGCAGCGAGCCCTTGCCCGTGGAGAGGGTGGCATAGCCATCGGCATCGCTTTGGCGCACTGCCGCGGTGAAGAACTCGGCATAGTTATATATCTTATACTCAACGCCTGTGGCAACAGGGCTGCCCTTTTTATCGAGCACGCGCACCGTTACAGGTGCCACCGGTGCATAATTGGCCGTGACGTTAATTTCGGTGGTGCAGGGAGTGCGCCCCACAACCTCCTCGGGGCCGTCGTAATTGCCAAAAGCATTGGTATGCATAAGCATTCCGCGTGAAGCGGGAGCGTTGAACCAGGCAAGATTCAGCACAGGCTCGGGCTCGCAGGCACCTAAGAAATGCCACTCGCCATCCACCCAAGCCTCAACCCAGGCGTGGTTGTCGTCGGTGTGTGCCCAGCGCGGTGTATATACCTGCCTTGCGGGTATTCCCACGGCACGCAAGGCTGCCACTGTGAATGTCGATTCCTCGCCACAGCGGCCATAAGCGGTGCGTATGGATGCCAATGGCGAGCTTGTGCGGGCATCGCTGGGGGTATAGGTGACCTTTTCGTGGCACCAATGATTAACCTCCAACACGGCATCGCGCATAGAGAGGCCACGCACGCACTCCTTAAGTTCATTATAGAATACCACGCGGCTGCTGTCCATATCCTCGTTGTTCACTCTCACGGGCAGTACAAAATGCAGGAACTCCCTCACGGGTACCGCGCGGCCCCAGGGCATTTCGGCGCGGGCCTTAAGTGCGTAATCCACATTCTGCAAGTGGAACTGCGCCGGGTAGTCGGCAATGTCGGGCAGGGGCATATAGGCATAGAGGAACTGCATCGCCTGCAGGCGCGCGCCCGATAGTTCTTCATCAAACACGGCAAAGTATTTTTCATTGCCAAAAGCAGCCTTGCGCTGCTCGAAATCGGCCGCAATTTTGCCCTTTTCATCGAAGTTTTCACAGGTGCCGACGGCACAAGATGCAAGCAACAGCGCCGCTGCCGCAAACCATAGAGTGAGAATATTTTTCATATAACAGATATTTTACAAAACTTGCAGTAAATATATGGAATATATTTGAGAACGGGCAACGTGCCGACCACTTTTTGCCCATTGTACCACTTTTGCAGGCGACAATACGCCACAGCATCGCACGCGCGATATATTTAGTAACAATTTATATCTATTTTATTAATAAACTTTTGTATCTTTGCGCAAATGCGCAAATACAAACAACGGGAATGAAAAACATAACACACAATACCTCCACCAAAACACTCTTGCGTTGGCTGTGGAACAGTTCCAAAGGAGCACGCGGGCAAGCCGCGCTCAACACCATAATAGGGCTTTTAGATGTAGCCTGCCAATTGCTATGGGTACTTGCTTGCAAAAGAGCCATAGACATAGCAACAGGCGAGTGTGAAGGCTCCATAGCCATCACCGGCTGCATAATTGGCTCGCTTATGCTCGCCGAGATTCTTTCGCGTGCAGCCAGCCGTTGGATTCACGCCGTGATAGGCATAAAGGTGTGCAACAAGATGCGTTTGAAGATATTTTCGCGCCTGCTGCGAGGCGAGTGGTTGCACCTGCAAAAACACCACACAGGCGACCTTATCAACCGCTTGGAGGGCGATGTAAACAACATCACCGCACTCATAACCGAAACCATCCCCGCCACAATAGTGGTTATGGTGCAGTTGCTTGCATCCTTCGCTCTGCTCTTCTCTATGAGCCCTATGCTGGCCGTTTCGGTACTTGTAGCCCTGCCCATAGCAATGTTGGCAAGCCGTTTCTACATAAAGAAGATGCGCCGCTTCAACCGCGAGGTGCGCGACAGCGACAGCCGCATACAGGAGGTGTTGCAAGAGAGCCTGCAACACAAAGCGTTGATAAAGGCCTTAGAACAGAACAAAAACACCGAGCAACAGCTCACCACTTTGCAGGAAAAACTGCAAGGGCAGGTGCGCAACCGCACAAAATTCTCACTTGGTGCATACAGCTTTACGCAGCTTGGTTTTGCGGCGGGCTACCTCATAGCCTTTATGTGGGGTGTGCAGGGGCTTGCCACGGGCGTGGTAAGTTTTGGTACCCTTTCGGCATACCTGCAGCTTGTGGGGCTAATACAGCGCCCCACTATGGATATGAGCCGCTTTATTCCGGGAATAGTGGCTTCGCTCACTGCGGCCGAGCGCCTGTATGAGCTCGAAGATATCCCCGAGGAGAGGCAGGGCGATGCCGTTATGCTCCGCGGCACGGCCGGTGTGCGTTTCACCGATGTGAACTTCAAATACGAGGAGGAGAGCCGCACCATTTTCGATAACTTCAGTTTCGATTTCCCGCCAAACAGTTGCACAGCCATTGTGGGCGAGACGGGTGCCGGCAAAACCACCCTCATACGCCTGTTAGTGGCGCTCATAAACCCGCAAGGTGGCAAGGTGGAGATTTACGACGAGAATGAAAGACACAACTCATCAACCCTCACCCGTTGCAATTTTGTATATATCCCGCAAGGCAACAGCCTCATAAGCGGCACCATAAGAGACAACCTGCTTATGGGCAACCCCACCGCCACCGAGGAGCAGATGATGCGTGCCCTGCACATAGCCTGTGCCGACTATGTTATGGAACTGCCCCAGGGCATAGACACCGAGTTGTCGGAACAGGGAGGCGGGCTCAGCGAGGGGCAGGCACAGCGCATAGCCGTTGCACGCTCTATCTTGCGCCCCGGCAGCATACTCATACTCGACGAGGTGACATCGGCCCTCGACGAAGAGACCGAGCAGGAGATGCTGCGCCGCCTCACAAGCAGCCAAACAGGCAAGACACTTATATTCGTGACACACCGCCCCGCAATCATCAAATACTGCGACAAGGTGCTGCGCATAGAAAAACCGCAGGCAACATAAGTTAAAGAACGGGGCGGCATACAATAAAGAGAAGAAAAGCACGTTAAAAGATAGAAAAAATAAAAAGATATGATTGAATACTTGAAGGGGGAAATAGCAGAACTCACACCCGCCACAGCCATCATTGAGTGTGCCGGCGTGGGCTACGAAACAAGCATCACCCTGAACACATACAGCGCATTGCAAGGCAAAAAAGATGCCAAGCTGTTCATATACGAGGTTATACGCGAAGACACACACCAGCTCTACGGCTTCAGCAACAAGCAGGAGCGAGAGCTCTTTCTGTTGCTCATTTCCGTGTCGGGCATTGGCGGCAACACCGCCCGCACCATATTGTCGGCATTCACCATTGCCGAGCTGTGCGAGGCCATAGCTTGTGGCAACGACAAGGTCATAAAGAGCGTAAAGGGAATAGGCCTGAAGACCGCGCAACGCATAATAGTTGATTTGAAGGACAAGATAAAAGAGATAGGCGGCGATGCGATAGGCTCCGCACAAACAAGCACCGCCATAGACAACGACGTGGTCGATGGCGCCGTTGCCGCACTTGTTATGCTCGGTTTCCCCGGAGCGGCAGCATCCAAGGTTGTGCAGGGCATTGCCAAGAGCAACCCCACAGCCACCATTGAACAGGTAATAAAACTGGCACTCAAAGAGTTGTAAGAAACACAAACAAGGGGATGAAAACACGCGCACTGTTTATGCTTTTACTGTTTTGCACAGCCACTATGATGGTTGCGCAGAACAATAATGCACAAACCATACGGCAGCGCAGGGAAAAGGCCACCGAGCAACGCAAGGCCGAGCAGGCACGCAAAGACAGCCTCAAACCCATCTATCCCATTTCGCAAATGGTGCCCGCAGGCATAGAGGAGATGAAACAGCTGCCTATGGACCTGCGCACACCCCCCAACATAAAGAGCGACACGGTTTACAACGAAAAGGATGGCACCTACTCCATAGGAACGCGCCTGGGCGAGGGCAGCCTGCTCACCACCCCTATACTGCTGAACCAAGACGAATACACCCGCTGGCGTATGAGCAGTTCAATGCAGAACTTTTTTCGCAAGAAGAACGACGAGGATTGGTTCAAGGCCAAAGAGGGCGACAAGTTCGACTTCACAGATATGCAGTTCGACCTGGGCCCTGCCGAGAAGATTTTCGGCCCCGGCGGTGTGAGAATAAAAACCCAGGGAAATGCCGAAATAAGGTTCGGCTACTCCATTCAGGAGGTTGACAACCCCTCGCTAAGCGAACGCAACCGCAAGACCAACACCTTCGACTTCGACGAGAAGATAAACCTGAACGTAAAGGGAAGCGTGGGCGACAAAATGAATATGGACTTCAACTACAACACCGAAGCCACATTCAGCTACGATGCCAAGAAAATAAACCTCAAATACGAGGGAAAAGAAGACGAGGTGATAAAACTGTTGGAGGCCGGTAACGTAACATTCCCCACAAACTCGAGCCTCATAAAGGGAGCATCGTCTCTCTTTGGTATAAGGGCCGATTTCCAGTTCGGCAAGCTGTCGTTGCAAACTGTTGTATCGCAAAAGACATCGAACAGCACGGTTGTGAACTCGAAGGGCGGCACACAACTCACAACATACGAGATTGAGATAACCGACTACGACGAGAACAAGCACTTCTTCCTTGCCCACTATTTCCGCGACAACTACGACCGCTCTATGGCCCAGCTGCCCACCGTCATATCGGGCGTGAGCATAAACCGCATAGAGGTGTGGGTAACCAACAAAAGCGGCGACTACAACAACCCGCGTAATATTGTGGCCTTTACCGACCTTGCCGAGCAAAAACATATAAGCAACGACCGCTGGACAAGTATGGAAGCCACCCCCATCCCGGCCAACAACGCCAACAACCTGTACAGCGAGCTTAACAGCACATACGCCGGCATACGCGATGCCGACCAGGTAAACACCCTGCTCAACGGCAACGACAACCTCTATGGCGGGCGCGACTACGAAAAACTATCAAGCGCCAGGTTGCTGTCGGCATCGGAATACCGGCTGAACAAGGAACTCGGCTTCATATCACTGAAAACAGCCCTGCGTGCCGACGAGGTGCTGGCCGTCGCCTACGAATACACCTACGGCGGGCAGACCTACCAGGTTGGTGAGTTCTCGTCGGATGTAAAGGATTCCAAGAGCGCCCTGTTTGTAAAGCTCATAAAGCCCAATGCAAGCTCGCCCGTGAACGCCTGCTGGGACCTTATGATGAAGAACGTCTATTCACTTGGCACCCGCAACATAAAAAGCAACGACTTCAAGCTCGATGTCTATTACGCAAGCGACAGCCTTGGAACAAACATCACATACCTGCCCGAGGAGGCACTCAAAAGCAAAACACTGCTACAGTTGCTCAACCTCGACAGGCTCGACAGCAACAACACCAAGGAGGCCCCCAACGGCATCTTCGATTTCATTGACGGGTACACGGTCGACGCCTCGTCGGGCCGCATCTTCTTCCCGTCGGTGGAGCCCTTCGGCAGCTACCTCCAAAAGAAGATAGGCGACGATGCACTTGCCGAAAAATATGTATTCCGGGAACTTTACGACTCTACCAAGACCGTTGCCAAGCAGATAGCCGAAAAGGATAAATTCTACCTCATTGGCGAGTACACCGGCTCTGCCGCCAACGTGATAAACACAGGTGCCACCAACATACCGCGCGGTTCGGTGGTGGTTACCGCCGGCGGCGTGACACTTACCGAGAACAGCGACTACCAGGTAGATTATGCATCGGGTATAGTGACCATACTGAACCAAAGCATCATAGATGCCGGCACCAACGTACAGGTGTCGCTCGAGAGCAACACGCTCTTCAATATGCAACGAAAAACAGTGCTCGGCCTCAACTGGAAATACGATTTCTCCGACGAACTGAACTTTGGCGGTACCTTTATGTCGCTCACCGAAAAACCGCTCACATCCAAGGTGGATATGGGCGCAGAACCGCTCAACAACCGCATATGGGGTTTCAACCTGTCGTGGAAAAAGCAGAGCCAGTGGCTCACCAACCTGCTCGACCGCCTGCCGCTCATCAGCTGCACAGCGCCGTCGAGTATAAACCTCACTGCCGAATTTGCCAAACTCGATGCCGGCACGTCGAGCGACGTGCAGAGCGAGGCTTCGTATGTAGATGATTTCGAGAGCACCGAAAACGGCGTGGACATAAAGCAGGCATCGGCCTGGATGCTCTCCTCGCTGCCCACCGGTATGCCATACAGCAACCTCACCAACAACATACTCACAGGGTTCGACCGCGCCCTCATCAGCTGGTACACGATAGATCCGCTCTTCACACGCCGCAGTTCGTCGCTCACGCCCGCACACATAAAGAGCGACCTCGAGCAGCTGTCCAACCACTATGTACGCGAGGTATATGAGCGCGAGCTCTTCCCCAACAAGGAATCGACATACGGCGAAAGTTCCACACTCTCGCTGCTGAACGTAACATTCTACCCCAATGAGCGAGGCCCCTACAACCTCGACACCGACCTCGATGCAAACGGCAAACTCAACAACCCCGAAAAACGTTGGGGCGGCATCACACGCCAGCTCACAACCACCGACTTCGAGGGTGCCAACATACAGTACATAGAATTCTGGATGCTCGACCCCTTCATATACGAACAGATGGATATGGGCGGCGACCTCTACTTCAACCTGGGCGAGGTGTCCGAGGATATTATGAAGGACGGCAAGAAATTCTTTGAAAACGGCCTCCCCGCAAGTGGCAACAGCTACACGGCCGAGGAGACCGTGTGGGGCCGTGTGCCCACGATAAACAGCCTCGTTTATGCCTTCGACAACAACGCGGGCAGCCGAGAGCAACAGGATGTGGGCCTCGACGGACTCGACGATGCAGGCGAAACAGCCTACCCCACCTACCAGAACTATCTCAATGCCATAAAAGGCAAGGTGCGTGCCGAGGTGTACGACAGCATTGCTGCCGACCCCGCAGGCGACAACTACCACTATTTCAGAGGCGGCGACTACGATGCCGCGCAAAAGAGCATACTGGAGCGCTACAAATATTTCAACAACACCGAGGGCAACTCGCCCACATCGGGTGGCGAGAGCTACAGCAGCGCCGCCAAAAGCACCCCCGACGTTGAGGACAACAACCAGGACTTCACGATGGACGAGTATGAGAATTTCTTCCAGTACCACATATCGTTACGCCCCGAGGATATGCAGGTGGGCAGCAACCACATCACCGACAAGCGCACCGTTAGCACCAAACTGCGCAATGGCAATACCGAGAGTGTCGATTGGTACAAATTCCGCATCCCCGTGGAGGACTATGACAAAGCCGTGGGCAACATACGCGACTTCACATCCATACGTTTCCTGCGTATGTATATGACCTCGTTCCGCAAGCCCATAACACTGCGCTTTGCCACAATGCAACTCATACGTGGCGACTGGCGCCCCTACCAACAGCCCATTGCATCCAAAAACAACACCGCCCCAACCATTTCGGGCGACTTCACAATGGCGGCCATAAACATAGAGGAGCACGGCGACAGAAAGCCCGTGAACTACGTGTTGCCCCCCGGAATAAGCCGCATCATAGATCCCAGCCAGCCGCAGCTGCGCCAGGACAACGAACAGGCCCTCTCCTTGCAGGTAAACAACTTGGGCAGCAAGGAGTCGCGTGCCGTTTACAAAAAGAGCAATTTGGATATACGCCAATATGAGCGCATACAGCTGTATGTGCACGCCGAGGCACCCGAGATAGATGTGACACAGCTTGCCAACAACGACCTTTCGGTATTCGTGCGCCTGGGCTCCGACTACAAGAGTAATTACTACGAGTACGAGGTGCCGCTCTACATCACCCCCCACGGCTCATACGACGGCAACAGCCAAAGCGCTGCAGCCATTGTGTGGCCACAGGAGAATATGATAGACATCCCCCTGGCCAAGCTCACAAATGTAAAGGTAAAACGCAACACGCTGCGCAACAGCCAAAGCGGCGGGGTGAACAACACCACTATATACAGCGAGTACGACGAGGATAACCCCAAAAACCGAATAAGCGTTGTGGGCAGCCCCACACTGGGCCAGATAAAGGTGATGATGATTGGTGTGCGCAACAACACAGCCACAGTAAAATCGGGAATCGTGTGGGTAAACGAAATGCGCCTGCTCGGCTTCAACAACAAGAGCGGCTGGGCTGCACAGGGAAACCTCAACATCAAACTGTCCGACTTGGGTTCACTCACCGCCCAGGGCCGTATAGAGACAGCCGGCTTCGGAGGCCTTGAGGATAAACTGGCATCGCGCCGCACCGACGACTACTACCGCTATACCATCACAGGAACATTCGACCTCGGCCGTTTCCTGCCCAAGGCGGCAAAGGTATCGGTGCCCACATACTACTCGTTCACCGAGGAGGTGTCGTCGCCCCTCTACAGCCCGTTCGACACCGACCTGCTGCTCGACGACGTGCTCGACTCATACACCGGCACAAGCCGCGACTCCTTGAAGAACATTGCCGAGGTGCGTTCGGTAACAAGGAACTTCAGTGTGAGCAATGCCAAGATAAACATTGCAAGCCCCGTACCTATGCCTTTCGATCCCGCCAACCTCTCTTTCAGTTTCTCATACTCAAAGACCGAGAACAGCGGCAGCACCATAAACTGGGAGGACAAGCTCAACTGGAAAGCCTCCATTGCCTATAACTACAGCAGCCCCATAAAGACCATCAAGCCTTTTGCGGGCATAAAGAGCAAATCGAAATGGTGGAAGATACTCAAGGATTGGGGTGTGAACCCATTGCCGCAGAGCATCGCTGCCAACACCGATATGATACGCAACTACCACGAGATGCAGCGTCGCGACCTCAACGCAATAGATGGCGGTGCAAGCATCCCGCTCACCTTCTCGCAACAGTTCTATTGGAACCGCAGCTTCACAATGAAGTGGGACCCCACCACCAACCTCAAGATGAACATAAGCACCGGCACCAATGCCGAGATTGAGGAACCGTTCCTGCCCGTGAACAAGAACCGTTTCCCCAACGAATATGCCATCTGGAAGGACTCCGTGAAGCGCAGCATAAAGGACTTTGGCCGCCCGCTCACCTACCAGCAGAGCTTCTCGGCATCGTACAACCTGCCCATAAACAAGTTGCCCATCTTCGAATGGATAAACGCCGATGCCAACTACACATCGTCGTACAACTGGGCACGCGGCAACAACGTGGGCGGGGTGAACCTGGGCAACAACATAGCCAACAAGAGAAACATCACGCTCAAGGGTAACTTCAATATGGAGAAGCTGTACAACCTTTTCCCATATCTCGAGGAGACCAACAAGCGCTTTGCAAGCAAAAGCAAGAGCAGCAAAACAACCAAAACCACAAAAAAGAAAAGCAAGACCGTAAAGGCCAAAAAGACAAAACCGTTTACAAAGGAGGTAACCCTATCGCCCGACAGCGGCATCATCGTGGAGCACAAACTCAACAGCAAAAAATTCGAGCTCACGGCACGCACAAAAGGCGGAAAGCAGTATAAGGTAAAATACAAGGTGCTCGACGAGAACAGGATACGCATAAAAACCAAGGACACCATTCCCGTGAAACTCACCATCATACCCAAGATGAAGGACGAGAGCGAGAGAACAGGCTTTGCCAAGGCTATGCAATACCCCACACGCGCACTTATGATGTTGCGCACATTCTCCATAAACTACACCAACGCCTATGCTATGACACTGCCCGGCTTTATGCCCGAGGTGGGCGACATCTTCGGCCAGAACGATGTAAACGGCATCACGGCACCGGGATGGGATTTTGCCTTCGGCCTCACAAGCGACAGCTGGCTGCGCAAGGCCCACGAGAGAAACTGGCTGCTGAAGAACGACAGCATTGCAGCACAGGCAACCACCTCATTAGGCGAGGATTTGCAGGTGCGAGCCACACTTGAACCATTGCCCGATCTGAAGATAGACCTCGATGCAAGCTGGACACGCAACAAGAACCGCACCATACAATTTATGTACGACGGAATGCCATTCAGCGAATCGGGCAATTTCTCTATGACCACCATATCCATAGGCACAGCCTTCGACCTGGGCAATGCCGACAACAACTACAAATCGTCGGCCTACGACAAATTCATAGAGAACATTGGAACCATACACCAACGCATAGAGAGCAAATATGCAGGCAGCAAGTATCCCGCGGGCAGCAACTTGGCGGGCCAGCCATACAACCCCGCCAACGGTGCGGTGGACAAATACTCATCGGATGTACTCATTCCTGCCTTCCTTAGCGCCTACACGGGTGGCGATGCGGGCAGCAGTTCGTTGGACATCTTCCCCAAGTTTATGCGTATGCTGCCCAACTGGAAGATAAAATATTCGGGCCTGGGCAAGCTGCCCTTCTTTGCAAAGTACTTCAAGAGCGTGAACATTGAGCACGGCTACAAGAGCGTGTATGCAGTGGGCTCATACAGCACATTTGCCACATATATGGAATATACCAACGGAATAGGCTTTGTGAGCAACTCCACCACCAATATGCCCGTGCCCAGCAGCCGATACAACATTGGAGCAGTGTCCATAAACGAATCGTTCAACCCGCTGTTCGGAGTGAACGTCACCACCGAGGACAACCTCACCGTGGGTGCCAAGTACATTAAATCGCGCGTGCTGAATTTGAGCCTCACCGCAATACAGCTTGTGGAGACACACACCGAGGAACTCGCCTTCAACGTGGGATACAAGATTGTGGGCTTCAAACTGTTCGGTGGTGGCAAAAAGGCCAAGAAGAGCAAGGAAGACAAGGGCAACGACATAAACCTGCGTGCCGACTTCTCGTTCAAGAACAACACATCGCTATGCCGCAGCATAGATATGGGTACCACACAGGCTACAAGCGGCAACAAGTCGTTCAACTATTCGTTCACGGCCGACTATGCCTATAGCAAGAATATGACTATCAGTTTCTATTTCGACAGGCAGAAGACCATTCCGCTCATTTCGGCAAGTTCGTACCCCACTACCACCACGGATTTTGGTTTCAGTATGAAGTTCTCGTTGGCGAAGTAAGGGGTTCTCTAAAATCCTCGGTGGCTCGTGAGCCTTTCTTAAATTACCCCTGCTTGTGAGAACTGCGGCAATAGGGTTCATCGCGTGGCCGCCTGTTGTAAGGGCATTAAACTGCTCCTCATTAGGAGGAGCCGGCTTGCGCTCGTCGCAAGACTGAGGAGGTTTGTGTGTACCCTGTGAGCATCGGTTCACCTGCAAAACTTGGGTGCTTGCTCCAAACTCCTCGGTGGCCCGTGAGCTTATCTTTGTTTAATCCTAATTCTTTTATCTCCTTTTTGTCGCTCAAAAAGGAGCAAAAACGCCCGGCACGCGCAAAAATCAGTCACAACAGCCTTCTGCTCACGAGTCGCAAGCGACATCC